>CAUBMI010000017.1 GCA_958436995.1 uncultured Collinsella sp.
ACCTCAACGAGGAGAACCTCGAGGCACTCAAGGCCGGCATGCCCAACCTGCTGCGTCACGTCGACAACATCCAGAACGTTTATGGTCTGCCCTGCGTGGTCGCCATCAACCGCTTCCCGACGGACACCGAGGCTGAGCTTGCGCTCATCGAGTCCGAGTGCCAGAAGCTCGGCGTCAACGTTAAGCTTTCCGAGGTCTGGGCCAAGGGCGGCGAGGGCGCGCTCGAGCTGGCCGATGAGGTCATGCGTCTGATTGAGCAGCCGAGCGAGCTCAAGTTTGCCTATGAGGACGGCGCCGATGTGGCTGACGCCCTCGAGGCCGTCGCCACCAAGGTTTACCGCGCCGACGGCGTCGACTTTACGCCGGCTGCCAAGCGTCAGCTTGCCGAGCTGCGCGAGAACGGCTTTGGCAACCTGCCGGTGTGCGTCGCCAAGACGCAGTACAGCTTTAGCGACAACGCCAAGGCCCTGGGCGCTCCCGAGAACTTCCGCATCACGGTGCGTGAGCTCAAGGTTTCCGCCGGTGCCCACTTTGTGGTCGCACTGACTGGCAGTGTTCTGACCATGCCGGGCCTGCCCAAGGTCCCCGCGGCTGAGAACATCGACGTCGACAACGACGGCAACATCACCGGCCTGTTCTAAGCTTGTTGCCCATAGCTGCTTGCCCGCCCCGTCGCGCCTACCAAGGCCCGGCGGGGCTTTTGTTTTCTAGCCGCGCTTGTCTTGTAGATATGGACGGGCTCTGTCCGTCACGGGCTTTTGCGCGGGTAGAATGCATGGATAACTTGATGCTTACGGGCGACGGAAAGGAATCGTTGCATGGATCAGGACAAGACAACCGTGATGGGCGGCTACGGTTCCGCGCAGGCTGGCGATAGCGCCGATGCGACCCGCGTTGTTCCCAACCCCGGTTATACCGACCCCGCCGCGACGCAGCCTTCTGCCGAGCCAACCCGGGTTATGGGCTATGGCGACACAGCGCGGGATTTTTATGCTGTATCTTCGCAAGGCCCCTATGGCGACGCAGCTCCGGACCCGTTTGATTACGCGCCGCAGGATTCTTATGCCGCCTCGACACCGAATCCCTATGATGACCTGCCGCAGAATCCCATTCCGCAGCCTCAGCAGACGACGTATATGCCTCGCACGGCGCAGCCTCGCTACGAGTCGCGCGAGCCGTATCGCGAGTACCCCAAGTCGATTCCGCAATATGGCGAGGACGAGGAGAAGAAGCCGTCGCGTTCGTCGAGCGTGATCAAGAAGATCCTCATCGTGCTGGCAATCTTCTTTGCTCTCTCGGTTGTGTTTGCCATCGTGTCGGGCATGCTCAACAAGCGGGGGAGTTCAACGGCCGATACCACTGCCGAGCAAACCGCGTCCGCCTCGTCTAGTACCGTCGATCTGAGCGATATTCCGGGGCAGTACTGGTCCAACGCCAAGAAGCTCCTCAAGTCGCGCGGCGCCGATCTTTCGAATGCCGTGGTCCTGACTGATGATGGCTCAACGCCCGTCGTCGATGCCAACTGGGTCGTTACTTCTGCCTACTATAACGACAACGGCAACCTCGAAATTCAACTCACGCACAAGAACAGCTCGGACAACTCGTCCGACGGCCAAAGCGGTACCGACAGCTCGAGCTCCAACACACTGGAGGACCTGAGCAACAAGGCACAGGAGTTGGGAGACAAGGCGCAAGAGCTGGGCGACACGGCCCAGAACCTGGGCGATACCGCGCAGAACTTGGGCGGCATGGCGACGGATGCTTGGAACGCCCTGCAAAACGGCATCTCGGGAGCGCAGGGAAACTAGCGGCGAGCGGAGCGGGGCTACAACTGCTCGGCCGGACGCTCGGGCGAGCTAAAGCCCGAATCAAACGTGACGACGCATGAGACGTCGGGTCGGCGCTCGTGCACGATGCGCGTGACGAGCTCCAGCAGCTCCTCGTCGGATATGTCAAAGCCGTCGGGACGCACCAGGTCAAACGAAACGAACCCGTCGTGCTCGTGCAGGTCGTGGATGGAAAGCGCGGGGTCGATCTGCATGATGCCGCGCTTGACCCAGCCGCGCAGGTCGTCGCCGGTGGTGGCGATGGGGTCGCAGTGTAGCGTGATACCGATGCCCATCTGCCGTTTGATATCGTGCTCAATGGTGTCCAGGATCTCGTGATGTTCAAACGCATCGCCCTCGCCGGGCATTTCCACGTGTGCGCTGGCAAACTGGCGGCCGGGACCGTAGTCGTGCACCATCAGGTCGTGCGTGCCTAGGACCTGCGGATACGACATGATCTTGTCGCGGATTGCCTGGACGAGCTTGGGGTCGGGCGCCTGTCCCAGCAGCGGGCTGATGGCGTCGCGCACCAGGCCCATGCCGCTGATGCAGATGAAGATGCCCACGCCCAGGCCTGCCCAGCCATCGAGGTCAAAGCCAGTCGTCTGCGAAATAAGCGCTGCGGCCAGGACCGAGGCTGAGGCAATGACGTCGTTTTTGGAATCCTGCGCCGTGGCGATGAGCGTCTCGGAATCGATGCGGTTGCCCAGCGTGCGGTTGAATGCCGCCATCCAAAACTTGACGAGCATGGACAGGACAAGGGCTGCCATGGAGAGCGCCGAATACGCGGTGGGGGAGGGCTTGATGATCTTGGTGACCGACTCCAGGATCAGGTTGATACCGACGGCGCAAACGAGAACGGCGACAAACAGCCCCGCCAGGTACTCGTAGCGGCCGTGGCCATAGGGGTGCCCCTCGTCGGCGGGGCGGCTGGCAAGGCGGAATCCGAGCAGGCTCACGATGTTGCTCGAGGCGTCGGAAAGGTTGTTGAAGGCATCGGCAATAAGCGAGACGGAGCCTGCGAGCAGACCAGCTATGCCCTTGGCCAGGCACAGCGTGATGTTGAGGCCGATGCAGATGAGGCTTGCGGCAAAACCCGCGTTGGTGCGGCAGGAGGTATCGACCGGCTCGCTTTCGCTGCCGGGAACAAGCGTATGTACCAGCCGATTTACAAATAGCATGACGATCGTCCTCACAATCATGTTTAAGGGGATAGTGTAGCTCGCACAGACGCAACGTGTACCGATGTTCAGAAAATGCAGCAATGGTCTGCCGGCGCTAACGGGCGCGAGGCGGAGGGGGCGACCGTCCGCGCGCCTTCGGGTTCACTGCGCCTTCCCGTCCGACCGAGTGCTCCATTTTGGGCCACATGGGTATGGGCACGCGCTGATTTGCTCGACATACTGAATGTCGACAGCCCTGTGCAAAGGAGGACGTTTCCATGGACGAGATGTTTGCCATTAAATGCCAAAACTGCGGCGGCCCCATGTATTCGCACCAGGCAAAGCGCAGCTTTGAGTGCGCCTATTGCGAAACGGTTATTCCGTGGAAGGCGGATGCCGGGGAGCCCAAGAGCGCCCTGGGTATCCGTCATACGCCGTTGACGGTGGTTGACGGGCTGCTCAAGCTCACGCACGTCTCGCAGCTCGAGCGCCCAGAGGACCCGGACTGGTATTTCTTCAATTCGCACTGGCGCAATCAGTCGGTTCTGGAGCATCTGCTGTGGGAAGATCGCGGAACGGCGCAGGAGTTCCAAGAGGCGACGCACGTGAGCATTCCCTGCCCCTTCTGCGGCGCGTCCTTTGAGGGGTCATCGACCCAGCGCGTGTTTGAGTGCCCGTCCTGCGGCAACAAAATCGGTATGGCTGACCTTCTCAAGCCCGGTGCGTTTAGCAAGCGCCTGACCATGGGCGTGGGTGCCGAATACGTTCCCGAACAGGGCGTCCCCTGTGAGATATCGCCGCAGCAGGCACGTGCCAACGCGCTACAGCTGGTGCGCCAGTACCCGGAGGTCTTTGCCGGTCACGATGTAGAAGACGCAATCCAAAATGACATGATGCTCTTCTATTTCCCCATGGCGCTGGCGGACCTGCGCATGATGGCGAGCTTCCCGGGCAAGGGCCTGAGCAAGGAGACCCTGGTGTACTACGAGGTGCTCGACTGGGCATATCCCAGGGCAAACTACCTGGACGTTCGCCTCATGGGCATTTTGGAGCCGTGGGACTTTGCCAAGGTCGGCCCGTTCGATCCCGCCATGCAGGAAGGCGACTTCCGCGTCGTTTCTGTCGATGCGTCCACCAAGGACCAGGTGGTTATTGATAAACTGGCGCTCGACGTTGCCGGCAACGATGCCGAGGCGGTGCTGGGGCTCAATAAAAAGAGCATCCGCACGTGGGCGCGCAAGGCTCGCAAGCACAAGGACGGCCTGGTGATGGTGCCGGTCTACTTTGTCGATCGCCCGGCGTCGGATAGCCGCGACGGCGAGCAAGTGCGCATCGCCGTGAACGGCCAGACGGGTCGTGCGGCCGCGGTAGTGTTCAGCGACAAGCGTGAGACGCATGTGGTGGCACCGCTCAATCCCAACGTGATGCTGTCGAGCGAAAGCACCGTGCATGCCACGCCCATCGAGGTCAAATACGTTAAATCGCCCTTCCTATACCAGATCGTGCGCCGTGGAGGCGGCGAGCAGCCGCGTCAGGTGGCAGCGGCGGCCGAGGGTTCCTATCGAGAGGAAAAGCCCAAACGCAAGGGCTTGCTCGCTGCGATCTTTGGTAAGTAGGGGAGTGGTGCCGGGGTGTCGGGCTGCATCGCAAGGTCATGAGACGAATTTAAGACTGCTGGGAACGTGCTACCATTGCCGATAGCCTTAATCTTGTAAGAAGCGGAGGCCAGATTATGGGTTTTGCGGATCAGCAGCTTCAGCTTCAGGTACCGTATTCTCCTGACGACACGTTTAATGCCTTGAAGACAGCTATGGAAAAGCAGCCTAAAGTAAAAGTTGATAGTGCATCGCCCACAACAAGAACAGTTGCAGCCGAGATTGGTATGAGCCTTTGGTCTTGGGGCGAAAATATCAGTATTTCGGTTGTTCCAGTTGAAGGCGGATCTGGCGTTACTGTCAAGTCGTCATCTAAGGTCAGGGCAAACGTATTAAACGGGGGCAAAAATGCAAAGAATATTGCCGAGATAGTCGATGCCCTATCGAAGGAGCTCGAGCGGTATCCGCAGGTTTCACAGACTATTGAGACGCTGGCGGATAGTGGTTGATGTAGTTGCAAGGCTTGAGAGGCTTGCAGCACTGCGTGAGAGTGGAGTACTTACCGAGGAAGAGTTTGCTGCAGAAAAGGCAAAAATCCTTTCGTAATCAGACATGATGGTTGGATTTGCATTCTATTATTGAACTTGTTTATACCAGGCTGAAAACATCGTGTGTAATAAAGGTGCGTAGTAGTCTCGTCTTGATTGGCAGATGTAAATAAACGGTGGAACGGCTGTAAAAGAGCCTTGCCACTGGGTAAAATCAGGATGTGCCGCGGAACCCGCTCCTCAGTCGGTCAACTTTGGAAGCGCGGGCAACGCAGGTATTATCGTCTAAAGGGCCGGGTGCAACCGGCCCTTTGCATGACTCCCTTCGCTATCCGTTACTGCTTATATTCCCGCCAGATCGAGTAGAGGTTCCGGACGATGCCGGTTACATACATCGAGAGGCGCAGGATTTCAAGAAACAAGTTCATAGGCTTCACCCCAATCAGAGATTAGAGCGTTGCCCGCAGGCGGATTCCGCGGCAGGCATAATTCTACCTCACGGGCCGCGGTGGAGGATAGCCTGCCCCCTGGTTTTGAGCAGTGTCGATCTAACGGGCAATCAAGCCTCTAGTTCTCTTTGAATTGGGCAAGCATCTGCCCGAAGAAGCTTAGTTCGGATGGCTCATAAATGAGCGAGCCGCCATCTTCGGTCCGGTAGACCCCGCAGGGGAGGTGACGCCCGTCGGGGAGGACATAGAGGTTTTCTTCCTCCCTCAGTCCCGTTGGGAGTATCGGGGTCTCGTTTTCGTCCATTTTGAACTCATCGATATTCGCGATCTCCCTCTCCACGATGCCTCCTACCTTATTTCTTGAATGGCGCCCTAAAACAAGCAGTTCTCAATCAACTCTTTACCGCGCAGGGTATCGATCCACTCCTGCGGAATTGCGCCGATACCGTAGGCCGTGCCGGCGAGGGCGCCTGCGACGGCTGCGGTGGTGTCGGTGTCGTCGCCCAGGTTGACGGCGGCAAGCACGCAATCTTCGTAGCTGTTAGTGTTGACGAAGCACCAAGTGGCTGCCTTAAGCGTGTCGCGCACGAAGCCACCGGACCTGATTTCATGCTCGGGTACATCTTTCAGACAGAGTGCCCATTCGGGGAGCGCGCCGTCCATCGCGGACCTCAACAGCTCGATGAACGTGACACATGACTCGGTCGATGTTCTATGAGCGTGGGTGATTGCAGAGACCTCACGGATTTCATCGTCTGTCGCATCGGTGAACGCCAGGGGCGCGATGCGCATGAGCGAACCGTTGCCGTTGTCGCGCTCGCCGGAGCCTCCTTTGCCGGTGTGCAGGGCGCGGGCGGTCGTGCCGCCGTAATCGAAAACGTCGTCAATCGTATACTCGCCACGGGCAATCCAGCCTACGAACTTGTCGCGCATGTCTGCGGTGTCAATATGCCCGAGCTCCCTAATCGAGTCACAGGTAGCAAGCGTCATAGATGTATCATCGCTCCAGGTGCCGGCGGGCTGCCCATGCGTGCCGTAGCCGATCATGTCCGTGCATTCGAACGTGCCGCGGGGCATGAACTCGTAGGGAACGCCCAGCGCGTCGCCGACGGCAAGCCCGTAAATACAGTCGCGTAGCGTTGTTTTCGGTCTGTCTGTCATGGAAAACTCCTCTTGCACTTCGGATTGGAGATGCGTGGCAATCAGCGACAATGTGTCCAGCCCAATTCGGGACGCAGTGAGTCCCGAATTGGGAGAGCTTGTCAGCTAATCTGACAAATGAAAACCCGCAACGCTATTGCTTTATACAGCAATAGGGACCTCTTTTGGGCGCCCTGCCTTTGGTGCCTCGGCGAGTCGTGCCTCGATGGAAGCTTTGGATACCATGCGCTTGGTGCCGTCCTTCCAAGAATCCAGCAGCCCAGCATTTATCAGCTGCGATACCCTTGCCGTGCTAACGCCAAGCATGCGAGCGGTGTCCGCCGCGGTGACGGCGGGGATGTCGCCGAGCTCGCGGCTGACGGCCACGGCGATAATCTTGCCGCCGTGTTGTGGCTGGTGTCCAAAGTCCGGCGCGGGAAGATCGACGCCGCCCATAAGGTGATCGTCGACCATACATGCGAGAAAATCGGCGGCGCTTTCGACAGCGTCGTTTAGGTCGGAGCCAAACGTTCCTCCTCCGCCCAGCGGGCCACATGGCACGGCATCGACCATACCGTCCGAATCAAAGAACTCAAATTCCCATACGTAAACCATGTAAGACCTCCTTTAAAAAGTGATGCGAAATGTGATGAGGATGAGCTATCGAAGCCCTGCCTGCCTTAGGATTCTTTTGGCAATTTGATCCTCGATCTCTCGGTGGCGTTTTACGAGCACGAGCTTGTCGCCTTTGACGAACTTCTCGTGATTAGTGCCTCCTTTCGAGATGAAGCCGGCTTCTTCGAGGATACGGATCAATTCGCGTCTCTGCATCTCAGCCTCTTTCAATAACTATATATTAGCACTTCCTAAGGGTTTTAGGCTTAAATCTTAGCTATTGCTAATCCTTTGTTTTGCGGCGCCATCCTTGGATAACGGCTTATATTCGTTGTTGTATTAGTCTATTTGCTCGTGCGGACACGTTTTGGTGCCCTGCGCGTGACCGCAAAAAGGGTTTGTAGTGACTAAAATGTGGTCATAGAGATAGTTTTATCGAACTCCATGGGGGTGGCGCGCGTGGATGACAACACGTTGTTGTTTCACGATAAGGGTGCCGGCGTTTTCAAGGGAATAAGCATCTATCCCAATCGTATCGAGGCGGTCGTGAAGAACAACTTCTTCGGCACCCATACCAAAATCGTCTACCTCAAGGACATTACGGGTGTCGACAGGGTCAAGGGTAAGCGCGTGCTCCTTCGTAATAGGTTGCTGACCGCCTGTTCCTACAGGCTGAGCAGTCATTCCCAGGCTCAGGAATTCGTGAACGTGCTGAACTCGGTGATGTAGCCGATAGCGACGTTCGGACTAAATTTGCGGCTGTGCATTGGGCGACGCGCTGGCTAGTTGCTCGACCTGCGAGCGTGCTGGACACGCTGCTCACTCATCTGCAAAAGCTAGGGGCGCAGAACGGTATCCTGCGCCCCCGATTGAGTCGATGTGTCTAAAAGGCGGGCTTGCCTATTCGCTGTCGTCCCCAGCGTTTTCGCGGTCACTGGCAAGCATTGCCGCGCCGGCGACCGTTGTCGCCACGGCGGCGGCAGCGAGCCCGGCGGCAACGCCAGAGCTGTCGCCCGTGTCGGCGAGCTTTCTGCCCGAGCCCTTGCCCTTGTTGCCCTTACCGTTCTTATCAGTGCTGCCTGCGTTGGAACCCGTGCCGCTGCCGGTGCCGGCGCCGCCTGCACCGTCCGAGGCCGCTACGGTAAAGCTCGCGGCTCCGTCATTAGCAAGCTTGTAGTTTTGCGCCGCGTCGCCCAAAAGGCCTTTCGCGCGCACCCAGTACGTCCCTGCGGCAAATGTTTCGCCCTCGGCCATTGCCGTGCCCGGAGCGCCGTTCGCGTCGCGCACAAACTCGAGCTGGGCCGTGCAGGCATCGGTTTCGAGCTTGCCCTCGAGTGATGCCACAATCTTGGCGCGCACGTCTTCGCCGGCCTTAAGGCCTTCAAGCCCCTCAAAATGGGGCGTCAGCGCGCGCGGGTCGATATCGATGGGCACGAAACCCTGCAGCCCCGTAACGGTCTCGTTGCCCAGGGCGTCGACATCAACGTATTCGATGGCAAATGCACGGCCCGAGGCTGCTACGTTGAGTACGTTGCTGCTGTCGACGAGGCGGAAATGACCCTCGCCAATGGTCTTGCCATCCTGGAGTGAGGCATCGCTCAGCGAGTCGCCGTACGTCATGCGCATGCGGGTCGGGAGGCAGTACGAAGCCGACTGCGTGTGCTTCGTATCGTAATTGTAATTGCGCTGGTAGATGCTCCGGGCCAGCGCCGCATCAACAAAGTCGGATGCGATGATGCCAATGTGCTTGAGGTAATCTGACTTTGTATCCTCGATGCCGCTGGGATTGATGTACGGGCTCTTGTACAGATGCTCGTTGACGACTCGCGCTGCGGTAAAAGGATTGCTTCCTTGCTTGTGATTCGTGCAGCTGGTGTAGTTGATAGACCAGCAGCGCTCCAGGACTTGCTCCTTGGCCCCGTTATCGTCCTCGACATCTACCTCGTTGCGGGTGAGCTTAGCCGTCTCCTGCAGGGCCATATCGACCCAGCTGATCTTGTCGGTTCCGGTGCATTCGTAATGGTCCTGGGCATATACCTTGGTGCAATAGGCTTTTTTGTCGCCTGTTTCCCCTGCGGCTTCAAAGCCTTGCGCGTTTTGGACGAGACACATAGAGGAGCTGCTGGGGTGTGTTGCGATTTTGTTGTCCCATTCGGTTAGGTCGAGGCCCCACGTGTGGCCGCTTACGCTGTCGCCGGCGAGTCCAAATCGGCGCAGCAGGACGATCTTTCCGCGCACCTCGTTCAGTGTGGGAACGCGGCTCGACGTATAGAACAGTTTGGGGTTGTCGTCCAAAACCTTGGCGAAAGCCGTCGTAAGGCTCTCGTCAGTAGCCTCGTTGTTGCCTCGGGATACAAGCATGGTGAGCGCTTCTGACGGATTTTCGTTCAAAAACTTTTTGAAGTAGCCAACGACATCGGAGAGATGCATGAAGTGCCCGTCTTTTTTGAGCAGGTAGCAACTTCCATGGTCGATGCCGGGGTCGTTGCCTTTTCCGAGTCGGATATCAAAATAGCGAATGCCTTCGAGCAACTGCGTGGGGATGTAGTCCTGCTGGCACTTTGCTTGCGAGGATTGGGGTTCGGTGTCGTTGTCCACGCTGCAAGTTCCCGAATCGTGCGTGCCCGGGATGCTCAGCTCGTCGAGGTACTTGTTGCCTTCGACGTGGCTCATCCAACATGGTCCGTCGACGTAGCTGCTATACGTGGTCCAGTCGATGCTGCTAACTGTGGCATTGGTCTTGTCCATGCTGTAGCCGACAAGCTCGAGCTCCCACGGAATGGAATATTTCTTTTGGCAAATCTTGTTGTTGTCTTGGTCTTTGCCTTTCGATTCTATGGCCAGGTAGTTAATGCCGTTTTTCGTGTATATGCGGTCTCGAATAATATAAGTTCCGTCGGACTGGGGGTCGAACGTATAGGCGCGGCTGTCCTTATGGTCGTACTCGCCACTCCATACGTGGATAACCTTTCCATCTTTGTCCGAGTCGCCGTCGACCGACCAAATGCTGTAGCCCGTCTTCTCGTGCTCTTCGAAATTGAGCAAGGTGCGAATGGCATACCAATTTGTATTGTCTGTATCGGTCGCCACGTGCTCGAGGATGAGCTTGTTGGACGTGCCGTCATTAAACAGGTGGCAAACGTTGCCGATGACGTTGCCGTCTTCGTTGACACTCGCGGTGCGAAAATAGCCCGCGGGGCGAAGGCGAATGACGAAATTGTTGAGGTTGGCCGACGCTGTGGCAGCGTCGTCTGCAAATGCCGCGCGCAGGGGAAGGCCCAGCGTCGCGGTTTCGGGCAGGCTTGCAAGCGGCGACAGCGCCGCAAGTCCTAGGCCCAACGTAAACGCTCGGCGACTGATGGCGTGGTGTTCGGTCATAACTCCTCCATTCGCAGGGTGCGGTTATGCACTTATTTTGGTCACTTTACTGCCCGGATGTTTAAAGGAGCCGGCTCAATTGTCTGCGCGGCGCTATAAATCGGCGAGCGGACGCGTTGGGGCGCTTGTCTATTTGTGCTGCTACCGCGCTGGGGGTGGTTTTGCCGCCCGGCACCCTCGCGTTCGCCGGCTATCGGCATAAGAAAGGGAGGGCCGGCGAGCCGATCCTCCCTTGGTGCAAAGCGCTGGGGTATCGTCGCTTGCTTGCACTGCGCCCGTGTTTCCCGCTGCGCTCGCGAGTCGCTTAGCGCTTAATCTCGATATCGTCGAGCTTAACATCCATGGCCTCGGTCTTTGCCTCGGCGATGTCGTCGGCAAATTCCAGAGACTTCATCATGGTTTCGACGGCATCCTTGTGCTCTTCGACACTGTCGATGCGCACGTACACGCTCCCGCCGTCAACGTCGGTGAAGTACTCGGTCGTCACGCCGCCCGTGTGCGTGTAGGAAGCGTTGCGCCAGGTCTTGCCGTTGTACTTGACGGGATCATTCTCGGTCCACTCAAAGTTGGCCTTCCATTTGGCCTCGTAGTCGAACAGCTCGTCGGCGTTCTTGTCAGAGTCGAAGACGGGGATGAAGCGATCGCTGGCGTGCTCGCTCTCGGTGAACTTAAACTGGGCCCTGTCGGCGGTGTCGCCGGCGACGTCGGCGATCTCGACGCCCTCGGGGACCTCGACCTTAAACCAAATGAAGTCGGTCCTCATATCCACGGCTGGCTTTTCTGCTCCGCCGCCACCACCACTGCCGGTAGCGTCGCCGCTGCCACCGCAGCCCACCAGAGCAACTGCGGCAAAGAGACTGATGCAGAGGGTGAGAATCGCAAAGGCCTTCTTTTTCATGGTCGTGTCCTCCTCGATCTGTAACCGCCCATGGATTACCTGCCTTTACTGTACGCGTGGACGGCTCGCTAGGGTGGGCCATGTGTCCCATTCTGAGGGCCGGATTTGCGCCGTTAAGTGGCAATATGCGCGGGTCCAAAAGAGGGGAGGGCCGGTGCTGCCGGCTCTCCCCGGGGTGAGGTGCCCGTTGTTTTAAAGGGGCGCGTGTACGCGGCCGTGCCCCAACGGGTTCCTTACTTATAGATATGCCCCAGTTTGTGCCGTTCGGGAGTCCCGAAAGGTGAGCCATGTGTCCCATGCTTGCGTTGACATGGCCTATCGTTCGTCATAGAAATCCGCGATGGCCAGTTGCGCTGACGCTTATGTACTTATGGGCTAGACTAAGCACCATTATGTGATCGATGCGGTCGGTCGGCGGTTGCCACCCGACCGATGTATACGACTTGAGGGTGCATGCGCATGAGCCAAGAGATGATGGACAAGACCTGCCGCGGGTTTGCCGAGGCGCTTGCCGCGCGCGAGCCGGTTCCCGGCGGTGGCAGCGCGAGCGCCTTTGTGGGCGCGCTGGGCGCCTCGCTGTGCGGGATGGTCGCTCGTTATGGGTCAACCAATCCCGCGCTTGCGGATCGCGCGGACGATCTGACGCGCGCGTTTGCCCAGGCTGATGAGTTGGCCCAGGAGCTTGTCGAGTTGGTTGCCGAGGACGTTCGTGCCTACAGGCAGGTGTCCGCGGCGTACGGTATTCCGCGCGACGATCAGGCTCGAGCGTCCGCGATTCAGGATGCGCTGCATGTGGCCGCTATGCCGCCGTATCGCATTATGGATGCCTGCGGGCGTGCACTGGCGCTGCTCGAGGACATGGCCGACAAGGGTTCGCGTCAGCTGCTGTCCGATGTGGCGTGCGGCGCCGTGTTCTGCCGTGCCGCTATGCAGGGCGCGAGCTTGACACTCTTTGCGAACACCACGTCTATGAAGGATCGCGTACGCGCCGAGGAGCTCGAGGCAGCGTGCGATGAGCTGCTGGATATGTGGCTGCCGCGCGCCGATGCGCTGGCGCGCCGCGCCGCCGACGCTGCAAGGAAGAGGGGATAGCCATGGCTGAACTGCTGAAGGGTGCTCCCGTTGCTCGCGCTTTGACCGAGGAACTCGCTGCTCGTTGCGTGGCTTTGCGCGAGCGCGGCGTTGTGCCGACGCTGGCCATCGTTCGTGTGGGCGAGCGCGAGGACGACCTATCCTACGAGCGCGGTGCGCTCAAGCGCTGCGAGAAGGTTGGCATTGAATCTCGCCGCATTTTGCTTCCCGCCGATGTTTCGCAGAACGAGCTGTTGACGGCCATCGAGGACATCAATGCCGATTCGGCTGTTCATGGCTGTCTGATGTTCCGCCCGCTGCCTGCCGGCCTTGACGAGAACGCCGTCGCCGCAGCGCTCGATCCCGCCAAGGACGTTGACTCCATGACGCCGGCTTCGCTGCTCACCACGCTTTCGGGGCGCGGCGAGGGTTTTGCCCCCTGCACAGCCGAAGCCGTGCTTGCTTTGCTGGATCATTACGGCGTTGAGCTGGATGGGGCCAAGGTCGCGATCGTTGGTCGGTCGCTGGTGATTGGCCGTCCCGTTGCCGCCATGCTTACGGCTCGCAATGCCACAGTGACGACGTGCCATACGCATACGCACGACCTTGCTGCCGAGTGCCGTGCTGCCGACATTGTGGTTGCCGCCGTTGGACGCGCGCGTACGATTGACGTGGATGCGGTTCGAGAGGGCCAGACGATCATTGATGTTGGCATTAATTGGGACGAGGCCGCTGGCAAGTTGGTGGGTGACGTCGATTCTGATGCTGCGGAGCCGGTCGTTAACGCCATCACGCCCGTGCCGGGCGGCGTGGGCGCTGTGACGACAGCGATCCTCGCCAAACACGTGATCGAGGCGGCCGAGCGCGCATCGAAATAGGCGTTTTGGGCTGTTTGAGGGGTTAGCTCTATACCCCGTGGACAAAAAATGCCAAATATGAGTACTGTTGCCAAGATAGTCACATATTCTTTAGGTCAAATAGGCTCTCTAACGATATTTATTATCGATAAAGAGCCTATTTTATTGGACCTATGAGGAATTACATCATCTAATCTTTGAACAAATGTAGACTTTTGACACCCATACGTAGCAAAATTGATGTTACTAAATTGGTGACAGTACTCACATTTGGCATTTTTTGACCACAGGGGTTGCCAGCGCCGCGGTTTCGCCCTTTCTGCGCCGAAGCGATACACTGTTATCGTTTGATTTCTTCGCTCAAGGAGGATGCGCATGCCGTGCACAACGATTTTGGTTGGTAAGAACGCGAGCTACGACGGGTCGACGTTGGTTGCCCGCAACGAGGACTCGTCCAACGGGGTGTTTGAGCCCAAGCGTATGCGCGTGGTGCATCCCGACGAGCAGCCGCGCGTCTACACGAGCGTCCTGAGTCACCTGACCGTTGAACTGCCCGATAACCCCATGCGCTACACGAGCGTCCCCGATGTTGTCCCGGGCCACGGCATCTGGGCCGAGGCCGGTTTCAACGAGCTCAATGTGGGCATGTCCGCAACCGAGACGCTCACCACCAACGAGCGCGTTCGCGGCGCCGACCCGCTCGTCGACTACGTGCCCGCCAAGGGCAACGAGGACGAGGACGGCTATGTTCCGGCGCAGCCCGGCGGTCTGGGCGAGGAGGACATGGTGACCCTGGTCCTGCCGTATGCCAAGTCCGCTCGCGACGGCGTTCGTATCCTGGGTGATCTGCTCGAGCGCTACGGCACCTACGAGAACAACGGCATCGCCTTTAGCGACGTGGACGAGATCTGGTGGCTCGAGACCATCGGCGGCCACCACTGGATCGCCAAGCGCGTGCCCGATGACGCCTATGTGACCATGCCCAACCAGCTGGGTATCGACAGCTTTGACCTGGACGACGCCGAGGGCGCCCAGACCGACCACATGTGCTCCGCCGACCTGCGCTCCTGGATGGCCGAGTGGCATCTGGACCTGACGCTGGGTGTCGAGGGCGACGGCCCGGCGACGGTATTCAACCCGCGCGAGGCCTTTGGCTCGCACAGCGACAGCGACCACGTTTACAACACGCCGCGCGCCTGGTACATGCAGCGCTGCCTCAACCCCAGCGACGTGTGGGACGGCCCCGATGCCGACTACACGCCTGAGAGCGACGATATCCCCTGGAGCCGCGTGCCCGAGCGCAAGGTGACCATCGAGGACATTAAGTACGTGCTTTCGAGCCACTACCAGGGCACGGAGTACGACTGCTACGGCAGCAAGGGCACGCCCGCCACGCGTGGCGCTTATCGCCCCATCGGCATCAACCGCAACAGCCAGCTCGCCGTGTTGCAGCTGCGCCCCTATGCGCAGCCGGCCTACCGCGCCGTGCAGTGGATGGCCTTTGGCTCCAACTCGTTTAACGCGCTGGTTCCGCTGTACGCCAACGTCGAGACCATGCCCGAGTACTATGCCGACACGCAGGCTCGCGTGACGTCCGAGAACTTCTACTGGGCCAACCGCCTGATCGGCGCCCTGGCCGATGTCCGTTTCCACGAGTGCGGTCGCGCCGTCGAGGATTATCAGGAGAAGGTCGGTGGCATGGGCCACAAGCAGATCCATGACGTCGACGCTGTCGTAGCCGCGCTGCCCGAGGCCGAAGTGCCTGCCGAACTTGCACGCGCCAACGAGGCCTTTGCCGAGCGTGTTCGCGTGGAAACCGATGCTCTACTGGGCAAGGTGCTCTACACCACGAGCTGCGCCATGAAGAACTCTTTCGCGATGAACGACAACGTGAGGTAGGGATTTCCCGTCGATCGAATAGCGCTAAAACGCTTTGTCGCTTTCACTCGATCTTGGGTACAAGAACGCCAATGCAGTTGTTTATGATTGGAGACAACCATGGTTATGAAACTCGATCAGCTTGTTAACGGCGCCATCAACGTTGGCTTTGGCGCTGCCGCCGTTGCCGTCGAAGGCGGCAAAAAGGTCCTCGACGACCTTAATACCAAGGGCGAACAGGTCCGCAAGGACACCGCCACCCCCGATATCGCCCGCAGTGTGTCCGACATGTTTGAGCAGGCCGGAGGCACCATCTCCGATCTGACCGAGCGCTTGGGCATGCAGGGCGAGACCGCGGCCCAGCGCGTGCTCGACGAGCTCATCCTTGCCCGCGTCCGCGTTATGACCGCCCCCGAGCGCACGGCCTTCCTGGCCCATGTGCGCGACATCGTCGATTCGGTCGAGGACAACGTGACCTCGGTGCCCGTCGAGTCCGTTGAGCCCGACGATGCGAAGGATACCGAAGAGGCCGAGTAGCAGCGCAGATGGCAGATTCCACCACCGATTACAACAATCTAGATCCCTTGGGTGACGAGGCGGCGGTTGTCGATGAGGTCGATGCCGTCGTCTCGGGCGCTCGCAAGAAGCCGCGCGCTGTCGATATGGTCCCCGAGGAGCCCGACGCGATGGCGCCGGACGAGGAATACCAGCTCACGCCGGCGGGTCGCCGCGAGCGCATCGGACAGATTGTTCGCCTGGTCAAAAAGTACCGCGTGTGGGATAACCTCACGCCGGTTCGTTTGCGCCGCCTGCTCGAGGAACTCGGCCCCATGTTCGTCAAGATGGGGCAGATTCTGGCCAACCGGTCCGAGATTCTGCCGCAACGCTTTTGCGACGAGCTGCGTCGTCTGCGCTCCGATGTGGAGCCGGTGCCGTACGAGGTCGTACTCAGTTGTCTGGAAGAAGAATACGGCCTGCGCCTGGGGGAGATGTTCGATGCGATCGACCCCAATCCGCTCGGTAGCGCGTCGCTCGCGCAAGTGCACCGCGCTCGTCTGGTGACGGGCGAGGACGTGGCCGTCAAGGTGCAGCGCCCCGGTGCGCAGCAGGTTATGGCGCAGGACATCGATATCATCCGCTCGGTGGTGCGTATCGTTTCCAAGTTCGTCAACACCGATCAATTCGTTGACCTGCACGGTGTAGTCGAGGAGTTGTGGACCTCATTTCGCGAGGAGACCAACTTTTTGGCCGAGGCCAAAAACCTCAACGACTTCTACGAGTTCCATAAGAGCGTTCATGGCGTGACGTGCCCTAAATCCTATCTGGACCTGTGCACCGAGCACGTGGTGGTTATGGACTACGTCGACGGCATTTCGATCGCCGATCCTGAACGCTTGGTGGCCGAGGGTTATGACTTGGAAAAGATCGGTGCCGCAATCGTCGAGGACTACTCGACGCAGGTGCTCGACGATGGCTTTTTCCATGCCGACCCGCATGCGGGAAACATCATCCTCAAGGATGGCATCGTCTACTTTATTGACCTGGGCATGGTCGGGCGCATGTCGAGCCACGACCGCGGTATCGTAAAGGACATGATTTTCGCCGTGGCCGAGGGTGACGTGCCCAAGCTCAAGGATTCGCTCATGCGCTTCGCCGTGACGCGTGGCGACTCGGCCGAGCTCGATCATTCGGCCTTTTTGTCCGATTTGGACTTTATCGTGGCTGACTTTGCGGGCCTTGACCTGAAGGATCTGGATATCGGCGAGTTTTTGACCTCGCTGCTAAACCTGGCGCGCAAAAACGATGTTGAGCTGCCGAGCGTGGTAACGATGTTCGCGCGCGGCATGGTGACGCTCGAGGGTTTGCTGACCGAGTATATGCCCAACGTCAACATGATCCAGATCATCCAGACGCACATCAAAAACGAAAAAAGCACCTATGCGCGCGTGCGTGATATGGGACGCGATCTGGCCGCGAGCAGCTATCGCGCGGCAAAAGGCTCGCTCGAGGCGGCCGAGTATTTGGGCTTGGCTTCGCGTATGCTCACGCGCGGCCAGCTTAAGGTGAACACGCAGATCATGAGCAGCGATAAGGCGCTGCGACAGCTAGGTGGGATTATCGACCGCATGTCGATGGCTATCGTGATCGCCGGTCTGTTTATCGGTTCGTCGGTGGTGTACTACGCGCGCATCGAGCCAGTTGTCCTCGGCATTCCGGTCATCGGCTTCTTTGGCTACGTGAGCGCGCTGGTGCTGGCGCTTATGCTGGGTCGCAATATCTGGCTCAACAGCCACGGCGGCAAGCACTAGAGGCTGCGGCCGTCACCGCATTTTCCTATCGCAAACAATAGCTTTTACCTTGGGCTTCGCCTGCGTGCGAGGCCCTTTTGCGTGATACCATTTTGACGGTAATAATCGATGGCCTAGATGGTGGTGCGGAGACGCACGAATGCGCGGTTTTCCTGCGCGTTCGGGAGAATCGGGGTGCAAGTCCCCGGCTGTACCAGTAACCGTAATTCCTCTTGGCTCGGGATGTTCGCGTCGCAGATCGGACGGCGCACCCGGGTCGGTAAGGTTAAGTCGGATCGCCTCCCATCTTGTGCGCGGCCGCGGCGTATGCCGCCGGTACGTGTTGGGCTCTGGAGGGAAGGGGGACCCCGATGGGGGTACTCGAGCGCAATATGCGCGATGACGTGGGGCAGCCTCAAGGCAACGCTCCAAGTACAGACAATGGGGGACAAATGGATATGTTTGAGGACGAGCGCGAGCGCGCCTCGTTGCATCGCCGTGGCGCGATTGCATGCGGCGTGGCCAAGCGCGGCCTGGTGGCATTCCTGGCCTTCGCGATGGCCTTTGGCACCACGCCGGCTCAGCTGTGGGCCGAAGGCGCCGAGGGCATTGCCAAGGCTGTGGCTCAGGCTGCGACGCCGGGCGAGGGCACGGGTGCCGCGGACGGTGCTGCCGACGGTGTCGTTTCTGAAACCGGCTCTAACGCGAGCGATGCGTCGGTTAACGATGGCGCTTCGGCGAATGCCGCAGATAGCAACGGCGTAGCGTCGGACGATTCTGCCGCAGTCGAGGCTTCTACTGCTTCGCCGGATTCATCCGAACAGAACGTCAAAAGTGTTGTAGCCGCTTCCGATGAGGCTGAATCTCAGCCTACCGAAGCCGCAAGCCAAGAGGTCGCGGCCACGTGCTCCGTCGTCGGCACCGACGCCAAGGGCGCCCAGCAGACCTGGGCCGCCGCGCAGCAGATCGCTCTGAAGGAGGGCTCGACCGCGGCCGACCTCTCCGGGCAGCTCTTCAGGCAGGCCGGCCTCAAGGCCGACTACGACCCCAACGGCTCCTGGGGCTGGGCGCTCAACTCGATCACGTCGCCCTTCGACGCGGGCCGCACGCTCGCCTGCGACCCGGCGACCGGCGCGCACTGGCAGCTGTTCGTCAACGGCAGCGTCTCCGCGGTCGGCGCCGGCGGCTACACGCTCAAGGACGGCGACTCCGTCGTCTGGTGCTACTCGAAGTACGGTGACCCCGCGCCCGCCAATCAGATTTCCGTTAGCTGCACCGTTGTCGGCCAGGACGCCTCGGGCGCTCAGCAGACATGGGCGCAGCCCACGACAGCTTTGGTGGAAGAGGGCACGACCGCTGCTGATCTTTCCGAGCAGGCCTTTAAAAAGGCCGGCATTGGCGCCAAAACGGGGAAAGGCACGTACGGCTGGTATCTCGAGTCGCTGACTTCACCGTTCAACAAGACCGTGACGCTTTCGAGCGAGAAAGTTAACGAAAACACTTGGAAATTCTGGCAGTTCTTCGTTAACGGTCAGGCGGCCAATGTCGGCGCGGGCAATTACACACTCAAGGCCGGGGACAAGGTTACCTGGGTCTATGGCTTTGATGGAACCATGCCCGGCCAGGTTTCCGTTTCAATGGAGATCATCGGTAAGAAGGATGAGAAGGCGCAGCGCTGGACCGATCCTTCGACGCGGGTGTTTGTCGAGGGCACGACGATCAAGGACGCTTCCGCTGCCTACTTCGATGCCATTGGCATTGAGTCCAAGATGTACGACCAATTTGGTTATTGGGGTGTTCATAGTCTTGTCTCCCCGCTTGATGGCACCGAGCTGTCGGGTGCATGGTCGTTCTTTGTCAACGGCGTTCCCGGGCCTCAGCTCGATAGCGATTACGTGCTCAAGTCGGGCGACAAAATCGTCTGGGCTTACGCCCCTGGCGACACCGTTCCTAATCCCGATGAAGTCGTAGTCGATCCGAGCGCTTCGCGCCCGACCGATTGGAAAGCCGACTGGAGTGGCAATTCCAATGCGGTGGTCAAGAACGTGTCCACGCCTACGGGCGCGCTGGCAAGCTCTTGGACGTTCGATTGGAGGGCCTACTCGGGTGCCACGTATCCCAATGCGAGTGAGCCTATTGTCGTGAACGGCAACGTTTACCTTGCCGTGAACAAGCGTTTGCTTAAGATCGACGCCGAGTCGGGCAAGGTGCTTGTCGAGTCGAACCTTCAGACTGCGATTGGCTACACCACGCGTCCGATTTATACGAAAGGCTTGGTCGTCGTCCCGCTCGACGGCGGTGCGGTCCAGGCTCTGACGGCCGATACGCTGACGACGGTTTGGGTCACTGACTCTGTGAGCAAATCTGCCCAGTCAAATTCCCAGCTGACGGTCGATGGCAACTATCTCTACGTTGGCACCGTTGATGTCGACTATGGAACGAGTACGTACAATAACGGTCACCTGACGCGTATTAATATACTGACCGGCGCTGTTTCTTGGCAGCATGTTAATGCTGATGAGGGCTACTACTGGACGAGCGCTACAGTGGGCGACGGCTATATTCTGGTTCCGACGAGTGCGGGTACCGTTGAGATGCTTAGCAAGTCGACGGGTGATGTGCTCGGCAGCGTTTCGGTTGGTGCCATCGTCAACTCCGGCTGTGTACTGTCCAAAGACGGCAAGCATGCCTATGTGATCTCGCGTGACGGCAAGCTCCACGTGCTGGCACTGTCGGACGCAAACGCAAGGGCCTCTTCGCGCATTTCCGAAGAACGCGTCATCGATCTTGGTCTTACGGGTTGTGCCTGCATGCCCACGCTGTATGGCAATAAGCTAATTGTCGGTGGCGAGGTTTCTGGCGGTTCGGCGCTGGCGATTGTCGACCTTGATAATGACTTTGCTACGACGTTGGTTTCGTCTGCCGATGGCTCCGTGCTTCCTGCCGGTGGCATCAAGGGCGCACCGCTCGTGAGTGTCCAGGCGGATGACGCGTACGTTTATTTCACTGTCAACTATGGTGCGACTTCCGACTATGTGAGCTACACCTCGGGCGGTGGCGTGTATCGCTACAAGATGGGTGACGCGCAGGCGACCGGTGCGTTTAGCGCAGCGGGACACAACAATTACTGTGACTCGCCGATTGCCTGCGATGCCAAGGGTAACCTCTACTACATCAACGATTCCGGCACGCTTTTCAAGCTGAGTGGTGGCGTTAAGGTCTCGTTTGAGACTGGCGAGGGTTCTAAGGTCGACTCCCAGACTACGGCCGATGGCAAGCTGGTCAAGCCGGCCGATCCGACGCGCGATGGCTACACTTTCGGCGGTTGGTATACCGATGAGGCTTGCACGCAGGCGTATGACTTCAGTACGCCGGTGACGGCCGACCTGACGTTGTATGCCAAGTGGACCAAGAATGCCGTTAACCCTGGCGGTAATGGCGGTTCTGGCACTAATGGTGGCAACGGCGGCGCTGGCAACGGTTCCGGTGCTGGCGCTGGCGCGGGTTCTGGCTCCGGCTCGAAGGGCGGCGCTATTGCCCCGGGCAAGAAGCCGGTGACCAAGACGACGGTGTCGACCAAGACCGAGACCAAGGACAACAAGTCCGACAAGAAAGACTCCGATAAGTCCGATAAGAAGGACGAGAAGAAGTCTGACAAGAAGGACAGCAAGTCCGACAAGAAGTCCGATTCCAAGTCCGATACGGGTGCTGTTTCCACGACCACTGCTAAGAAGTCCTCTAGTGCTTCCGAGCAGGAGACTGGCATCAACCCGCTCGCCATTGTTGGCGTTGCCGCCGGCGTCATCGGTCTCGCCATCGTCAGCGTGCTCGTGTTCACCAAACGTCGGTAGGTGAGGGCTGTGTCCAATAAATCCAAGGACGCTGACCCCAAGCAACCAGATTCCTCGTTCATTCAGTTCGACGATGCAAAGCACCAGGGCGCCGCTTCGGCGGCGTCCGCCCCTCGCCGCAAGGCGCTCCTCGGCGTTCTGGCTGCCGCGTGCACCATTCTGATCGTCGTCTCGCTGGGCTTTGTCCATCCTTCCGAGAGCGGCGCCTGGTCCATTGACTGGATCGTTCAGACCGTGACGGGGGAGAGCGTTGTCACCAAGGACACCAAGGCGTCTGGCTCGACTACGACTTCGGGCGAGGCCAGTTCCAAGGATTCCAAGTCATCGAATGACGCAAAAGATGGGTCCAAGTCCAAGGACGATTCCGAGTCTTCAAACAAGGAATCGGATAAAAGCTCGGATAGCAAGAAGTCCGATGGTCGGGACGGCAAGAAGTCTGGAGATAAATCCGCTGCCCAGAATACGGGAGCCGGCGATACTTCCAATGTGTCTGGCGGTACTCCTTCGGGCGGCGGTCAGTCGTCTGATGGAGCCTCCAGCTCTAATGGCGGAAGCGCTCCCTCGGGCGGACAGGGCGGCTCGCAGGAGTCCAACTACGTAACGGTGACGGTTTCGGTCACATCGAGCGCCGTGGGCAATCCTGTGTCTTCTGGCGGCACCTTTACCTTTAACGAAGGCGCCACCGTTTACGATGCCCTGTGCGCGCTGGGCCTTTCTGTCAATGCACATGGCTCGTCGTACGGCACGTATGTCTCCGCGATTGGTGGTTTGGCCGAGAAACAGTACGGCGGCACGAGCGGCTGGATGTACTCCGTCAACGGCACAACGCCCATGACGGCGTGCAGCAACTACGTTCTCTCCAACGGCGACAACGTGGTCTGGTATTACGTAACGGGCTAGAGACCTCGACATATCGTACCAAACGGGCGGTTCGGACAAATATCCGGACCGCCCGTTTTTCATGCGAATTGGACTGGGTCGCCGGGGACCTCGACAAATAAAAAACCGGTTGGAACGGGAATTCCAACCGGTTATACATTCAAGCAAATAGTGAATCGACTACGACCGTGCGCCCTCGAGGAAGAAGCGGCGACTGAAGTAGTTGTACCAGGTGACGAGGAACGTAGCGATCGCTTTCATGGCCTGGTAGCCGATGCTCAAAAACGTGACGCCCACAAACATGTACAGGTCGTTGAGGCCCAGGCCGATCACCGACAGGATGGTAAAGATCGTGAACTCGCGCTTGCGGCTCATGCCCTCGCGATGGTCGAACACGTACTTCATGCTGAGCCAGTAGTTGACCACGACGGACGTGATGAACGAGACCGTGGTGCTCATCAAAAAGTCGAGGTGGAACAGCTCGACGAGCGCAATGAGCATACCCCAGTCGATGCCAAAGGAGATAAGGCCCACGACAGCGAACTTGAGGAACTGCTTGGTATGAGGTTGTGCCAGTGCCTTGCGCACGTAATCACATCCAATGCGTTGATGAATCGAGCAGAGGATACTTTAGAGCTTTTGCAAGGGAAACGTAAGGTCCTTGCCAAGAACTATACGAACTCGCCAAATTTTCAAGAGCTAATCCGCAAACGTTGAAAATTTGCCCGTAAACGAGCGGGGCCCACGAACGCGCTGCGTTCGAAGCGCGTCATTCGTGGGTCCCGTAGCTGTGCGGGAAAGTCGGGCTACTTGGTCTCGTCGCCCTCCAGGAAGATCTTTCGGGTCACAAAGTTGTAGACCATAACAAGCGCGGTGGCGCAAATCTTGGCGATATTGGCCTCGAGCCCCAGGCCGGCGTTGAGCGCCAGCACGATGCCGTCGTTGAGCGCCAAGCCAATTACGGACAGCACGACAAAGATAATGAACTCGCGGCGGCGGCTCATGCCCTCCTTGTGCGCAAACACGTACTTCATGCTCGCGACGTAGTTAAAGATGAGCGAAACGATAAAGCCGCTGGTATTGGCGATCAGGATGTTAAGGCCCAGGCCGTAGTGGAGCAGATTCATGATGCCAAAGTCGATGACGGTGGCAATGACGCCGACGACGCCAAACTTCATGATCTGCGCAAGGAGCTTTTGCATGGTACCTGCCTTAGGGTGGCGCCGCAGCGCCGTGGGGATGACAAACTCAGCAAGTTTAGCCAATCCCCGCAGGCGGGACTATGCGCGTTCCTCGATAGCACCGTTTCTATATGCATCGAGCAGTTGGCGTAGGTCCTGGATCTGGCTGCGGATCTTGGCTCCGGTATCGGTGTCGCTCACCATGCGGCGCCGGTCGGCCTCGTCAAAGCGGTTCGTCTCGCTTTCGATGTCGATGTTGCGGGTGAGCGCTTCGGCAACCGTGGTAAAGGCTTGGTGCGACTTAAGGCGACATCCGCGTGAGCTCGAAATAAGCGTGTAGCCGGCGATGCCCGTCTTGGGATGGTAGGCGCGGCAGAAGCCGCCATCGATGACCAGCAGCTTGCCCTCGGCGCGGATGGGCTGCTCGCCCTTGGTGGTTTTAACGGGTGTGTGGCCGTTGATGATGTGGCCGGTGGGCGAACATGCCATGGGGGCAACGCCGAACTCGCGCATGATGTCGTCGCAGACCGAGGGCGACTTGGTAAGCGTAAAGTACGGGTCCATCGGCTCGGCCCAGGTGCTCTTATCGGCGATATAGGCGCGCTCAAAGGTACGCACCAGGCGTCCGCTGGCGGGTGAGTTAAAGCCGATCCACAGGTACCACATCCAGTCGAGGGCGTCGCGGTCGCCCACACGCCAGGCGCGACGGGCAATGCAGTCGCAAAAATCGAGATAATCGCGGCCGGCGTGCCAGGTACCCAGGCAGTTCATGCTACTAAAGGTACCATCCTCGTTGAGCGGCACGCAGCCATGGAACAGCAGGTTGCCGTTGGTGACCTTGTACATCGAGCCGTGGGTGTAGAGGAAATCGATATGGCGACGCAGGTGATCGGCGGTGACAAACTCGGACACGAGCTTGTCGATGATGTGCTGCTCCTCGGGTGTGAGCGTGTAGGGGTCCGCCGGATCGACGGTGGGGAAGTCGTTGGTCGTGAGCGGCCACACGCTGCCGTCGGCAAGCGTGACCGTGCCGGTGTCGTGGTCGATCTTGTCGAGCAGCAGGCGGTCGGTCATGTCGAACTCGGGGTGGCGCTGGATAATCTGGCCCTCGAGCTTAAAGAGCAGCACGTTGATGGCCTTGATCAGCGGGGTGATGGACTCACCGGCGGTGTAGGTGGCATCAGCAAAGGCGACAAGTTCACGCAGCGAGATGCCGTAGTCGTTCTCGAGGATCTCGTAGTTGTCGTAGCGTAGGTTGTTGCGCAGCACCGTGGCGATGCAGGCGGGCTCACCGGCCGCAGCGCCCATCCACAGCAGGTCGTGGTTGCCCCACTGGATGTCGAGTGAATGGTAGGTGAGCAGGCGGTCCATAATCTTGGCCGCGCCGCCACCGCGGTCGAAGATATCGCCCACCAGGTGCAGGTGGTCGACGGCCAGGCGCTTGATGAGCGAGGCGAGCGACTCGATAAAGTCGTCGGCGCTGGCGGTCTCCAGGATGGACTCCACGATGCGCTCATGATAGCGCACGCGATAGTTGTTCTCGTCCGGGTGCGTGTGCAACAACTCGTCGATGATATAGGCGTAATCGCGCGGGATGGCCTTACGCACTTTGGAGCGCGTGTAGCGGCTTGAAAGCGAACGAGCGACCATGATGAGCTGGTCAAGCATCGTCTTGTACCAGGTGGGCGAGTCCTCGCGCTGGCTGCGGACCAGGTCGATCTTCTCGCGCGGGTAGTAGATGAGCGTGCACAGCTCGCCCTTCTCGTCAAAGGAGAGCGTATCGCCAAAGATCTCGTCGACATGCTCGCGCACGACGCCCGAGCAGTTGTTGAGGATGTGCATAAAGGCTTCGTACTCGCCATGCACGTCGCTCATAAAATGCTCGGTGCCTTTGGGTAGGTTGAGGATGGCCGAGAGGTTGATAATTTCGGTAAATGCGGATTGTTCGGTGGGGAACTGTCTCGACAGCAGGCGCAGATACTTGAAGTCTTGCGGATTGCGATCGAATGCGACCATGAAACACCTTCCGATAGGGCTGGTAAAACTGATAAACAGCGTCAAACGTTTATCAGTATGCGCCGGCTTTGTTTCGATTTTGCGCCGGCGGCTGAATTGTCGGCTGAACGGTTTGGTAAATCGATTTAGTTGAGGTAGATATGGCGGTTGAGTGGAGACGAAGCGGGTGATTTTGCCCACGTTGGCCCATGGCGGGGATGAGGATGTTCATGATAAAGATAATCAATACAAATGGTTCGCATTGGTAAATAGTGGACATTTGTATCGTATTTAGGCTTGCTGTGCGATAATTTGCACAGCAATACTTAAGGAGCCTCATATGAGTGATTTTGTCCTGACCTGTGAATCCGCCGCCGATCGAACCCGTGAGTTCTTTGCGTCGCGCAATATCCCTGTCGTGTGTTTTCATTACGAGATCGACGATGTTGTCTATACGGACGATCTGTATCAGTCGATTACGCCGGACGAGTTTTTTGCCCAGATTGCCGCGGGCGCCATGCCCAAGACGTCTCAGGTGAGCGTGGGTGAGTACGAGGAGTTTTGGGAGCCGTTTGTTGCCGAGGGTAAAGACGTGCTGCACCTGACGTTGTCGTCGGGTATTTCGGGCACGTATGGATCGGCCTGCGTTGCGGCACAGATGCTCGCGGATCGCTATCCTCAGGGCGGCAAGGTGCGCGTCATCGATTCGTTGGCGGCGTCTTCGGGCTTTGGCCTGCTGGCGGAATGTGCCGCCGACGTTCGCGATGGCGGCGCTTCGCTCGACGAGACGGCCGCTTGGATTGAGGAGCATAAACTCAACCTTCACCACTGGTTCTTCTCGACCGATCTGTCGAGCTACCTACGAGGCGGTCGCATTTCGGCCGCAAGCGCGATCATCGGCACGGCGCTTAAGATTTGCCCGCTTATGACGGTTGATTGCGAAGGTGGGCTGTCGCCACGTGAGAAGATTCGCACTAAGAAGCGCGCGATTTCCGAGATGGCTAAGACCATGATGGCACACGTGCAGGACGGTGCGGAATATTCGGGTAAGTGCATCATGTCGCACTCGGCGTGCCGCGAGGATGCGGAGGCAGTTGCGGCGCTGATTGAGGAACAGGTTCCGCAGCTTAAAGGCAAGATCGAGATCAATAACATCGGTACTCTGATCGGTTCGCACACCGGACCTGGTACGGTGGCGCTCTTCTTTATGGGCGACAAGCGCGTGGATTAATTTGCCCCATCACATCGCTGCATGATTGCTCAAACGAAAACGGCCCGCCTCACGTTTGTGGGGCGGGCCAAGATGTTTTGCTAGCGTTTCTTTCCTCGGAAGAAAAAGCCGTGCAGTGAGGGCTTGAGCCCGCGGTTGGCGCGACGCTCCTCGACGCGCTCGTGGATCGAAGCGACGCGCTCGATGACCTCGTCGGGAATCGGCACGTCGGGATTCATGTTCTCGACCTGGCTGACTTCGGCGGCGGCGACCTGGTCGATAATGGGCACATCGTCGCGCGAGATAACGGGCGTGGCGTCTTCCTTCATCTTGCGATAACGCTGCATCATGTCGGTCTGTAGCTGCTGTGCCGAAGGCGGCGTCCAGATGATGGCGTTGGCGCCGGCGGCGATGGTCTCGCGGATGCTCTCGGGCGTCTTGCCGCCCGGCGCGATGAGCGGCAGGTTGGGATAGTGCTCGCGCAGTTCACGCAGGACCTGCGGCGTGTTTTTGCCGGCGGCGATGTTAAGAATCTTGGCGCCGGCGCGCACCTTTGCGTGAGCATCGTCGTCGCAACGTACGACCGTGGCGATGACGGGGATGTCGGCGATGTTGGTGATGTGCTCGACCATCTCGGCAGTAGCGGGGGAGTTGACCACACAGCCCGCCGCGCCCTGCATCTCGGAGACGGCTGCCATCTGAACGGAGCGCTTACCGGTCGTAGTTCCGCCGCCCACGCCTACAAAGACCGGGCACTCGGCGACGGTCAACAGTGCCTGCGTAATGGCCGGCTGCGGCGTGAAGGGGTAAACGGCGAAGACAGCATCGGCGTTGGAGTTGCGGATAACCGCGACATCGGTGGTGTAAATGAGCGACTTGATGCGGCGGCCGAAGAGCGTGAAGCCGCTGGCCTCCTCGATCTCGTCGGGCATGCGAAGGGCAGCCTTGCGCAGACGTCCGTCGATGGGCAGGGGCTCCATAGGGAGCAGGCTGTTGGGCGTGACGGCTACCTGGGGCTCGGTGAACTCGTCTGCGAGCTCGACCTCGGAGAAATCGACCGAGGCGACGATGTCTTCGTGAACCTCGGCGGGCACATCGATGGGAGCTTGGTCGTTTGCCGCGGCAGGCGTGTCGAAGGAGCTGGTGCCGACGAAGGCGTCGACGCGCTCGTTTAGATCGTTGAGGGTATCCATGGAGGCTCGATTCTATGTGATGACGGCCGGCGGGGTACCGGCAGCGTTGTGCTTGCTAAATCGTTTGACGAGTTGATTTTTCCCCGCCGCGTCCTCCGTTAGACCGAAGGGCGGCGAACGTGAAGGAGCTGTGGTGGCGGGGATCGAGGTGCTATCTTGAAAGTCCCGTTTAAAAGAGAGGTGACGCGGTATGGAATTTTCGGCAATGTTGGGCTCGATTGGCCTATGCGTGGGCGCAATCGTAGCCGCCGCGGTCATCTACTTTGTGGTTACGGCCATTAAAGGCAAAAGGGCCGAACGCAAGGAGCGCGCGATGCTTAAACAGCATCGCGACCAGCAGGGCAAACGCGCACGGAGATAGCTTGTTGAGTTTTGGATCCGTGCGCTAGCTGCGTTTTCGGATCAGGGCAATGTAGAAGCCCTCAAATTCGCGGCTGGGCGGAATGGTGAGCGTGCCGGGCAGGCCGTTGGCGATGGCCGATACCTGACCCGCGGCAATGGCTTCGGTCAGGGCGTTGGACTCGATGCGCGGCTCCTCACCAGCTTCCTGGGCGCGGCGTGCCTCACTTTCGCTCGGCGTGCCATCGAGGGGGATAAGCTCGCAGTCCATGTGCTTGTCGAGGGCCTCTTGCAGGGCGTCCTCGTTTTCCTGCGGCAAGATCGAACAAGTCGAATAGACGAGCGTGCCGCCCGGTTTGAGGGCTCCCATGGCGCGGTCCAGAAGTGCTCGCTGCGAGCGGGCGCACCTGCTCAGCAACTGCTCGGTGAGGCCGCGCAGGCTCTTCTCGTTGCCGCTGACGACTGTGCCCGTGCCGGTGCAGGGAGCGTCGAGCAGGATACGGTCAAAGCGGAAGAACTCGTCGAGCTCGCGTGCGTCGATGCGCATGACGGGCACGTTTTTTGCGCCTTGGCGGTGGAGGTTGGCTTCGAGCTTCTCGGCGCGGGGAATGCTCATCTCGCAGGCGGTGAGGTGTGCCTGGCCCTGGGTGAGGGCGGCGATCTGCGTCGTCTTGCCGCCGGGGGCCGCGCACATGTCCAGGATGTCCTCGCCGGCCTGGGCGCCCAAGACCAACGGCGGCATCATGGACGACAGGCTTTGCAAGTAGATCTTGCCGTCGCGGTAGATGTCGAGGTCCCACAGGTCGGAAACCTGGGCCTCGGGCAGGATGGAAGCGTCCGGGTACCATGCGACGGGGCGGTGGGCGATGCCGGCGGCATCGAGCGCCGCGGCGATGTCCTCGGCGGTTGCCTTGAGCGTGTTGGCGCGCAGCGTGACCGGGCGTGTGGCCGCGGCGCCGAAGCCCTCGATCATAAGCTCGGCATCGGCGGGCGCATAGGCGCCGGCGACCGTGTCGACCATAAAGCGCGGAAGGTCGGCGGCGGAGGGTTGGGCGGCAAGCTGGTCAGAAAGCTCGGTAGCAGCAAATTGCCTAAGCTTGAGCTCGGGCTTAACCTGCTTTTTCTGCTTACGACGACGCGGCTTGGACATCCGTCTTTCCTTCCCATTCCATTACATGTCGAGTGTTTAGTACTGGCTCTCGTGCTTGCTAAAGAAGTCGAAGCGCGGGGGCAGCGGCTTCACGCGGTGCTCGCCGGGCTTCTCGCCCAGGCTCTCCACAAACTCGTCCGTGGAGGCAAAGATGTTGTCCCAGCTAAAGAAGGCGACCGGGTCGAAGTCAAAGTACTCGCAGATGAGCTCGCAGCCGGCCGGCACAATGCCGTGCATGAGCACGGTCGCCACACGCAGTTCGGTAAAGGCGTCGACGAGGGCCTGCGTCATCGCGGCGTTTGCCTCGTTACCCTCGAGCTTGTTGGCGGCCTTGGAAGCGTCGCTCCAGCGCTTGTTGGCGGCGCGCAGGTAGTCGTCGCACACGGCAAGCGCGCGGTGCGTCTCGAACTTGTACATGGCCTGCTCAAAGGCGAGGGCTGCCTGCTGGGCGGCTTCGACCACGGTGTCAGAAGCGGCACCGGCGGGGATGCAGCCGTTGCGGTAGGGGCTCTCGTCGCCTTCCTTGACGGCGACGCCGTAGAAGCAGCTGCGGGCCAGACGGTTGAACACGCCGGTCAGCAGCGCGCTCTCCTTAAGGGCCGGGTCGATAACGCGCTTGTCGTCGCAGGCGCGTACCTCGTTGCCGTCCTTGTCCTTGCCGGTCACGCGGGTGTCGTATGCCTTGGGGCTAAAGCTCACTGGCTTTTCGGACAGGCCGAGCGACAGCCAGTGAGCGCGCATCTGCTCGCAGGTGTAGTGGTTGAGCAGGTCGTCTGCCGGCGGGGGAGGCGTCTGCGAGGACGAGCTGGCCTTTTTGCCCATGTAGAGCAGGTGGTAGCAGGCGCTGACGGTGCTCTGCGTAAGGTCCCAACCCAGGGCCTCCCACATGGCGGTTTGCGCGATGCAGTAGAAATAGATGTTGTCCTGACCGATAAACTGGTAGATCTGCGCGTCGTCAGAGCACCACCAGTCGCGCCAGTCGAGCGAGCTGTGCTGGTAGGTGGGCGCGGGGACCTGCGTGGAATCGGCGGCGGGCTCGCCCATGAGGGCGGCATCCTGGGCGGCGACGCCCTCGGTCACGCCGGCGGCCTTGGCATCGCGTGCGAGCACGGTGCGAGTGTAGCTGATGGGCGCCCACAGGCTCTCGGGCCAGCACCAGCAGGTGACGTCGGTCACGCCGTCGACCTCGGGCACCGGAACGCCCCAGTCGATGTTGCCGGTGATGCGGAAGGGCACGAGCGCCTTGCCGCTGCGGAAGCGCACGCCGCCGTTGGCGAGCACCGCGTGGGCGTCGTCGCGCTCCTTCCAGCTGGGGAAGGTGACGGTAAAGCTGCTCTTGTTGCCCTCGGGCTCCAGCACGGTGTGCTCGGGGAGCTGGTCCTCGACGGCATCGAAGGCCTCGCGGAACTTGTTCTGGATGTAGAGCTGAGCCGGCAGCAGCCACTCCTCCATGGTCTTGGAGACCACGGAGCGAACCTGCGGGTTCTGGGCGAGCTTGGCGGTATAGGTCTTCATAAAGTCGAGGTAGGCCGGCAGGTCGAAGTAGAGGTTGTCGACCGGGCGCAGCTCGGGCACCTCGCCGGTGAGCTGGCTCTTGGGTGCGATAAGCTCCTCGGGCTCAAACTGGTGACCCAAGTCGCACTCGTCGGCGTACGCCTTCTCGGACTTGCAGCCCTGGATGGGGCAGCGGCCGATGACCTGGCGGCCGTTGAGGAATGTGCCGGCCTTGGCGTCGTAGAACTGCAGCGTGGAGCGCTTGGAGATGGTGCCCTGCTCGTGCAGGCGCTCGATAATCTCGGCGGTAACCTCGTTGTGGATCTGGGCCGCCGGCTCAAGGCCCGAGCCGCCGTAGATGTCACAGCTGATGTTGTAGTTGTTGAGGGTCGCGGCCTGGCGGGAGTGATTGGACTCGACATACTCGCCGATGGACTTGTCGTAGCCTTCGTTCTCCTTGAGCTTGCGGTAGCTCTCCATGATGGGCGAGCCGTAGCAGTCGGTGCCCGAGGTGAAGATGACGTTCTCGCGGCCCAGGCGGTCGCGAAGGAAGCGGGCAAAGAAGTCGGCCGGGACAAAGACGCCGCCGACGTGGCCAAAGTGCAGGCCTTTGTTGCCGTAAGGCTCGCCGGCGGTAACGATGGCGCGGCGCGGCCAGCTGGGACGGTCGTTCATGGAGTATTTGGATGCCATGGGACTCCTTCGCATATGGTGGGAGCGCGGCCGGGCGCAAGGCCTGGCGACGCGGTGGTCAATTCGTGCATATCATTCGACATTATCGCACATGCGGGCGGGTGCGTGGCAGGGGCGCTATCCTAAGATGCTATGAATGAGATTTCCAACATACATGCGTTTGAGGACGAGGATTTTCTGCACGCCTGCTTTGTGTGGGGGATGGCAGTGCTTGGTGCATTTGCCGTGTGCCTGGTGCCGTTGTTTATGCTGCTGGGCGGGCCTGCGGACCTGGATGCTGCTGACGCGGGCGGCTGGACGGCGGTCTTGGGCTGGATAGTCGGCTTGGCGGTCGTCTCTGCGGCGTCGTTTGGTGTCCATGAGCTGGTGCATGCGGTGTTCTTTAAGCTGTTTGCGCCTGCTGGTGCTCGGGTGACCTTCGGAGCAAATCTCGAAACCTGCATGATTTACGCCTGCGCCGAGGACGTTGTGTATTCGCGCCGGCGGTACATGGCGGTTTGCCTGGCGCCGACGGTTATTGTGACGGCGGCGTTTGCCCTGGGGTTTACATGTTCGGGCTATCCGCTGCTGTGCTACCTGGCGGCCGGCTTGCATTTGTCGGGCTGTGTGGGCGATTGGTATTACGTGCGGACCATCCTGCGCGACCGTCGCATTGCCGCCTGCGAGGACACGTCCTTTGGCGTGCGTTTTTTCGCAAGGTAGTCTTTTTGGGATGATTTTTCTGGGAGAGGAGATGTCCATGAAGCCGCTGCTGCTGCATGCGTGCTGTGCGCCGTGCTCGCTTGAGCCGGTCCGCCTGCTGCGCGAGGAGGGGTTTGAGCCCACGATTTGCTGGACCAACCCCAATATTCAGCCGCGCGATGAATGGCAGCGTCGCCTGGACGAGCTGCGCCGGTGGTGTGCCGACGGCGGCATCGAGCTCATTGAGGCAAGCGAGGATCGCGAGCGCTGGGAGGCCGGCGTGGCCCCGCTGGGTGCCGATCGGCCCCGTCGCTGTCGCGCGTGCTATGCCCTGCGTCTGGCCGAGGCGTGCCGCGTGGCCCAGGAGCACGGGTTTGAGTTTGTGGGCACGACGCTCGCCGTCTCGCCGTATCAGCTGTTCGATACCTGTAATGACGTGCTTGAGCGCTTGGCAGCGGCACATGGGCTCACCCCGGTCATTCGCGATTTTCGCCCGTATTACCCCGAGGCCACGCGTCGTTCGCGTGAGCTGGGCATGTATCGGCAGAACTACTGTGGTTGCCGCTTCTCGGCCGTCGAGGCGGCCATGGACCGCGCCCGCATCCGCGACGAGCGTAAAGCCGCCAAAAAGTAGTTCATTTGGGACGTTAGCCTGCTAGGATGTAGAGCGGACTTTAGCTATATAAGGAGAATCCGACGTGTCTATGCGTACCGATGATTTTGACTATAACCTTCCTGAGGAACTGATTGCCCAGGCTCCTGCCGAGCCGCGTGACTCCTGCCGCCTGCTGGTGGTGGATCGCAAAGGCTCCCAGGCAGGAACGCCGCTGGAGCATGGCGGCACCGTTGAGCACCGTATCTTCCGCGACATCATCGACTATATCGAGCCGGGCGATGTACTCGTCATCAACAAGACGCGCGTGATGCCGGCCCGCCTGATCGGTCGCAAGGCAGGCTCGGGCGGCGTGGTCGAGACGCTGCTGCTCAAGCGCCGTGAGGATGTTGACCCGCTAGGTCACGTTTGGGAGTGCTTGGTCAAGCCGGGCAAGCGCCTAAAGCCCGGCGCTCAGATTGAGTATCGCGCCGGTGGCGCCCATGCACCCGAGGGGGCTCCCGTGGTGCTGACAGCCGAGGTCGTCGACTTTGTCACCGATAGCCGCGGCGGCCGTCTGGTGCGCTTTGAGCCGGCCGGTTGCAATGCCGCCGGCGAGCCGCGCACGCTCGACGAGGCTATTCACGCCGCCGGTCACGTGCCGCTGCCGCCCTACATTACCGATTACGAGGGCGACCCCGAGAAGTACCAGACCGTCTACGCCATGAAGGAGGAGCACTCGGCTGCCGCTCCCACGGCGGGTCTGCACTTTACGCCCGAGCTCATGGCGGCTATCGAGGCCAAGGGTGCGAAGTTTGCCGCCGTCGAGCTCGAGGTGGGCATCGATACCTTCCGCTTGGTGGAGGAGGACGACCCTACGCAGCACGTCATGCACACCGAGCGCTACCACGTGTCGCAGGAGGTTGTCGACGCCGTGCATAAGGCGAAGGCCGAGGGTCATCGTGTGATCGCCGTCGGCACCACCGCGGTGCGCTCGCTCGAGAGTGCGTTTGACGCGGACGCGCCGGTGTCCGATCCGGCTGTGACGGCGCGCTATTTTGAAGGCCGTGAGGACGGCGCCGACACGCTCGGCCGCGGTGACATCGTGGTGCGCGAGAACGCGACGACGCAGCTCTACCTCATGCC
>CAUBMI010000018.1 GCA_958436995.1 uncultured Collinsella sp.
GGGGTTGATAAGACGCCGCTTAGCTGCATAATAGGTTCCAGTTAGAAACCCTCGGGTTTGCGGGGCGGGATCGTGAAAGCGATTCTGCCCTATTTTTTTTTGAAAGACTGCTCGTCCAATGGCTTCTGCATCAGATAAACCACTTGGAGCAGAAGCCGATTTGGAAGACCGAATGGACCAGCATCGAGATTCCTAAACAGGCCATCATCGCGCAAAACCCGATTCCGGCCCATTTCATGAAGGGGTCTTTGCCCAGCCTGTCGGAATCCCGTTCAGATCGGTCGGGTGAATAGGTGTCGGCGTACACGTCGACCCTGGCAGACTCTTTTGAAAGCAGCTCGAGGGCCTCGTCGAGGTCGCCGGCGAGCTTGTCCCCGTCGATTCCGACCTTGAAAAGGTGCGTCTCGTCATGCTGCTTGAGCGCCGATTCATCCTGCAGCAGGTAGAACCTCTCGCCGTTCACCCCGTTCGCCAGAGCGGTCCTCTCGCTCGAGAACGATCGGATCTCCCTCTTGAGCCTCGGGAAGGCCCCCTTGCCCTCGATTCCGAACTTCTGCGCGAGCGACTCAAGCTGCCAGAGCAGGTCGTACAACCCCACCGCGGGCAGGAGTCCGGCCCCGTACGCCTTTTCGAGCATCGTCCGCTCGAAGCGGTCGTATGCTTTGATTGCCTCGCCGTAAGTCAGCGTGGTCCCGATCGAGGGCATCTCATTCATCTGCATCGATTCTCCTGTCCGCCGATTAGAGGCTGCTCGCCTCGCCGAGCGCTGCCGTATTCGCCGCGAAGCGCACCCCTCCAGAGGTGAGCTCGACGGGGTGTCCGGATTTGACCAGGTCGCAAAGGGCGTATATTCCATATCCCGCCACCCCGGCAATGGAAACGACGAGGCATCCGAGGAGGCCGGCCTGAGGCCCGGTGATGCCGTTCGTCGCATCGACAAGGGATTTGAGCATGCCCCGACAATCGCTTGCTTTGTTGTCCACCGCATCAATCGCCGCGTAGCTTGTAGCGGTGCGTTCCATAACGTCGTTCATCTGCTTACCTCCATTTTCCCGTTGATCCGAGCACGTATCCGCCCGCAAGGCCTAAAAGAAGAGCCACTGCACCCGAGACGAGCGCAGGAGACGGCCTCCGCGCCTGAGATACCGAGCAGGTCTCGCTCTCGGGAGCGGACACGCGAGCGAAATCCTCGCCCTCTTTCTCCTCCGCAACCGATCGGGCGATCAGCGAGAGGGCCTCGTGCAGGGTTGCCGATACGTACTCGAAATCGATCTCCGGCTCGATCTCGATGGGATGGTGGGCAGCCTCAAGCGCCGCCTTGATGGCGGAGACGCCTTCGGCCCCTAGGACCTCGTCGCCTCTCAGCAGCTCCTCGACTCGACGCGCGATGCTGCCCGTGCTCTGAACCTCGACTCGATCAGAATCGTTCCGAATAAAGGTCTTCTCGTTGGCGTTGACGACAAGGGAGACAATCCTTTCATCAGGGAGCTCGCGCCCAATTGCGTTGGACACTACCTCGCGCAAGACGTAACGTTTGGAGGCCATCCTCTCCCCGACGTTGCGCATGCGCCCGCTTCCGTCCTCAAACCTCAGGATCCCGTCGCTCCCGATCGCGGCCGAGGAGGAGTAGTTCTTCACTTCGACTATCACAAGACCCTGCCGGCTGACGAGGATCTGGTCGAACTCATCGTGCTCGCCCTCGTAGTCCAGCTCGGCATTGACCAGTTGCTCGAAGCCGGACCCGACATGCTTGATCGCGTAGAAGACCCGTCGTTCCCCGGCAAAACCCCTGATTAGGCCAGCGTGATAGGAGCTGAATCTCTTCAGCGCCTCTATCGCCGCGAGATAGCTTGGGACGCCCATGAGTCCGAGCTCTTCGCCTCGAGCAATAAGATGGTCGATGACGTGGTAGGTCTTCACGCTGGAGCTGTACTTGTCTTGAAACACCGTTCTGCATATTGCTTGCTCGAAATCGTTATGCCGTTCGAGAAGGGCCGGCACCTCGAACGATTTCTTGGTCAATTCGCATTTCATCGTTTAATCCTTTCGTATCGGATGACTTGATTCTCTCAACTTGATAGACTCGTGTATAGAAGCTTTTCACGAGTATCTCAGTGGTAAATGGAAGAGAGAAACAACATGGGACGAGTCTTAACCGATCAAGAAATGAAAGACGCCTGGGGTGAGCGATTTAAAACCGAGAGGAAAAAATGGTATGCAACGCAAGAGGACTTCGCGAATGCAATGCAGAAAGAAGGGCATGCTACGACGAAGACCACTGTTGGACGCTGGGAGAAAATCGGCGGCAAATACGGCAAAGAAAAACCCGGTTTCCCATCGTTTCCCACGATGCAAACGATTTCAAGACTCCTGAAAGTCCAGATTGGATACTTGATCGGCGAATCAAAGGGAAGGACGTTCGACGAGCAGGAGGTTTCGGAATATCTCGGAATAAGCGTGGAGGCGGTCAACGCGCTTCGCGAGCTCGCGGCGAGGCCCGGCGCCAATAGCAGCCCGTTTAAAGAAAAATACGGTTTGCCAACGACCTCTTATGCAGACACCCTCGAAAAAGTCCTGACGAGCAGTAGCTTTCGATGTCTTATTGACCATCTGAACGAGGTGGATTGCGGCATCTCCGATTTCACTGAGAGAAATTCCCCTAAATCCCGGAACGACAACGCGAACCTACTGGAAAGCGAACGCTGTCGCGAATATCGCCTTAGCCCGGAATCGAATCCGGAACGATTCGATCATGATGGGCACTTGGTCAACGAGAGCGGTGCAAGAATGTTCGACCCAGAAGACCCGGAAAGGCTCGGAGAAGAGGTCATCGGCATGAGGAATAGGGTGCGAATGGCGAAATGCCTGCTGATAGACGACCAAATGGCCATGGTCCGCGAGGTCTGGCCTCAAGTCGTTCAGCTCGATGAGGGCGTGGCGGACCTCGGCGATATTGTCGTTCAGGCGACCGAGAACAGCTGCAGGGTAACGGAGAAGCCCTAATCGAGCCGCCGACGCCCGCTCGTCCACCCCAGCTTGCCCAGACGGCCCTCCCGCAATGTCCTTGTCCCGGCGGGTGGGTACCATTTACCCGGGTGCACCTGGGGCAACGGGCTGAAAAACCTGTGCAAGGTCGCTCGCAGAACACGCAACATCAAACACGACAGAAGAGGCGAACGACAGATGCCGGACCCCGGACGACAGCACCGCGGAAGACGAGCATTCCGACCACAACCGAACAACTCCAGCTACTAGGCAGGCGCCCGCATGGGCGCCTTTTGCTTTTCGGGGACTTAGCTGCGAGCTAAGGCATGCGGCTCATGGCCGTTTCGTGAAGGCCCGACCAGCTCGACCCACCTCGACCCGTCTCCGCTCCCGCCGGGCGCGCCAAGCGCCATCAGGCGGTTCAATCGTCGCGCAGACGAAAAGGCACACGGTGTCGTGCGGTGTCCTCGCGCGGTGCCGCACGGGAAGATTGGAGGAACCATGGCAAGCACAGCCGAATGCGCCGCGCCCGAGGGCAACCAAGATCGCGGCGAATGGATGACGGTGATCGAGATGCAGGAGTACATGAGGGCGAGCCGAAACAAGGCGTACGACCTCATCTGGTCGGGAGAGATCGACTCGTACAGGCTCGGAAGGAAGCTCCTGGTTTCGAGGGCGTCCGTGGACGCCTACATCGAGTCGAGGAGCGGCAGGAAATGACGGCGGCGACCGCCCCGGGAGCCGCCCGCGGCCGGGCACGCGAGGGAGCCTCGAGACGAAAGGAGCTCGAGGACGACCATGACCAAGAGCACTAGCAGGAGCCAGGTGAGGCTCATCGCATCGACCAACGCGATATTCGGCGCCGACGAGGCGTGCGCGATGCTGCGCATCAGCCGCGACGCCATGTACCGGCTCGCCAAGGACCCCGACGACCCGTTCCCGATCCGCTACATCGGCGGCAAGACGCGCGACGGCATCGTGCTGCACGACGAGCTCGTCGCATGGGTCGAGCGCAACAGCGTCGTCGGCTCGCCCAGAAGGGACTAGCGCCGATGGCGGCCGCAGGCCCGAGGGGGCGCGACGGCCCCTCCCCGCGCGAGTTCACGGCGGTACGGCACTTCATGATGGCGGACCTGGGCCTCTCCGGCCTTCCCCTGCTCGTCTACGCGCGCATCTTCGGCTTCTGCGACGGCGGGTGCGACTACTTCGAGAGCAAGGGCAACCTGGCCCGCTTCCTCAACGTGCAGGAGCGCAGCGCCCACCGCGCCATCCGCGACCTGCTCGACCGGGGCCTCATCGAGGAATGCGGCGTGCACGCCCCGGCGCGCGGGCACGCCACCAAGCGGTACCGCATCGTGCGCGAGAGGCTGCCGCCCGGAGCGCTGGCAACCCCTGACGGTTCGTCAGGGTTCCAGACGCAAAAGGGTGACGAGATGACAGGGTTCGCCGAGAACAAGGGTGACGAACCGTCAGGGTTCTCAGCCCGAACCCCTGACGAGATGACAGGAAAACCCCTGACGATATGCCACCCAATAAGCAAAAGGGACAACAAGGACTTCAGAAGATAAGGAAGGGGCGCCCGATGGACCGAGCGGGACTCATCACCCTGGAGCAGGCCCGGGCGGCCGGGCTCTCCTTCGACGAGCCGGAGCCGAGGGCGTGCCCGCACTGCGGCGCCGCCCTCGATCCGCTCGGCGCGGCGCTGGCGGGCAGGGTCGCCTGGGTCTCCGCCGCCCCCTGCCCGTGCGAGGGCGCAGCCAGCGAGCGGGAGGCCGAGGCGCGAAGGCGCGCGGCCCTCGCCGCCAAGGAGGAGGCCGCCCGCCGGGAGAAGGCGCTCTCGCGCGCGGGCATCCCCAGGCGTTACTGGGCCGCCGAGGCCGACCGCCCCGAGTTCGCCGAGTACATCGCCTCGTTCGCGGGCAACGGGGGCGCCGGGCTCTACATACACGGGGGCGTCGGCGCCGGCAAGACGCACGCCGCCTCCGCCATGGCCAGGCTGTTCGCCGAGGCCGGCTACGACGTCGCCTTCACGACGGCCAAGGGCATGCTCGAGCGCGTGAAGGCCACGTTCGGCGAGGGCGGCACCGAGGCCGCCGTCGCGCGGTACGCCAAGTGCGACGTCCTCGTGCTCGACGACCTCGGCAAGGAGGACGCGACCGAGTGGTCCGTCGGCACCGTGTTCAGCGTGCTCGACGCGCGCTACGAGGACATGCGCCCGACCATCGTCACGTCGAACTACGCGCCGGGCGCGCTGGCGGACAGGCTCGCAAGGCGCGGCGAGCGCGTAACGGCAGAGGCGATCGCGAGCAGGATCTCCCAGACCTGCAGGCCCGTCTACCTGGGCGGAAGGGACAGGCGCCGGCTCGGCTAGCTTGTGCGCTTCCCGTGGAGGCGCGGACGGCTCGACCCAGCTCGACCCATCGCGGGCGGCCCCGCCCTCTGCCGCAATCGAAATCGCTATACACGTCTTGGGCGGCGCCGACGCGCCGGCACGCACGCCTGCTCCGACTCGCACCGTGCCCCCATCGCGAGGACGCCGCCCGCCAAGCAACAAACGAAAGGCGGAGAGCCCATGGACGGCTTCGAGAGGATAACCGGCCGCGAGCACGACGGGCTCGTGGAGAAGTGCCAGGAGAACGGCTGGCTCAAGGTCGGCGGCTTCGACTGGCAGGACGACCCGTTCCTCGAGGAGTACCCATACGAGTTCTCCCGCACGGACAGCGTCGACAGGCTCCGCGAGGCGCTCGGCTCGGGCAACTGGGCCATACGCCAGGGGTTCTGCTACCGCGACCTCGCGTTCATCCAGCAGGTGAACGGCGGCGACGAGTGGTGGACGCTCAAGCGCGACGGCGACGCGTGGACCGGCTTCGAGAGCTGGAGCTTCGGCGCCATCGCCCAGGAGCCCGAGCGGTTCGAGCGCGCCATGCGCGACATGTGCGAGGCGACGCCGGAGCAGTGCCGCAGCGGCGAGTGGGCCCATCTGCACGAGAAGGCGCCCGAGCCGCTGGCGCAGCGCGCCGCGTCCGCCCGCGAGGCGAGCCTCGCGCACTCCGGGCAGGAAGCCCGCGCCCCAATGGCGCGCGAGAGGGCCGTCGGGGCCGAATAGGGACAACGGGGGCGCGAAGGCGCCCCTTTTTTTCATCTCGACTGGAAGGGAGGCGCGGGATGGCGAGCGACTACGGGGACGAGGCGGGCGGCAAGCTGCTCGACTGGATGCTGAGGATCGGCCAGGAGGCCGGCGCCGAGGCAATGGCGCGCAGCGCGAGGGAGCTCTCCGAGCGCCTCGCGGGAATCCGCGGGACCATCGCCGGCGGGCGCGCCGAGGCCATCGCGGCCGACGGCGCGCCGACCTACGCGAAGCTCAGCCTCGAGGAGCTCTCTGGGCTTCCCGAGTACGCGACGATCAAGGAGGTCGTCTCCGACAAGCTGCGCGCCGCGTCGGTCGAGCACCACATCATCCCCGGCGAGGGCCGCGACTGGCTGCTCTTCAAGGTGGAGGACGCCCCCGAGGTCGACGAGGCCTTCCGCCAGCTCGAGCAAGAGACGGGAAAGGCCGCAGATCGCGCCAGGGAGCGGCTCTCCGAGATCGCCGAGAGGCGCCGGGCGCCCGAGCGGCTGGCGGAGCGCGCCGAGCGGGCGCGCGAGGCGTCGAGGGCCCACAGCCAGGGCCCCGGCCGGGACCGCGGCCCGCGACATATCGAGGGGCCCGAGAGATGAGGTGGCAGGCGGCGGCAGCGCTGGCCGCGGCGGCGTTCGCCGCGGGAGACCTCGCGGCCGCGGCAATCGCGGCATCGGGGGCGAACCCGATCCTCGACCCGGAGGCCGCCATGGCGGCGATCCCCGCGGCGCTTTGCGCGGGACAAGTCTTCTCCGCGGAGGCGCTTCCCCTGTGCGCCGGAACCGCCTGCGCGTGCGGCGCGCTCCTCGCCTGGGCGCGCTCCATGGGATCCAAGGGCGCCCGGCGCGACGGCGAGGAGCACGGTAGCTCCAGGTGGGCCACGCGCAAGGACATCGCGCCCTTCGGCGATGCCAAGGACCCCGACAACAACATCATCCTCACCGACAACGCGCGCATCCGCCTCGTGAGCCGCAGGTTCGACCTCTCCACCGACACCAACGACAACGTGCTCGTGGTGGGCGGCCCGGGCACCGGCAAGACGCGCTACTACGTCAAGCCGAACCTCCTGCAGGCCAACGCCAGCTTCTTCGTGACCGACCCGAAGGGCACGCTCATCCGCGAGATGGGCGGCGCGCTGGCGGAGCTCGGCTACGAGATCCGCGCGTTCGACACCATCGACTTCACGCGCTCCATGCGCTTCAACCCCATAGCCTACATACGCGACGAGGCGGGCGTCATCCGCTTCGCCCGCGGCATCGTCGCCAACACCGAGGGCGACGCCGACCACAAGGGCGACCCCTACTGGGAGAAGGCCGAGCGCCTGGTCTACACCGCGCTCACGGCCTACCTCGTCATGCACTGCGAGCCCGCCGACCGAAACCTCGACGGGCTGCTCACGCTGCTCTCGCTCGCCGACGCCCGCGACGACCCGGGCTACATGAGCCCGCTCGACATGGTGTTCCGCGAGCTGGAGACCGGCGAGCGCTACGTCAGGCGCGGCGGCGCCTCGGCGGAGGGCGGATCGCTGCGCGGCTTCGCCGAGGAGGACGGCGCGTGGGAGTGGGTCAAGGTCCGCGAGCCCGCGCCGCCCGACGACTTCGCGCTCGCGAGCTACCGCGAGTTCCGCGTGGCCGCCGGCGACACCATGAAGTCGATGCTCTCGAGCTGCAACGTCCGCCTGAAGCCGCTGTCCATCCGGGCCGTGCGCGACCTCACCTCCAAAGACGAGCTCGGCCTCGCCCACATGGGCGACGAGGGCGCCAAGGTCGCGCTCTTCGCGTCCATGAGCGACACCGACTCGACCTTCGACTTCCTGTTCGCCCTGCTCATGGACACGGCCGTGAGCGCGCTTTGCGCCGAGGCGCTCGAGGCGCACGGCGGATCGCTGCCCACGACGGTGCACTTCGTCTTCGACGAGTTCGCCAACATCGGGCGCATACCCGACTTCGAGCGGACCATCGCCGTCACCCGCAGCCGGAACATCGCGGTCTCGATGATCGCCCAGTCTCTCTCGCAGCTGAAGGAGACCTACGGCGACAACAACGCCGAGACCATCGTGAACGCCTGCGACACGCTGCTCTACCTGGGCGGAAAGGCGAACGAGACCAACGAGGAGATCAGCAAGATGGCCGGCAAGCAGACGGTGGCGAGCGAGACGCAGAGCGACTCGCGGGGCGCCGGCTGGACCCGCACCGTGAACCGCGGCATCTCCGAGCGCGACCTCATACAGCCCGCCGAGGTGGCGCGCATGCCGCGCGAGGACGCGCTCGTGCTCGTGAACGGGTGCATGCCGCTCATGGACCGGAAGTACCGGCTCGAGCGCCACCCGCGCTCGCGCCTGCTCGAGGAGGCCGCGCGCCGCGGCCCGTTCGACTTCGCGGAGTACCGCAGGCAGAAGGAAGGCAACTCGTGACGGGGCCGCGGAGGGCGCGTGCCTCCCCCGCCGCGGGGGAGGAGCAGCAAGGAACATCGTCAACCGAAAGCAAAGGAGAGCAGCATGCTCGCAAACGTCATCAAGCTCGTGTCGGGCTGCGTGACCTTCCTCGGCGGCTTCCTGGTCGTGTGGGGAGCGGTCTCGCTCGGCCTGGCCATCAGGGAGCAGCAGGGCGGCCCGCAGATCGCGACCGCCATTTCCACCATCGCCGGCGGCGCGATCATCATCGCCGCGTCGGTCTACTTCGGGCAGCTGGACACGTCCTGGCTGCCGGCATAGGGGGCGTCGCGGATGGCACTCCGGATACCGGTCCAGAAGGACATCGGCGAGTACGAGGAGAAGATCGTCGGGAAGATGAGCCTGCGCACGCTCGCATGCGTGTCGCTCGGCTTCGGCAGCGCCATCGGGGCGGCGGCCTTCGTCCACCTGGGCCTGCGTGCCGACGTCGCGGACGCGGCCTTCCCGATCATGCTCTGCAGCATGCCGTTCTGGCTCGCCGGGTTCTGGCGGCCCTTCGGCATGCGCGCCGAGGAGCTGCTGCCTCTCCTGGCGGCACACGAGCTTTCCCCGCAGCTGCTCGCGTACGAGCCCTGCCTCGCCGCGAGCCTCCCCGAGGGCTCGCCGCGCCCGGGCCGCCCGGGGCGGCGCGCGAGGCGCAGGGCAAGGAAGAAAGGAGCCGAGCTCTATGAGCCGAGCAAGAACCAACAAGGAGAATAGGCCGAAGCGCCCGAGCACCCTCGAGCTGCTCCTCGGCGGCACGGGCGGGCGCAAGGACGCCTCGAAGGGCGCGGAGGCCGAGCGGCAGAGGCGCCGCCGGGAGCGCGACCGCTCGCGCGAGATGGCCGCCTACGTCGGCTACGACGCCATGTACAAGGACGGCATCGCCCAGGTGATGCCCGGGGTGTTCAGCCAGACGGTCGAGTTCTCCGACATCAGCTACCAGTCCGCGCGCAAGGAGGCGCGCGAGACGGCCTTCACCGTGATGAGCTCGCTGTTCAACTACTTCCCGGCGGACTCCCACGTGCAGCTCCAGGTCGTGAACGCGCCCATCCCAGCCGACGAGGTCGGCCGCAAGGTCTTCTTCGAGCCCGGGGAACGCGCCACCGCCGGGCTCGCCGAAGAGTACAACCGGATCCTCAACGACAAGATGCGCGAGGGCGTCTCGAACCTCGTGCGCCACCGCTACCTGACCTACGCCGTGGGCGCCGACGACGTCGACGCCGCGGTGCCCAAGCTCGCGCGCATCCGGGGCGACGTGGAGCAGACCCTCGCGCGCATACGCTGCTCGTCGCGCGCCCTCGACGGCGCCGAGAGGCTCGAGCTCCTGCAGGGGCAGCTGCGCCCGGGGTCGCGCTTCGAGTTCTCCTGGGACAAATTGTCCCCGACGTCTGGCGCGCGCACGAAGGACTTCGTCATGCCCTCCACGCTCGACTTCAAGCCCGAGGGCAGGTCCGACTGCTTCCGCAGCGACGGGCGCTACGGCGCGGTGCTCGCCGTGCGCAGCTTCGGGTCGGTCATCGAGGAGACCTACCTCGCCTCCATCATCGACCTGCCGCTGCCGCTCAACGTGACGTTGCACGTGCAGCCCATCGCGCAGAGCGAGGCGCTCGCGCTCGTGAAGCGCCAGATCGACTGGATGGACAAGGAGATCATCGACGAGCAGATGAGCGCCGTGAAGAAGGGCTACGACTACCAGATCCTGCCGCCCGAGCTGCGCTTCTCGAAGGAGGAGGCCGAGGAGCTGCTCGACTTCCTGCGCAACAAGTCCGAGCGCCTGTTCGTCTACACGGGCCTCGTCTACACCTGGGCCGACAGCCTCGAGGAGCTCGACCGCCGCGTCCAGCAGGTGACGAGCGTCGCGCAGGGCTGCACGATCGGCCTCGAGCCGCTCCACTTCCGCCAGCGCCAGGCGCTCAACTCGGTGCTCCCGCTCGGGAACAACCACGTCACCGTGAGCCGCTACCTCACCACGGGGCAGGTGGCGATGCAGATGCCCTTCGCGAGCCAGAGCCTCGACGAGGCGGGCGGAGGCTACTACGGGCAGTCCAAGGAGAGCGGGAACCTGGTGCTGTGCGACCGCAAGCGCCTGGCGAGCCCCATGGGCTTCGTGTGCGGCAAGCCCGGCTCGGGCAAGAGCTTCTCGGTCAAGCGCGAGATAACCAACACCGTGCTCGCGCACCCCGAGGACGAGGTCGTGATCTTCGACCCGGCCGGCGAGTACGGCAACCTCGTCGGCGCGCTCGGCGGCGCGAACGTCGAGCTCGCCCCGGGATGCTCGGCGGTGCTCAACCCCTTCGACACCGCCGACGTCGCGGACCGCGCCGACGCCGCCAAGCTCGCGTACAAGACCGACGCGGTGCTCGCGCTCTCGAGCGCGCTCATGGCCGAGGGCCGCGAGGGCCTGCCGGAGCGCGACCGCTCGATCATCGCGCGCTGCGTCGGCGAGGCGTACCGGGAGTGCGCGAAGGACGGCCGCCTGCCCACGCTCGGCGACTTCCACGCGGCGCTGCTCGCTCAGCCCGAGCCCGAGGCCGCCGACATCGCGCTGCGCTACGAGCGCTACGTGAAGGGCGCGTTCTCCTTCTTCAACGGCCAGAGCAACGTGGCGCTCGACAACCGCATCACCAACATCGACATGCACGGCCTCGGCCAGAACATGCGCGTGTTCGGCATGATCACGGCGCTCGAGATGGTGCGCAACCGCGTGATGGTCACGCCGCCGCGCCCCAACTACACGTGGCTCTACATCGACGAGGTGCAGAGCCTCTTCGCGCACCCGACGGTGGTCGAGTACTTCGCCCGCCTTTGGCGCGAGGGGCGCAAGTTCGGCCTCATCTGCACCGGCATCAGCCAGAACACGAGCCACATGCTGGCCAACGCCGAGGCCCGCGACATGGTGCTCAACTCCGAGTTCTTCCTGCTGCACAAGCAGTCCACCGCCGACCTCGACGCGTGGGCGGAGATGCTCCAGCTCTCCGCCACGGAGCGCGGCTACATCGGAGACGCCGTCAAGCCCGGCGAGGGGCTGCTCATCAGCGCCGGGATCCGCGTGCCCATCACCGACGACTTCCCGAAAGGCCCGCTCTACGACCTGTGGAACACCAAGCCCGCAGAGGTCGCCGAGCGCGAGATGCGCCGGGCGGCGCGAGAGGCGGAGGAATAGGAATGGCCGGCCCGAGCGAGGGCGGCGGGATGCTCGAGGTGGTCGCGGCGCAGCGCCGCGACGTGCTCACCGCGGGCGACGTCGCGGAGACCGAGCGCGACGCCCTGGGAAACGTCTCGGAGGGAGCCGGCCCGCTCGACCAGGCGGGAGGCTCCGCCGCAACGGCGAAGGGGCGCCCTTCCAGGCCCGACGCGCCGGAAGGCGGGCTCGGGGACAAATTGTCCCAACCCGCCGGAGACCGGCGCGCGGCGGCAGCGATGCGCTCGCGCGTCGAGGCGGCGAAGCTGGCGATCGCCCGGGAGGCAGTCTCCCAGCTCGACGACTCGGAGGAGCTCGAGGGCGCCTCGGGCATGTACGACGCGGGGCATGCGGCCAAGAAGGCCGCGGGAAGGCTGCGGCAGAGGAAGGCGAAGAAAGCCGCCCAAGGCAGCCGCAAGGCGGCGACCGCCCTCGGCGCCCCAAAGGGAGGCGCGCGCGGCCCCGAGGCAGCCGGCGCGACCGCCCCGGCCAAGCACCAGGCGGCCCAGGCGGCCGCGCAGGCGTCGGGCGAGGCGGCCCGAGCCGCGGGGTCGAAGGGCGCCGCCTCCGCGATCGCGGGCGCGGTCTCGGGCGCGGCGCCCGCCCTGCTCGGGGCGGTGGCCGGTATCGTGGCCTTCGTCGCCTGCGCGCTCGCCGTCGCGCAGCTGCTGAGCGCGCTGTTCGGCTTCTGGGACGACGCAGCCTCCAAGCAGGGCCTCGAGGGGCTGCCGCCCTACATCACCTACGAGATGGTCGAGGCGGCGCTCGAGTGCCAGGAGGAGTACGGGCACCCGGCGGGCTGCACCATCGCGCAGATCATCCAGGAGTCCGGCCAGGGCGACCGCATGAGCCAGCTCGCAGAGCGCGACCACAACCTCTTCGGCATGAAGTGGTGGTCGGGCTACGCGGGCTGCCCCGAGGTGGCCGGCAAGGCGAACTGGGCCACCAGCGAGGAGTACGTGCCCGGCGAGCACACCCAGATCACGGCGAGCTTCATCCGCTTCGCCGGCGACGCCAAGTGCATCCGCTTCCGCAGCAGGGTCTTCCTGCAGGCGGAGCGCTACTCGGGCAACGCCCTCATCCGCGAGGCGATCGAGAGGCGCGACTCGGACAGGATGGCCGAGGGGCTCAAGGACGCCGGCTGGGCGACCGACTCGTCCTACGTCGAGTCCCTGAAGTCGATCATGGCGCAATGGGGCCTCTACAGGCTCGACTCCATGACGGTCGAGGACCTGAAGGACCCGGCCGCGAACGGGAACGCGATCGTCGAGGCGGCGTACAGCCAGCTCGGCGTGCCCTACGTGTGGGGAGGCTCGACCCCCGGCAAGGCGCTCGACTGCAGCGGGCTCACGCAGTACTGCTACGCGCAGGCGGGCATCCGCATAAGCCACTACACGGGTTCCCAGTACGAGGAGCTCAGGCGCATACCGCTCTCGGAGGCGAAGCCCGGCGACATCCTCTACCGCTCGGGCCACGTTGCCATCTACATCGGCGACGACAGGTACATACACGAGCCGCGAACGGGCGACGTGTGCCGCATAGCGAGCGGCATCGGCAGCTTCAGCTGCGCGCTCACCGCGAGATAGGAGAAACCAATGCAGGGAAAGTCAAGGGTCATGGCCGCCGTCGCGGCAGGCGCGCTCACCGTGGCGCTCGGCGCGGGCGCGGCGCGCTGCGCCATCGCCCCGCAGGAAAGCCCCCAGGAGCTGGCGCCGCCCGCGATGGCCGGCGCCCCTGAAGGCACTGGCTCGGAGACTGGAAAGGCGACATCGGGCGCCGAGGCGCTCTGGAACACCGCGTGGACGGGCGCCGACGACCCGACCGCCACGCTGCGGATCGTCGAGGGCGCCATGGTGGAGAGCGCGGACGGCACCGAGCGCGCCTGGTTCTTCTCGGCCGAGGAGCCCTCCGAGGCCGGCGGCGTGCTCAGCGTGCCCATCGACGTCAAGGGAACCGGCGACAAGGCGGGAGGCCTGTCGCTCATCCAGGTCTCGGGCGGCGGGGACGCCCGCACCCTGGCCTGCGACCTCCTGACGCAGGCCTACGTGCCCCAGAAGGCGCAAGACGGAGCGTTCTCCGTGACCGGCACCGACGACCGCCTCTCCGAGGCGCTGGGCGCGGACGTCGCCGCCATCGAGGAGGCCGTCGCCGGGAAGGCGGCGAAGGTGTCCCCGCAGGCGACGGGAGCCACCTGGGACAAGGAGGTGTGGCTCGACTACGCCTGGAACGTCGCGTCGACGACCTTCACGCTCGACGACCCCGCCTCGACGGTGGTCACCGTGGTTTCGCGCAGCGGCTCGCTGGAGGCGATGTAGCCGTGCGGGCGCTTGAATCGCGACGCCGAAGGGTCTTCGCCGTCTCCGCCGCGACCGCCTTCGCCCTCTGCGCGCTCCTGCTCGTCCCCGCGCAGCCGGCATACGCCGACATAGCCGGGGACGTCAACGATTGGCTGTGCGGCCTTCTGCGCGACTGCTGCAACTGGATGTTCAAGGCGCAGACGGGCGTGCTCGGGTCGATCGGCGCGAACGGGATCCTCTCGGCCGACTTCGCGCACATGCTCACGAGCTCGAGCGACCTGACCATGCACGACGTCGCCCGGGGCGTATGGCAGGTTGCCATCCTGCCGATCGGGTGCGGGGTGCTCGGCCTGGTCTTCACCCTGAAGCTCATCGAGATATCCCAGCGCATGGACGGCAGCCAGAGCCTTCCCGGCGTCAAGGAGGTCGTGTTCCTCCTCGTGTTCTTCGCCGTGTTCCTGTTCCTCATACAGAACAGCTTCGACCTGATGGCGTCGATCTACGAGGTCTGCGGGCTCGCCATCGACCGAGTCGAGGCGCTCTTCGGCGCCGGTGGCGCGCTCGACCTGCCCGAGGTGTCAGTCGTCACCACCGACGACGACATCCCGTCGCTCATCGCCATGCTCGTCGTGAGCCTCATCAGCTGGGTCGTGGTGCTGGCGGCCTACGTCGTCGCCCTCGTGGTCTGCTGGGCCCGCGCGCTCCAGCTCTACATCATGGCCGCGTTCGCCCCGATCCCGCTGGCGTTCCTCGGCATGGACGCCACGCGCCAGATAGGCCTTGGCTACCTGAAGAGCTTCGGGGCGGTCTGCATCGCCGGCGTCATCATCCTCGTGCTGCTCATATCGTTCCCGCTCGTGCTCGGCGGGCTCACCGGGGCGAACCCCGGGACGGGCACCCCGGCCGACGCGGTCGCGAACGGGCTCACCTACGCGCTGCAGTACCTGGCCATGTGCGTGCTGCTCATCCTGGCCCTCGTGAAAAGCGGCTCCTGGGCGCGCGACATCGTGAGCGGCTTCTAGCGGAAAAGCGAGGAAGGGGGCGGTCGCCATGAGATAGGGGCGCCGCGCCGGGGCACGCGTCCCGGCGGATGAAGACAAGGACCGATTGAAAACGAAAAGGAGGAAAGACATGGAAGAGAGGAAGAACGTGTACCTCTCGCTGCACAAGAGCTTCGTGCGCGAGGGCATCGAGTACACCGACCGCGCGACCGGCGAGGCCAGGACCTTCAACTCGGCGACCCTTCCCAAGGGCACCGTCGTCGACGGCATGGACGTGGGAGGCTACGAGTTCAGCCCCATGTTCGTTAACGAGAGCCGCTTCAAGGGGGCCGACTTCCGGGACATACCGCTGCTCGCGAACCGCGAGGTGTGGCTGAGGAAGACGGTGATGGGCCCGGACGGCCAGCCCGAGCTCGACGAGGGCGGACGCGCGGTCAAGGACACCGTGAAGGTCATGCCGGCGCAGCTCAAAGAGGCCGTTGACGCAGGGCGCTCGCGCTACCTCGCGGAGCGCGCCGAGCACGCCCGCCAGGCGAGCCGCGCTACCGAGCACGAGGCGCCCCGCGCACAGCGAAGCGTCGAGAGATAGGGAGGCGGAAAGATGAACGCAGCGAAAGACTGCACCCTGCAGGAAAAGCTCCTCCGATGCGCCATGGCGCTCATCCTGGCGGCGGGGGCGCTGCTCGCCTCCGTGGCGGCCTCGCCCGCCTACGCCGCGCCGAGCACGGTAGACGTGTCCGTCGGCGGCAAGATCCCCTACGGCGGCTTCGCCACCACGTGGATGAGCGCCGACGGGAACATCGCCTACTGCGCCGAGCCCTCGTCCCCGACGCCCGCGCCGGGCTCCTACTCGACGAGCCCCGTGCCGAGCGACGACGTGACAGCGGCGATCTGGTACTCGTTCGGCTCTCCCGGCTTCGACGCGTCGATGTTCCCGGGCAGCTGGTACGACGGCGGCGGCTGGGACGACGCGAAGTACGCCGCGGCGAGCCATGTGCTCATCGCCTACGCCTACTCTGGGTCCGAGTCGGCTGCCACGCACGGCACGAGCGCCGAGTTCGCCTCCTGGGCGAAATCCGAGCTGATCGGCGGGACCTTCGCCAAGATGAAGGCGGGCGCCGGCAGGGTCTCCGCCGGGTTCGAGGCGTTCTGCGTCAGGACCGGCGGCGGCTCACAGACGCTCGTGAGCTTCAGCTGGTCCGCAGGCGGCGTCAAGGTCGCCAAAGAGGACTCCGAGGCGGGCGCAGAGCCCCAGGGCGACGCCTCGCTCGACGGCGCGAGCTTCTCCGTCGTTAACGAGACCGGCCGGTACGTGCTGGTCGGCGGCAAGTACTACGCCGACGGAGAGGTCTGCGCCACGATCAAGACCGCGCCCGAGAACGGATCGCACGTCGCCGCGACCGGCGCCGACGCACTTCCCGCAGGCAATTATCGCATCGTCGAGTCCGGAGCGCCCGAGGGCTACGACGCCAGCGACGCCTCCGTCGCGTTCACCGTGAAGGCCGGCGAGGTGCGCGACCTCACGGGCGACCCCGTGACCGACGAGGTCTTCCGCGGCGGCGTGCAGGTGACCAAGTCCGACAAGGAGCTGCAGGCGTCCGAGGCGCTCGCGGGCAGCGGCCACAAGGAGGCGCCTGGCGAGCACCCCGGCCTCGACGGGATCGAGTTCACCGTCACGAACCGCTCGGCGCACAAGGTCCTCGTTGACGGCGAATGGCACGAGCCGGGCGAAGCCGTGGCCACGCTGACCACCGCATGGAACGACGAGGCCGGCGCCTGCACCGCGCAGACCGCGGCCGACGCACTGCCGTACGGAACCTACGACGCGCGGGAGACGGCGACGAACGGGAGCTATCTGCTGACCGACGGCGAGCCCCGCACCTTCGAGGTCCGCACCGGCGGCGAGATCGTGAGCGCCTCCGCGGACGGCGCCGCGCTCGAGTTCCGCGACCAGGTGGTGCGCAACGACCTCGAGCTCTCCAAGAAGAGCGAGACCGACAACGCCGGCCTCATGGTCCCGTTCGCCATCGAGAACGCGGCCACCGGCGAGACGCACGTGCTGGTGACGGACCGCAACGGCGACGCGTCCACCGCGAGCAGCTGGAACAGGCACTCGAGGGACACCAACGCCAACGACGCCCTGCTCGGCCATGAGGGCCCGATTGCTGCCGCCGACATGGACCCGAAGGCCGGCATCTGGTTCTCGCTCGGCGAGGACGGCTCCTCGGCGCCGGTCGACGACTCGCTGGCGGCACTGCCGTACGGCGCCTACACCATGACCGAGCTGCGCTGCGAGGCCAACGAGGGCCTCGAGCTCATCACCAGGAGCTTCTGGATCGAGCGCGACTCGACGGTGGCCAAGGCCGTGTGGATGGGCCTTGACGACCAGGAGGGCCCGCGCATCTCCACCACAGCAAAGGACGGGGCGGACGGCGACAAGGACGTCTCGGCCGACGCCGAGGCCAAGGTCGTCGACGCGGTGGCCTACGAGGGGCTGAAGGCCGGCGAGGAATACGAGCTCTCGGCAACCCTCGTCGACAAGGCGACCGGCGAGCCCGTGACCGATGCCTCGGGCAAGCCCGTGGGGGCCAAGGCCGAGTTCGCGCCCGCGCTCTCGACGGGCAGCCAGGACGTAGAGATCTCCTTCGACGCGAGCCTGCTCGGCGGCCGCGACCTGGTCGTGTTCGAGAGCCTTCGCAAGGACGGCGCCGAGGTGGCGTCGCACGCGGACCTCTCCGACGAGGGCCAGACCGTCCACGTCGCCGTCGAGGTGGGCACCCAGGCGGCCGACGCCGCCGACGGCGACCAGGTCATCGAGGCCGGCAAGGCAAAGGTCGTCGACACGGTGGCCTACAAGGGCCTCGTCCCCGGCGAGACCTACATCGCCGTGGGCACGCTCATGGACAAGGGCACCGGAGAGCCGTTCCTCGACAAGGACGGCAACGAGGTGACCGCGCGCACGCCCTTCGAGCCAGAGGCGCCCTCCGGCACCGTCGAGGTGACCTTCGAGTTCGACACCGAGGGCCTGGCCGAGGGAGACGAGCTCGTCGTCTTCGAGAAGGTCCTGGACTCCGCCGGCAACGTCGTTGCGACCCACGAGGACATCGACTCCGCCGAGCAGAGCGTCGTCGTGGACAACCCCGACACGCCCGAGGTGCCCGAGGAGCCCTACGCCAAGACCGGGGCCGACGCCCCCGACGCCACCGGCTACGCCGTGGCCGCAGGCATCGCTCTAGCAGCTGCGGCGGGCGCGGGCGGAGTGCTCGCGTACCGCAAGCGCAAGACGGCCGGCGCAAGCAAGGACGCGGCAGCCGAAGAGCCTGCCGAAGAGCCGGAAGAGTAGCGGCGCCGCATCGATACCGAACCGGAGGCCCTGGGCGCCCGCCCGGGGCCTCCCCTGCGAACGGGGGAGGACATGAACAAAGGGAAAGCCGCCACGGCACTCGCCATTGCCGTGGCGTTGCTGGCGCTGGCGGCGCTCGCCGTCCTGCCGCTGCCCGAGAGGAACCCGTACGGGGTGCACGAGGCGCCTGCTGCGGAAAAGGATGCGGCAATGGAGGCTCAAGAGACGGGAGGCGGCATCGACTGGGACGCCCTTCCCGCCTCCGTCGTCGCTTGGGTGCGCGTGCCGGGCACGACCGTCGACTACCCGATCGTCCAGGGCCGGCCCGAATCGCCCGACTTCTACCTCACGCACGACGCCGGCGGCGAAAGATCAGCGTGGGGCGCTCCCTACATCGACGCCGGGTGCGCGCAGGGCGCCGAGAGCCCGCTCGTCATCGTCTACGGGCACCACATGTCCGACGGCACTATGTTCGCGCCGCTCGCGCAATACTCGTCGCGCGGTTTCGCCGAGGGGCACCGCACCATCCGGGTCTACACCCGCGAGAATGCGATCGAGCTCGAGGTCTTCGCGGCTGACGTGGTCGACGCGAGCTCAGAGGGCAAGCGGACCAACTTCGCCGGCGCTGCGGAGCTCGACGCCTACCTCGGGGACAAATTGTCCCAGTGCGAGGTCGTCCTGGAAGATTCGGCGGACATCGCGCATGCCTGGGCCTTCGTGACGTGCAGCTACCAGACGAGCAACTCCCGCACCGTGGTCTACGCGAAGGAGGTGGAAACATGGGATTCGCGCCCTTCGGAATAGGGCTCCTCATGGGGCTCCTCACGCTCACGGCCTACGCCTGCTGCGCAGCCGGCGACGACGACCGAGACTAGGACTTGCAGATCGAAACTACAACCGAATATGGCCCTTCGACCCCTTGCCGCTATATCTCGGCAAGGGGTCTTGCATGTGGTGAGATAATTTACGCACTTGATAGAAACAAGACGCTGCCGGCTGCTTCTCGATAAGCTTCCGGTTGTCCATGAATAGAGGTACGCAATTGGGAAAGATTAAGCTGCAAGACGTCAAAAGGGCCATCGACATCGGAAAAGACGTTCTGCCCTTCGTTGAGCCCGCTGTGAACAAATACGGGCCCGCTCTGATCGACTGGGGGCAGCAAAGGGGGAAGCAGGCGGCAGATAGCCTGGGAGAAGCCAGGGACTCATTCCTTTCAAAGGGTCGGGCAATCAAAGACAAGAAGGAGCAGCAAAAGTCACTCGAGGCATCCCGCAAGAAGGCCGTGGCAAGCTCGCTTCCGCCGATCTCCGCAAAAGATTTCTTCGAGAACTTCGAGAACAACGTCTCCAGCGAAGCCGACCTCAGCGATGGGTACATGGCGATCGCCGGCTGCTACGCCGTCGTCACGATGAAATCGGCACGAGAGAAAGACCCTTCCGCCTACGAGGACGTCTATGTCGGTTGCGGCAAATCCATGGGCTTCAGCATATACACACAGCTTTGCGGTTTCGGCAACATCGACGTCTACGCTGACTTCAAGTTCAAAAGACCAATGATGATTCTGCTCTTCCCGTGTGAGGAGAAAGACCTCGAGACCCGCTATGAGGCCCTCGTCAGGGATCTTCAGGCCGAGGGCTCGTACAACAAATGGGACGTCCTGGCGCGTTCCGATGAGGCGAGATAGGCGCTAAGAGCATGAGCGACAAAGAACTTGCGCCAATCAGCGTCGAGGTCGTTCCCGTCGAGGACTTGGAGAACATCAGGCTCGTCGCGAACGCCGATGCGGGCAAAGAGAACAACGTCGGCATCGGAGAGCGGGCGGACGCCATTCTCGGCCTCGCCTCGGACGTCATAGACTTCGTCGAGGAAAACAGCTCTACAAAGTCGAGGTTCCCGAAGGCTACAGCTTTAAGGACCTCGTCGCCTCGAAGAAGGATCCGGAAGCGGTAAGGGCCCTCGTCCGAGACCCGAAAGGTCGCCTGAGCGGCGACGTCTCCCTCAAAGCCGCTGGGGTCAGCCCCGCACAGATCGCCAGCGTCGGCCTTGCCGCAGCGGCGATGGTTGTCGGTCAGGCGTACATGACCGAAATCAGCGACAGCCTCCAGTGCATCGACGCCAAGCTGGAATCGATCGCCTCCATGATCGCCGGCGACCAGAGGGCGAAGGTCAAAAACGCCCTGGACATCGCTAGGACCTACGCAGCCCTTCATGACGATTACCTCCAAAAGCCCGCCGAGGCACGACAGGCGGCAAGAAACGAGATCGAGGGCAGGTACAACGACGTCGGTCAGGTAATCGATTGGATTACCGAGCAACTCGCCGGCATCGAAGACAAGGCCAGGGACGCCGCTGAGCGCGAAAAAGACCTCGAACCGTTGCTTAAAGAGGTCCAATCCTACGAGGCTCAGTTGGGGGTGCGGCGTGGAGTATGGACCACCGGTTTCTCGGCGCGCGCCTCATTTCTCGACAGCGTACACACATTGTTCGCGTTCGGCGCCGCATCCCCTTTTTCCCAGGATCTTTGTTCCGAATTGAGATACAGACGATCAGAGGCTATCCTGCTCATCAGGATGCTTGCATACTTTGATGGTGCGAGTTGCGGACACGCAAGAGCTACGCGTTTGGTTCGTTTTCAGCGGTGTTGGAAGTATCGGCTCAATGAAAAGCCAAGTTGACATTTTCGTGGACCGAGGCTTAGAAATGGCTTTTCTCGCTTGCGCAGACATGGTGCATAAAAGCGTTTTGCTTGGGAATTCTAACGAAATAAATAACCACATAACGTAAATGCAGCCATAGATACAAAAGGAATCGAATGGCCAGAGAGGATTGCCCTTTCCGATGGTCGATTCTTGACAGGCAAACTCAAGCCTCGTTAATATTACATGGTTTGCCAGACCGAATTAACAAAGGAGGGGTGTCGTGGTTGGTCTTTTCCGCACGTGGATGAGCGCCTAGAAAGCGGCGCTGTTGTGGCGTCGCGCTGTTTTTCTGCACGCCATTTCACGATTGGACATAACCATGATATTTGAAACCTCTCGGGGCAGGTCTGCTCTGCTGTGCCATTCATGGCAATTCAAGCTTTGTTTCGTATGGGGCGGGGAGCTCGTTTCGACATTGACGAGTTCGATTCTCCAAATGGGTCTTATTTGGCATCTCGCCCTCACGACAGGGTCGTCTTCTCTCCTCTCCTTAGCATCGCTGGCAGGCTTTCTGCCGATTGCTTTGTTCGGAATCCTTGCGGGCGCCCTTGTCGACAGACTGCCTTTGAAACGTGTCCTCATCGGCACCGACCTCTTCATTGCCGCGGTGGGCGCCGCCTTGACGATTGCCTCGTTGGCCGGCAGCTTACCTGCATGGCTAATTCTCATCGCCCTGTTTCTCCGTGCAGTTGGCACTTCGTTCTACACGCCAGCCTCCCAATCTCTCACGCCCCATCTCGCCCCGCCAGAGCATCTCGTTCGCCTATCGGGGGTGACTCAGGCGATTCAGTCCGGCGGATACATTCTTGGCGCCGCGCTTGCAGCAGTGATTTATCCCGTGGCGGGCATTACCGCTATGATTGTCCTCGACGTGCTGGGAGCGCTTTTCGCTTCTTTAGCCGTCCTCGCCGCACAGATAGACGCAGGGGGACTCGACGAAGCCGACCGCAGCTTGCCCTTTTCCAATAAGGTTCGAGAGCTCTTCTCTGAGATTTCGGACGGCTACAAGCTGACTAGGGGGTACAGGGGGCTGCTCGCCCTTCTTTGGTGCGGGTTCGTCTTCGCTTTCGCGTTCTCTCCGCTCGCGGCATTGTTCCCAATAATGACCTTGGGGCATTTTGGCGGTAGCACGGGGGATGCCGCTTTGGCGGAAATCCTTTTTTCTGCAGGCATGCTGGCTGGGTCCGGCATCTTGGCGGTTACGGGAGGGTTCCGCAATAGGTCGTTCACCATGGTCGCCGCGATTGCCGGCTTCGGCATTGCCGCAATCGTATCCGGATCGCTCGGCCCGTCATTGTTCGCTGCTTTCCTGCCGGTGAGCTTTCTTATGGGCGCATGCTCCCCGTTGTACGCGGGAACCCAGACTGCCCTTATGCAGGAGCAGATACCTCCTGAGTACCTAGGCCGCGTTTTCGGCCTCTACGGAACCATCATGGCGTGGGCCATGCCCATGGGCCTCGCGGCCCCCTCCGTTTTTGCGGATCTGCTTGGAGCTCCGTTATGGTTTGTCGGCTCTGGAGCGACCATGGTACTGCTTGCGATGGCTATGCTGCTTGCTCCGAGCGTCCGAAACGTGGGGAAAAGAGATACCGGGCGGATTCAATAGCCCAAGTATTCGAAAAAAAGAGGCAGCAGCCATCGGTTCACGCGTCAGCCTTCAAGCCCTTGCGACGACGAGGTATTGCACCGACATCCCACATCGCGCTCCTTATTCGTCGCCAACTATCATTTTCGGATTTGCCGGCTTGCGCAAGGTCAAAACGCTCGCGCCGGCAATTGGGCAAAGGCGAAAAATCGACGTGAGCAATCTTTTTTGGCATGGCTGCGCTTCCAGTAAAAGGCTAATACACAAAAGGCGGTTCAACCTATGGAACTCATAGTCAAAGCTAAAGACATCTTTTTGGAATATGCCGGCCGCGATATCCTGGATATCGAAGAGTTGGAAATCTACTCCTACGATCGCATCGGCTTGGTGGGAGACAATGGCGCAGGCAAAACCAGCCTGCTTAAAATTCTGAGCGGCAATCTTACCATTGCGGACGCCGACGTCAGGCGCTTCGGCAGCATTGCCCTCATCGGCCAACTCGATGAACTCGACCTTGATGCGGCTCAGGACAGTGGTGAGATGCTCTCCCGTCTCAACGTCGCCGGAGTGGCGCAAGAGACGATGAGCGGCGGAGAGGAAACACGCGCCAAGATTGCCTCTGCGCTCTCCCAGCATGCAAGCGCGATCTTTGCTGATGAGCCTACGAGCCACCTCGACCAAGACGGCATCAGCCTTCTCGTCGGACAACTCAAGGCATTTGATGGAGCCCTTCTCATTGTGAGCCATGACCGTTATTTTCTCGATCAGGTAGTGGACAAGATCTGGGAGCTCAAAGACGGCGGTATTTCCGAATTCTGGGGTGACTACACCGACTATCTGCGACAGAAAGAAGAAGAGCGCAAAGTTCAGGCGGCTCGATACGAAGAGGCGATGCGCGAGCGCGAGCGCCTTGAAGCCGCCATCGAAAAACAACGGAAAAAAGCACGGCAGGTCGACGCCAAGCAGAAGGGCGCAAAGAAAAGCAACGAGTATGCAGGTCGATTGGGGCATCAGAAAGCAACCGGCACCAAACAGAAGAGGATGTACCAGGCGGCTAAGGACATGGAGAAGCGCCTCGAAGCGCTCGAAGGGATTGAGGCCCCCGACAGCATTCGCACCGTGCGGTTCCGCCAGAGCAAGGCCCTGGAACTGCATAGTAAATTTCCCATCTCGGCAGACGATTTCAGCTTGAGCTTCGGCAACTGCATGCTCTATGACCACGCGAAATTCGAGATACCGCTCGGTGCCAAAGTGGCCATCACCGGTGGCAACGGTACAGGAAAGACCAGCTTGCTGAAGGCAATCGCTCGACGCGCCGACGGTATCAACATCTCTCCCAAGGCAGAGATCGGTTACTTCGAGCAAACAGGCTACAAGTTCGACGCCCGTCAGTCTGCGATCTCGTTCATGCAGGATGGTTGCGAGTACAGCATGACCGAAATCCGAAGCGTCCTCGCCTCTATGGGAATCGGACCGCGTGACCTGGCAAAGGACGTTGGCGTTCTCTCGGGAGGCGAAGTCATCAAGCTGCTGCTCGCGAAGATGCTGCTGGGCAGATACAACATCTTGCTCATGGACGAGCCTGGAAATTACCTGGACATCAAGAGCGCCGAAGCCCTCGAGCAGATGATGAGCGCCTATGCCGGAACGATAGTGTTCGTCTCCCACGATAAGAGGCTGGTCGAGAACGTCGCAGACATTATTTACGAAATAAAGGACGCCAAGCTAGTCAAAATCTTTCAGCGCGAATAACCCTAAATGAGCAGGATATATTCCCAGAATGGAGACAAAAGGCCTCGAAGGGGGGGGTGCCTCCAGGCCCTGTCGGCGCTCGCCATGACGCGCATGTACTACGACGGCAGCATGGACGACCGCAGCGCCCTCATCGAAGAACAGCGGATCCTGGACAAATCTCAGGGCTTTCTGAAAAAGAGGCAGGTCCTCGCAGCGCTCATGGAGATGAAGATCGGGGGCATGAAAGGGACGCCCATCGCGCTTCCTCGCGGAGCCCAGGGAAACGCCCTCAAGAGGCTGGTCTCTCAGACCCCCAGAGCCGCTGCAAAAGAGCAACTCCTCGAAGCTAAGGTTGAGATGCGCGCGAGCCTACGCTCCGGAGAGTCGAAGCTGAGGTCCGAGGCCGAAGATCGAAAAGGCAAAATCCAACGCATCGCGGCGGTATCCCGGTCAGCCAGGACGCTGCTCACTGATGGGACCGACTGCTGGCTCATCGACGATCAGACAGATTAGGAAAGACAAAGAGGCGGGCAATTGCCCGCCTCTTACTACATCACCCACTTGAACACGGCGCGGAACAGCCAGACGAAAAAGCCCAGCGTGACCTTAAGCGCCGCCTTGAGGAACCTACCAAGCCTCTTCATCGACGTCACCCCAATCTTCCTTGACCTTGCGGGCACCATCCTCGGCGCCCTCTTCCTTCTCTTGCGCGAGCAGCCTCGCCAGCTCGTCGGGCACGCCCGGGACCTCCGCCCTCCCCAGCGCGCGCTGCAGCTCCTTTATCTGCGACTTCAGCGGTTTTGAGGGAGGACCCACGTGCTCGCGGTAGCAGGCGCCGATCGCGGCCGCGTCGCACAGGTATCCCCGCACCCGGGCGAACGCCTCGTCGCCGTCGAGCAGGACGCGCCGGGCTCGCCCGAGCTCGGCCTCCGAGGCAAGCATGAAGCGCCATCCGCGGGACCTGCGTGCGGCCGGGATGCCGTCCGCGGGCGCGTCGGCGCGCCAGTCGTCGCGCACCTGGTGCCAGTTCGCCGTGAGCCAAAGCCCCTTCTCGGGCACCTCACGCATCTCGAGCTCGAACTCCGTGAGCATGTTCGCGCCGGAGAACGGCGACCCCTCCGTGAACGAGAGCGTGTCGAACAGCGTCGTCCTGCCGCCCTCGTACTCTATCCTCACCATCATCTCCGGCCCCTCTCCCTGCGCTGGTCCTGCTGGGCCCGCTGCCGCTCGGCGGCGAGGATGCGCTGCTGCTCGTCCTCATGCCGGCTGCCGCGCTGGTTGTCGCCGGCTTCGCCGCGCTTGTCGCCGTTCCCGTAGCGGGTCTTGAGGGGCATGAGGCCGTTCTCCGCTATGTAGGCTCGCGCAGCCTCGAGGCGGCGGTACCCCTCGCCGCCCGCCTGGCCGCGGCGCTCGAGCGTCGCCATCCTGAGACCGAACTCCTCGATCGACTCGACGTCGAACTTCGCGCAGGTCTCGAGCGCCGAGGAGAGCCTGCTCAGCTCCGAGAGGTCGTTGAGCTCGAGGGCCCGCTCGGCGGCCTCGCGGATGCGCGCGGTGCTCGCGTCCGTGGGGCGGTAGGCGCCTTCGCGCTCGAACCGCCGGCGGAGCATCTCCTTGCCGTAGACGAACCCCAGGCGCTCGCCGCTGACCTTCTTGGACGGCTCCTCTGCCAGGCTGAACACCCAGTCGTCCCGCCTCGCCTTGGCCGAGTTGTCGGCGACGTGCACGCCCAGGGCGTCGAGGATGCCGAGGAACTCCGCCTCGTCGCGCGCCGTGGTCTTGGCGAGCGCGACGCGGGCGCGGATGTCGCCGACCCACGAGTAGCCGCCAGAGCGCATGATCTCCTTCTCGGCACGGCCCAGGTAGACGCTCCTGCGACTCCTGGGCCCGCCCGCGCCGGCGCGCCCTCGCGCCTTCGACGGCGATTCTGGCGCCCGGTCGTTGGAGAGGCCCGACAGCCCGCGCTCGCGGGCCATGTCCTGAAGGTCTCGGTTGAGGTCCTCGGGGTGCTGGGTCTGCATGCGGTAGCCCGTGCGGAGGTTCGCGTTGTTCACTACGATGTGCGCGTGGGGTATGCCGCGGGCGTTGTCGTCGTGGTAGACGATGGCGATCTCGTGGTCGCCGAAGTGCTTGAGCGCCCACGAGCACGCGAGCTCGCGCAGCGCAGCCAGGTCGATGTCGTCGCCGGGGTCCGGCGAGAGCACGAAGTGCTTGAACGTGCGCGCGGGCTTTCCCCTCCAGGGTGCGTCCGTGCCGAAGGCGGCGCGAGTGGCGTCCATCTCGGCGTCCCAGGCGCAGGCCTCCTTGGCCTCGTCTCCCAGCGCGCCGGCGTCGCGCTCGTCGTAGCTCAGGTTGAACAGGTCGCGCGCGAGGGCGCGGCCTCCCTTCTCGAGGTAGCGGCGGATGCCTCCGGTCGCGCCGTGGCCGCTTATCGGCTTCAGGATCGGCATGGCGACCCCTCCACGAGCGAGTCGGCTCCGATGCGCCCGAGCTCGGCCGCCATCTCGCGGGCCGCGGCGTTCACGTCGGCGAGCTCGCGCTCGATCGTAGGGACGCTCTCCGCCACGAGGTCGCGGTCGACGCGCCCATGGCGGGCGTGGAAGTTGATGAGGTTCATCGCGTGCACGGCCTGGTTGTAGTGGTAGCCCCACTTCGTGAGCTCGCGCGACATCGCCCACAGGGCCCTGCGGTCCACGAGTATGCGGTGCTCGTCTCCCGCGTTGGCCTCCGTCGACAACGGTATGCGCACGAGGTAACGCAGGTACTCCGACTTGCTGAGGCCGGCGCGCTCGCACCGCTCGCAGAGCGCGTCGTAGTCGCCTCCCTCCATGCGGAACGTGACGCGGCGCTCCTTGCCTTTGGCGACGCCGGCTTCCTCTTCCATGGCGGATTCCTTTCCTCGGGCCCGCCGCGCGGCGGGCGCGTCTCTCTAGGGGCGCGGGGGATCCCCCGCAGGCGGCGGCCCGGCTCGGGCGCCGCCTCTGGGACCGGGCCTCGCGTAAGCGGGCTCCCCCAACGGCCCGCGGCATGACGGGTCCGAGGCCGCCCGGTCCCCAAGTGCTATGGACGCCCGACGCGATGTCGGACGCCATAGGCTACTTGCTGGATTTCGGGCCTGAGGCCCTTCTGCGGCCCTTACGGGCGCCTGCGCCCGCCTCCGCGTACGGCGCGGTCATGAGCGCCATCTCCCGCAGCAGCGAGAGGTCGGCCGCGCTCGGGCTCTCGGGCGGGCGCTCGAGGAAGTCGGCCACGAGCCTCGCGGCCTTCGCGATGCGTCCGTCGGGGCCGGCTTGCGCCTTCCCCTCGCTCCTCACGTAGTCGGAGAGCTCCCGCTTGGTGCGCCGCCAGGGCTCCATGGCGGCGTGCATCTCCGCTTGGCGCTCCTTCGGCATGCCCGCGAGCGAGCGCACCGCCTCGGCGCTGAGGTTGCCGCGGTCGGCCTCGGCGGCCCACTCGGGCGAGAGGTCCTCGGCGATCCTGCGGGCCAGCCTCTCCTCGCGCGCGATGGTCTTGCCGGAGATCTTGCGGCCCGTCTGCCGCTCGATGATGGCGGCCTTCACGTCGTCGACGCGCATGCCGGAAAGCGACGGGTCCTCGGAGCGCAGGCGCACGGCGTCGCCCCTGAGAGCCTCGGTCGCGGCGGCGCGCTCGGTCACGGTGAGCGCGCGGGTGAAGTAGTTCGCGGCGTGGAGCAGCGTCACCGCCCGCTCGTCGTCGATGCCCTCGATCACGCGGCAGGGCATCCTCTCGTAGGCGGGGTCGCCCTTCGCGAGCAGCGCGTAGGCGGCCTTGCGGCGGTGCCCGGAGACCATCTGCCACGAGCCGTCGCCGACCTTGCGCACGAGCGGTAGGTCGGTGAGTCCGTCCTGGCGTATGGACTCGGCGAGCTCGGCTATGCCGGCCGGGTCCATGGAGTACGCGGCGTTCGCCGGGTGGTCGGCGATGTCGGCCACCGCTATCTCGGACACCGGGTAGCGCCCGCGGGTGCGCGATGCGCCGTCGAGCAGCCCCGTGATGGTGAAGCCCGCGGCCACCTGGCTAGGCGAGCTCACGGGACACCTCGTCTGCGAGCGCCTTGTAGTCGCGCGCGGGGCGGCTCCCCGGCTCGAAGGCCGCCACCGGCTTCCACTGCCAGCTGCCCTCGCAGACCTTGCTGCTCGCGTGTATGACCGTCTCGAACTGCTCGCCCGGGAAGAACCCGTCGAGCACGGCCGCGCCCGTGGCCTCGGCGTTGGTCATGCGGCCGGGAACGCAGGTGCGCAGTATCCTCCAGCGGGGCGTTGGCATGCGCAGGGCGTCTGAGATGGAGCGCGTCGCCTCGACGGTGAGCGCGGTGCCGCGCATCACGGTGGAGTCGAGCTTCACGGGGATGACGACCATGCCGCCCTCCGCTGCGGCGAGGTAGGCGTTGAAGGCGAGCCTGCGCATCACCGGGCTGCAGTCGATGAGGCAGACGTCGTAGGAGCCCGAGGCGTCGTCGAGGGCGAACTTGAGGCGCTGCTCGCGCAGGAGCATCTCGTTCTGGTCGACGAGGTCGATGGTCGAGGCCACCACGTCGAGGTTCTCCGCTGCCGCATAGGCGACCTCCTCCACGGGCGCGCCGCCGTAGAGCAGCTCGACCGACGTGCGTCGCTCGGAGGCGGCGCGGTCGTAGAGGCCGAAGAAGTCGGTGGCGGACGCCTGCGGGTCGAGGTCGACGAGCAGGGTCCGAAGGCCCCGGGCGGCGAAGATCGCCGCCAGGTTCACGGCGGTCGTCGTCTTGCCGACGCCGCCCTTGTAGTTGGAAATGGCTATCGTGCGCATGGGTCGCGTCCTCTCTAGCGTGGGGCGCGCCTCGCCGCATCCGGTCCGGCGCGCCCCGAGTCTCGGAGCGTCGGGACAAAACCGTACGGATTTGTCCGACAAGCGGAGTGTACCACGAAAACGTACGGATATGTACGCTTTCGTGGTACAGGGGGCGGATTTCGGGGAAACCCGGCCCCGGGAGCCCGGGGCCGGGCGCGCCGCCTAGGAGAGCGGCTCCATCTCGCCGAAGCAGTTGACGTGGTGGCGCAGGAGCGCTCGGTTCTCCTTGACGACCATCATCGCCACCTCGTCGAAGCGGACCGGGGTGTCGGCGTAGTCGTCGCCGTTGCCGGAGAGCCACGTCGCCGCCAGCGCCTCGCGCAGCCCGCGCGCCCTGTGGGCCTCGGGGAATCCGTCCGTCCCGATGCGGACCGTGGCGTCGACGAACACCAGGGTCCCGTCCTCGTCCACCGCCACGAGGTCGATCCCGCCGATGCCCTCGGGCCCCTGCCAGGCCTCGTCGACGATCTCGTAGCCCTTGCGCTCGAGGAAGGCCTTGACCGCGCCCATCGCCTTTTCCTTCATGTCGTTCATGTCTTGCTCCTTGGACTCTGAGGCCCGCCCCTGTGGCGTGCCTTGCGTCGCGTGAGTCGCATGCAGCGCGGGCGCGCCTGCAAGGGAGGAAGCGAAGTCGGGCGTGGATATAGAAATCTCCCGACGGCAGTTTTTCGCGTTGTTCGCGCGCGGAGCGCATGGGGCGAAGAACCCGAAAAAGTGTCGCGACCCTTGCTGGCCGCCCGCCGGCGTGCGACCCTGCGCGTCCAAGGAGCGCCAGGGCGGGTATTCGGATCAAAGGGGCGCAGGCGTGCGGTATGGAATCCGGCGTGGGCGCCGAGACCCTCCGGGCGTGGGATGCGGCCCATCGGCGGTTGCTGGGCTCCTGCGGGGATTGACGACGACGTCGTGGCGGGGACGGCGGCGTAACCTCAGGTTGAAGTGCCGCAGCATGAATCGGGACGGATGGCTTTCCCGCGCCGCTTGCGGATGATATGCGCACGAGATCGCTGGCGGCGAGATGGCTCTCCACATGGAACGGCTACGGTGCTGCGCGACACGTCCGTTGAGAGAAGGAGTCGAGCTGATGTTGGGTTACGAAGAGAAGTTGGAGCGCATGGAGCTGATTGATGCCGTGTGCGATGCCGGGAGGCTGGCGAGGGGCCTGGACCAGTTGCTCGAGTCCCTGGCACACGCCGACCAGCTGGACCCGCTCGACGTCGAGGGAATCCTGGCCCTGAGGTCGATAAGCGAGAGGTGCGCCGAGCGCATCGGCGACGCCGCGCGCATCCTGGAGGCGCAGAACGAGACTCTCTACGCCGAGGAGCGAACCGCTTAACTTCCTTTCCCGGAAGATTAACTATTTGCTTTGCGATCATCGCACTAAAGAATCGCAGCCCTAGGTCTACGTTTAGACGAGCGTTAACCGCGTCCCATTCCGAAGATGCTTGCGGTGTTGGATTCTGCATCCATTACGGCTGTCGCTGGCTCTTCCAGGGGTGCGACCCGCTGCAACTGTTCAGGCGCTGAATCGTCAACCCCCTCGCCGAGTGCCAGGAAGAATCTCATCACGAGCTCGACTCTCTGCTGCAGGGAATCGCTCAGCTCGCCGTAGGAGGCCGCCAGCCGTACTTCCTTGGTCAACTCCGCCATCGAGCCCCTCAGCGCCTTCTGAACGCTCACAGAGGGCCTCATCTCGACCTGGGTATCGGTGAGCTTGGCGATGATGTAGTCCTGCCTGCTCATGCCGCTCCAGGCGGCCATCTCGCATATGAGCTTGTGCTCCTCGGGCGTGCAGCGGAACGCCATCGTCTTGCTGCGCTTGCGGGCGCTGTTCTCGCACGGCATCCTTCTTACCCCCTCGCTCCGTCGAGCGCGGCGGCCATCTCGTCCTGCTTCGTGGGGAACAGGTGCGCGTATCGGTAGGTGATGTCAACCGCCTCGTGGCCCATGCGCTCGGCGATGGCCAGCGCGGAGAAGCCCATCTCGATCAGCAGGCTCACGTGGCTGTGGCGTATGTCGTGTATTCGGATGCGCTTCACGCCCGACGCTTTGCACCCTCGCTCCATCTCGTGGGCCAGGAAGTGCTTGGTCACGGCGAACAGGCGCTCGTCGGGGGCGACGTCGTCGCGGAGCTCTATGAATTCCGCCATCTCGTCGCGCAGGAAGGCGGGCATGACGATTGTGCGCACCGACTTGGGCGTCTTGGGGTCGGTAACGGTGTCCACGCCGTGGAGGCTCTGGTACGACTTGTTGATGCGCAGCCGCGAGCTCTCCAGCATGAAGTCGGACGGAGTGAGCGCCAGGAGCTCGCCGCAGCGGATGCCCGTCCAGTACAGTAGCTCGAAGGCGTGGAACGACAGCGGCTTGTCCATGACGGCCTCGCTGAACCTCAGGTACTCGTCCTTGGTCCAGAACTGCATCTCGCCGCCCTTCTTAGAGCCCATCTTGTCGACCCTGCGCACCGGGTTGTCGGTGAGGCCGTAGTAGCGCTCGGCGTGGTTGAAGATGGCGTTGAGCTGGTTGTTCACCGTGCGCAGGTACGTCGGCGCCCAGGGCTTCCCGTCGGCGCCCCGGTGCTCGGTGAGCTCGTTTTGCCACCTGATGACGTCGATCGGCCTCACGTCGCACATGCGCATGTCCCCGAAGAACGGCACGAGCTTGTCGTTGATGATGTACTCCTTGGTGATCCAGGTGTGCTCGCGAATGCGCGGCTTCACCTCGGAGGCGTACACCTCGACGAACTCGGAGAACGTCATGTCCATGGCCCCGCCGTTAAGGCTCTTGAACTGGCTTTCCCATACGGCCGCCTCCACCTCGGAGGAGAAGCCGCGCTTCGTCTTGTGGCGCTTCGAGCCGCGGGCGTCGCGGTAGTAGCACTGCACGTAGAACGTGCCGTTGTTGCCATCCTTGTACACGGGCATGTCAGTCCGCCTCCGGGAAGTACAGGGCGTCGAAGACGTCGCTCCGGACGCGCCCGCGGATCACCACGCGCCCGCGCGCCTCCTGCTCGGCGTTTATCCTCCTGATCACCTCGTAGGCGCTGCCTTTCTTGATCCTCAGCAGCTCCGCGACCTCGTCGGCGTCCAGCATGTGCGGCCTCGGCGTCTTCGCCACCTTCTCGTCCATGGTTCCTCCAATCAACAGCGTACGGATACGTACGGTTTACAGATTCAGAGTAAACGTACGAATCCGTACTGTCAATAGAATTGCGTACATTTGCGTACGCTGATAAGATGTGAGGGTGAGTAATTCCAGGAGGAGGGCGCATGTCCGTAGGCGAGAACATAAGGCGGTACCGCAAGTCGCGCGGCATGACGCAGGCGCAGCTCGCCGAGGCCGTCGGGCTGACTGAGGGGGCCGTGCGCCACTACGAGAGCGGCATCCGCGCCGTCAAGCCCGAGCTGCTCGAGTCTATCTCCGCTGCGCTCGGCGTTTCCGTCAACGCCCTCAAGGATTACGGCGTCGAGACCGCGGGCGACCTCATGTCGCTGCTCGTGCGGCTCGAGGACTCCTTCGGCATTGTGCCCGCAGCCGACGGCTCGGGCCTCTTTCTGAACCCCAAGGCTCCACGCGCTCCCAAAGCCGCGATGGCGATCGAGCTGTGGGCCGAGAAGCGCGCGCAGCTCGAGAACGGCGAGATCGACGCCGCCGAGTACGAGGACTGGAAAGCCTCGCTGTAGCGGCTCCCCGCATTGTGCATTCAACGCAACCGAATCAGGGCGCCAAGCTAGGCGGTGAGCGCCGCTCGCACCTGCGTATGCTGAGTTTTTACTCCCTATTGCATGCAACGGCATTTTCGGCGCACCTGGGAAGTAAATGACGCAGTGGCTTACACGGCGGCACGCGGCAATACGCCGCGGCATTTCCCCTGGTTACTCCCATTTTCCCTGAGATGGCAAGATTCTTTACTCCCCATTTACGACCTGGGGAAACGCCGTGCGGAGACCGCCAAAAAGCCTATTGAGTTCGATTTGAGTTTCACGGGCCCCAAAACGGGCCTGTTTGGTCCTCTGGGACAAAAACCGCGCGTCTACTCACTTGGGATGAATCCTTACTCCCATTCCTCCGAATGCCGCACCGTGCCTTGCCGTCTTGAAACACGGGGGAGTAAATTGCGAAATCGCAGGTGAAAGGGAGTAAAACGACAAAGAAAAAGCCTCCGTCCCAACGCGGGAACGGAGGCTCGGTTATCGTATTTACTCACCAACATCGCTGGCGGCTTTGCCATGACTCTCGTACGAAACGAAACTCAGCGGCACAGTGCGGCACTCAAAAATGCAGGTCAGAACCCTATCAGCCTACTC
>CAUBMI010000019.1 GCA_958436995.1 uncultured Collinsella sp.
TAACGCCACGGCGATGCCGTGAGGAAAAGGCGAAGCAGTCTGGCTTGGGGCGCGAGGCGGTTCACCCGCGCGTCCTACACAGTAATGTCCCTTGCCCAGGATTCCCACCTGGTTCCCTCCGCAAGCCAGCGCGGGCTGTGTGGGCGCCGCGCCGGTCGTTTCCTTTTATTCGATTGTCATATGCTCGTTGCCGAAACTACCACTATGATAGTGGGCGTTTGTGGGCGTGTCAAAGCCAGGGCGGGCGGCACTGCGCCTCCTGCCTACGTATTTGCGCCGATTGCCGCTGCGGGCGCCGTGTCTTGCCCGCTGCGCGAAGGGCGGCGTAAACGGTTGCGATGAGAAACGGGAAGGGAAGGCTCGGATGATTCATATCGTTGGCGCAGGTTCGGGCGCCGCCGACCTTATCACGCTGCGCGGGGCGCGTCTTCTACGCGCGGCCGACGTGGTCGTTTGGGCGGGGAGCCTTGTGAACCCCGAGCTGCTCGCCGAGTGCAAGGAATCCTGCGTCGTCTACGACAGCGCGCACATGACCTTGGAGGAAGTGCTCGACGTGATGTGCGCGGCGGATGCGCGGGGCGAGGAAGTGGTGCGCCTGCACACGGGCGACCCGTGCCTGTACGGCGCCATCCAGGAGCAGATGGACGCGCTCGACGCGCGCGGCGTGGTCTACGAGGTGGTGCCCGGCGTGTCGAGCTTTTGCGGTGCCGCGGCGGCGCTTCGCCAGGAATACACGCTGCCGGGAATCAGCCAGTCGGTCGTGATCACGCGGCTTTCCGGGCGCACCCCCATGCCCGCGGGCGAGGGCATGCGCACCATGGCGGAAAGCGGCTCGACTATGGTCATCTTCCTGAGCTCGGGTATGCTCGCCGAGCTTTCCGCCGAGCTTTTGGCCGCGGGCCGCAGCTCCGACGAGCCGGCGGCGCTCGTGTACAAGGCGACCTGGCCTGAGGAGCGCGTGGTGCGATGCACAGTGGGCACGCTCGCCGATGCGGGCGCGCGAGAGGGCATCGACCGCACGGCGCTCGTGGTGGTGGGCCGCGTGCTCGGAGCTCGCGGCGGGCTTGCGCACAACGGCGCGCAAGCGGAGTCGTACGAGCGCAGCAAGCTTTACGACCCTTCGTTTGCCACTGGGTATCGGAAGGCGAGCAGCTAGCGTGGCCTTCGATCATTACATATATACCGGGACGACCCGCCTGCGCTGCGGCTACACCACGGGGAGCTGTGCCGCGCTCGCGGCGAAGGCGGCCTGCGAGATGCTCTTGTCACGAAAGCCCGTCGGCCGCGTGTCGATCGTCACCCCCGGCGGGCTGCCCGTCGAGGCGAACGTGGTCGACGTATGTATCGGCGAGGGGTGCGCCCAGTGCGCCGTGCGAAAGGACGCAGGCGACGATGCCGATGTGACCGACGGCGTGCTCGTGTACGCGCGCGTGGAACATGCGGGGTCGGGCACGGGTGCTGCGGGCAGCAAGGGCGTGCCCGCGCGCGAATCGGAAGTTTCCGTCGATGGCGGCGTGGGCGTGGGGCGCGTGACGTTGCCCGGGCTCGAGCAGCCGGTGGGGGCGGCCGCCATCAACGCGACGCCGCGCGCGATGATCACTTCGGCGGTGCGCGAGGTGTGCGCCGCGCACGGCTTTTCTGGAAATATCGCTGTGACGATTTCGGTACCCGAGGGTGTTGCCCTTGCCGAAAAGACCTTCAACCCGCACCTGGGGATAGAGGACGGCATTTCCATCCTGGGCACGACGGGCATCGTCGAGCCGCGCAGCCTTGCTGCCTTGCGCGACAGCATCGAGCTCGAGATCCGGCAGCATGCGGCTATGGGGCGGCGCGGAGTCGTGCTCACGCCCGGCAACTACGGCGCGCAGTTCATCTCGGGGCATTTCCACCTAAACGGTGCGCCGGTGGTCTTCATCTCCAACTTCGTGGGCGATGCGATTGATTGCTGCGTTCGCGAGGGATTTATCAATGTCCTTCTTGTGGGACACATCGGCAAGCTGGTGAAGGTCGCGGGCGGCATCATGGACACCCATTCGCGTACCGCCGACTGCCGCGCGGAGATTCTGGCCGCTCACGCGGCCTTGGCCGGCGCGGGCACGAAGACCGTGCGCGATATCATGTCGTCGGTCACGACCACGGCGGCGCTCGAGGTAATCGAGGCCGCCGGTGTGGGGGACGCTGCGTGCGCCTCGCTCGCTGTGGCAATCGAGGACAGGTTGCGCCGCCGCGCGGCGGGCGGATGCGACATCGCCGCGGTCGTGTTCGACGCCGAGCGCCGCGAGCTTTTCCGCACGTCGGGCGCCGATGCAGTTATCGGGGAATTGGGGGCGACGTATGAGTAAAGGCGTGCTGTACGGGGTGGGCACGGGGCCTGGCGACCCCGAGCTGCTCACGATCAAGGCCGTCCGCACAATCGAATCGTGTCCGGTCATCGCCGCACCGCAGACGGCGGACGGAGCCATGGTCGCGCTCGACATCGTGCGCGGCGCCGTCGACCTTACAGGCAAGACGGTGATCCCCGTGCGATTCTCGATGACGCGCGACGCCGAGCGCCGCGCGGCCGAGCATGCCTCGCTTGTTCGCGAGCTTGTCGCGCACCTGGATGCGGTCCGCGATGTCGCGCTGCTGAACCTGGGGGACCCGAGCATCTACGCCACCTTCCAGCGCATAGCGCCCGACGTGCGCGCCCGCGGGTTCGAGGCGCGCACTATTCCCGGCGTGCCGAGCTTCTGCGCGGTCGCCGCGGCGCTCGAGCGCGACCTCACGCCCGAGATGTCGTCGCCTCTGCACATCGTGCCCGGCGGCTACGACGACGTGCGCCGCGCAATCGGCTGGCCGGGGACGAAGGTGGTCATGAAGGCGCGCCGCTCGCTTGCGGATACGAAGCGCATCCTTCGCGAGGAGGGCGCCTTCGACGGTGCCGAGCTCGTAGAGGACTGTGGGCTTCCGGGCGAGTGCGTGTATCGCTCGCTCGACGATGTTCCCGATCGGGGCAGCTACTTCTCGACGATGGTGGTGCGCTAGATGAGGGTTTCCTGCATAGCGTTCACTGAGAGGGGGTATGCGTTGGCGGAGCGCACCGCACGCGCGCTTTCCGATTGCGCGCAGGCAGGTGAAGATGACCCTGGCTGGGACGTTTCCGTTTCGCGCGGGTTCGGCGAGGGGAAGGCCGACCTGCGCGCATGGACGGCGCTCGCGTGGGAAGCGTCGGACGCGCTTCTGTTCGTGGGCGCGGCGGGCATCGCCGTGCGGGCGATCGCGCCGCATGTCGCCTCGAAGGCAAACGATTCCGCGGTTGTGGTGATCGACGAGGCGGGGCGCTTTGCCGTCTCGCTTTTGTCGGGGCATTTGGGCGGTGCGAACGAGCTTGCGCAAACTGTGGCACGCGCGGCAGGGGCCATTCCCGTCATCACCACGGCGACCGACGTCCGCGGCGTGTGGGCGGTGGATACGTGGGCGCGCTGTGCGGGGCTCGCCGTTTCGAATCCCGAGGCTATCAAGCGAGTGTCGGCGCGGCTGCTTTCGGGCGGGCGCGTGGCGCTCTATTCCGACATGCCGATTTCGGGACAGCCGCCTGAGGGGGTTGGCATTGCGTCCGACCGCGCTCGGGCCGATATCGTCGTGTCGCCGTTCGCTGGCGCGAATGCGGGTGCGTCCGTTCGCGCGGCGGAGACAACGGGCGAGGTCGTACCTGCCGGTGTGACGGGGAAGCCGGCGGGCGTGCGGGCGCAGGCGCCTGCGCCCGAGCCGCTTCACCTTGTCGTGCCCTGCATCGTTGCGGGCATAGGGTGCCGTCGCGGTGCGTGCGCCGAAGCGATCGGGAAGGCGTTTTTTCTCGCGTGCGGACAGGCGGGCATCTCGCCTTCGGCCGTGTGCGAAGCGGCGACGATCGACGTGAAGGCGCACGAGGAGGGTCTGCTCGCCTTCTGCCGCGCGCGCAATATCCCGCTTGCGTCGTATTCCGCAGAGGAGTTGTCGCAGGTCGAAGGTAGCGTTTCGCCATCTGATTTCGTGCGCGCGACGGTGGGGGTCGACAATGTGTGCGAGCGCGCGGCGCTCGCGGGCGGGGGCAAACTTATCTTCCCGAAGCTCGCTCACGGCGGCGTGACCGTCGCGTTTTCCAAGGTAACTATCGAACTTTCGTTTAAGGAGCGGTGATGGGAAAGCTCTTCGTGGTGGGGATCGGCCCGGGCGGCCCCGACGGCATGACGATTGCGGCTCGGCGCGCGCTCGAGGCGGCCGACATCGTTGTGGGGTATACGAAATACGTGGAGCTCGCGCTCGCCGCCGTGCCCGACGCGGCGCATCTCGCGACGCCGATGATGCACGAGGTCGAACGGTGCCGCCTGGCGCTTTCGCGCGCGCAGTGCGGAGAAGCCGTGGCGCTTGTGTGCAGCGGTGACGCGGGCGTGTACGGCATGGCGAGCCCCGTGCTGGAGCTTGCTGAGGACTACCCCGATGTAGACGTGGAAGTTATCGCCGGGGCCACCGCGGCTCAGAGCGGGTCGGCGGTGCTCGGCGCCCCGCTTGCCCACGACTTCGCGGTCGTGTCGCTCTCCGACCTGCTCACGCCGTGGGAGGTCATCGAGCGCAGGCTCGCCGCCGTGGCGAGCGCCGACTTCTGCATCTGTTTGTACAACCCGCGCAGCAGAAAGCGCGCCGATAGGCTCTCGCGCGCGGCGAAGATTATGCTCGAATGGAAGGCCCCCGACACGCTCTGCGGCTGGGTACGCAGCATCGGGCGCGAGGGGCAGCAGTCGGGCATGTGCAGGCTCTCCGAGCTGGGGGAGTTCGACGCCGACATGTTCACCACCGTGTTCGTCGGCAACGCGGACACGAAGCGCGTAGGCGGCCGTATGGTCACGCCGCGCGGGTATCGGGAGATTCCATGCGAAAGGTAACGATCATCGGGGCGGGGCCCGGAAACCCCGACTTGCTCTCGCGCGCGGCGCTCGACGCGATCGACATCGCCGACGTGGTCATCGGCGCTCATCGCGCGCTTGTCAGCATCGACGTGCCGCCCGATGTGGTGAGATGCGAGCTCGTGAAGACGGCGGACATCGTCGCCGCGCTCACCGATGCGGCGTCGTGGCAGCGCGCCGTGGTCGTGATGACGGGCGATGTGGGGCTGTTCAGCGGCGCGCGCCGCCTGGTGGAGGCGCTCTCCGGCGACGCGCAGGTGGACGTGCGCGTCATTCCCGGCATAAGCTCAGCGTCGTATTTCGCCGCGCGCCTCGCGCGTCCATGGCAGGATTGGCGCTTCGCGAGCGCTCACGGCGTGGCGTGCGACATCGTGGCCGAGGCCGAGCGCGCAGGTGAGCTCTTCCTCGCCACGTCGGGCGGGGAAGACCCCTCGCGGCTTTCGGGCGAGCTTGTGCAGGCGGGCTTCGGGGACGCGCGCGTGACGGTGGCCGAGCGCCTGTCGTACCCCGACGAGCGCATCACCTGCGCGACCGCAAGTGAAATCGCAGGTCAGACGTTCGACGACTTGAACGTGATGCTTATCGAGTTCGCAGGCTGCGCCGGTTCGCCTGCGGGCTCTAGCGCTGCCTCCGAGGCGCCGGCCGGCGCGTCTGCGCCCGCGGCGGCTTCTTTCGCGGCGGACTCTGCGGGCGCATCCCGCGCCGCGAGCTCCCGCTGGCCGTACGCTTCCTCGGGCATTCCCGACGAGCTCTTCATCCGCGGCGACGTTCCCATGACCAAGCAGGAGGTGCGCGCCGTCGCGCTCGCGAAGCTGCGCCTTACCGCGACCGACACCGTGTGGGATGTCGGCGCCGGCACGGGGAGCGTTTCGATCGAGGCGGCGCTCGTCGCGCGAGCGGGGTCGGTATGGGCGGTCGAGCGCAACGCGGCCGGCGTGCGGCTCATCCGAGAGAACGCGGATGCATTCGGGTGCGGCAACGTGCATGCGGTCCCCGGTGTCGCCCCCGAAGCGCTCGCGAAACTGCCCGTCCCCGACGCCGTGTTCGTCGGCGGGAGCGCGGGCGAGCTTCCCTCCATCGTGGAGGCGGCGCTCGAGAAGAACTTGCAGGTTCGCCTGTGCGTGCCATGCGTCACCGTTGAGACGCTCACCGAGGCGTGCGCGCTCCTCTCGGGTTCGCGCTTTAAGGGGTTCGAGGCCTGCCAGGTGTCGGCCGCCCGTGCCGAGGCTGTAGGCTCGCACCATCTTATGAAGGCACAAAACCCCGTGTTCCTCGTCAGCGCGCGTGGTGCGGGCGCGGATGCCGAGGAGCTTGCCGATGTCGGGGCGCTTGTTGAGTCGCCTGTCGGGGAGGACCCCTCTACCGAGGGGAAACCATCCGTTGAGGTGGTCTCGCTTGCTAACTGCAACGCCGCAGGTGGGGAAGGCGGTGCCCGGTGAGCACGTCCATCCCGCGCTTCATGGTCGCTGCGCCCTCGAGCGGGAGCGGCAAGACGGTCGTCACGTGCGCGCTCCTGCGCGCGCTCGCGCGTCGCGGCCTTGCATGCGCGGCCTTCAAATGCGGCCCCGACTACATTGACCCGCTCTTTCACCGCCGCGTCGTGGGTGCGCGCTCGGGCAACTTAGACGGCTTCTTCGCTGACGCCCCGACGCTGCGCGCCCTGCTCGCACGCGGCGCCGCGGGCGCAGATGTCGCGGTGCTCGAGGGGGTCATGGGCTTCTACGACGGCATGGCGCCCGGCGTGGCCGACGCGAGTAGCTACCAGGTTGCGCGCGACACGGAAACGCCGGTCGTTTTAGTGGTGAACGGGCGCGGGGCGTCTTTATCGCTCGCCGCCGTAATCCATGGCATCGCCGAGTTCCTGCCTTGTGCGAACGTGCGCGGCGTCGTGCTGAACAAGACGAGCGCCGCTGCCTGCGCCTACGCGGCGCCTGCGATCGAGAAGCACACGGGCGTCACAGTTTTGGGGAATATCCCCGCCGACGAGGCGTTCTCGCTCGAAAGCCGGCATCTGGGGCTTGTGACCGCCGACGAGGTCGAGCAGCTCTCCGCGCGCATCGACAAGATGGCCGAGCTGGTGGAAAAGAGCGTCGACGTCGATCGCTTGCTCGAAATAGCGGCGACGGCACCCGATATCCGCGAGGAACCTTACTGGTTGGAGCTGATCGCGGGAGCGCGGCCCATCGTCGCCGTCGCACGTGACGAGGCGTTCTCGTTCTACTACGAGGAGAACCTGCGCGCGCTCGAGGACCTTGGTTGCGAGCTGGCCTTTTTCAGCCCCCTGTGTGATAGCGAGTTGCCCCGGGGGACAAGCGCCCTCTATCTGGGGGGCGGCTACCCGGAGCTCCATGCGCGGCAGCTCTCCGAGAACGCGCCGATGCGCGAAGCGGTGCGGCGCGCGGTGGAATCCGGCATGCCGACGGTCGCCGAATGCGGTGGGTTTCTGTACCTGCAGCGCGAAATCGCCGATAGCGAGGGGCGGCGCTGGCCTGTTGCGGGCGCCCTTGAGGGCGCAAGCGAGAACGGGGGAAGGCTGTCCCATTTCGGGTACGTGGAGCTCACTTCCCAACGCGACGGGCTCTACGGGCCGCGCGGCACACGCATCCGCGCGCACGAATTCCATTACTGGCAGTCCACCTGCCCGGGCGGCGACTTCTGGGCGCAGAAGCCCCGGCGCGACAAGGGCTGGCCGTGCATGACGGCCACCCCGTCCCTGGTGGCGGGCTTTCCGCATGTGTACTATCCCGCGAACCCCGACGTTGCGCGCGCGTTCGCATCTGCCGCAGCGTCGTTCGCAGAGAGGAGACGGCATGGCTGAAACAACCGAAACCGCGCTTGCCTGCATTCGCGAGGAAGTCGAGCGCGCGTTCTCGTCGGCGCCGGGCGCCGTGCTCGAAGCCGCGCTCTCCCGGATCGCGCCCGCAGACGAATGCGCCCGCGCCGCCGCGTACGCCGCGTGGGACTCCATCGCGCACCCCTTGGGGGGATTGGGCGACTTTGAAGACGCCGTCGCGTGTATCGCTGCAGCTCAGGGGAGCGCCGAGGTGGCCGAGTTTCCCCGTGCGCTCGCGGTATTCTTCTCCGACAACGGGGTCGTTGCCGAAGGCGTGTCGCAAAGCGGGCAAGACGTGACGCGAGCCGTCGCGCGCAACATGTGCGAGGGGGCCACGAGCGCCTGCCGCATGGCGGCGTTCGCGGGTGCCGAGGTCGTGCCCGTCGACGTGGGTATGGCCCGGGGTATAGAAGACACGCGCATGGTGCGCGCGAACGTGCGGCGGGGGAGCGGCAACATCGCGCACGGCCCCGCTATGTCTCGCGATGGGGCCGTGCGCGCGATCGAGGTCGGAATCGCCGTCGCGTGCGGGCTTGCCCGCACCGGCGTGCGCCTTCTCGCCGCGGGCGAGATGGGCATCGGCAACACGACCACCTCGGCGGCGGTGGCCGCAGTGCTCATTCGGGCGGAAGCGCGGAGCCTCGTCGGGCGCGGCGCGGGGCTCTCGGACGCCTCACTCGCGCGCAAGCGCGACGTGGTCGAGCACGCTATCGACGCGAACTCGCCCGATCCCGCCGACCCGATCGACGTGCTTTCGAAGGTGGGCGGCTTCGACATTGCGGCGATGTGCGGCTTCTACCTGGGGGCCGCGGCCTCGAAGGCGCCGGCGCTCCTCGACGGGGTCATATCCTGTACGGCGGCCCTGTGCGCAGCGCGCCTGTGCCCCAACGTCTTGGGCTACCTCGTGGGCACCCACGCATCAAGCGAACCCGCAAGCCAGGAGCTCCTTCGCGAGCTCGACTTAAAGGCACCCCTCGACGCAGGCATGCACTTGGGCGAGGGCGCGGGCGCCATGGCGTATCTGCCCCTTCTGGATTCGGCGCTGTGCGTGTACCGGGATGGGAAGACGTTCACGGCGACTGGTATGGCTGCTTACGAGCATTTCGAGGCCGGGAAATGAAGGTGACGCTCGTCATCGGCGCCGCCGCGAGCGGCAAGAGCGCCTACGCCGAGTCCCTGTGCCTCGGGCACGACGGCCCCCGCGTGTACCTCGCAACGATGGAGCCCTTCGGGGAAGATGGCGCCCGCCGTATCGCGCGCCATCGGGCGCTGCGCGAGGGCAAGGGGTTTTCTACCCTCGAGTGCACGCGTGACGTGGGCGCCGCAGTGCCCGGGCTTCCGCGCGGCTGCACGCTTCTTTTGGAGGACGTGGGCAACCTGTTTGCGAACGAGCTCTTCGCGGAAGGCGGCTTGTCCCCGCGTGACCCTGACGCTGTGGCGCGCGAGGTGCTCGGAGGCATTGAACGGCTCGCTCAGGCCGCTGCGTATACGGTGGTGGTCACCGTCGACGTGTTCGCCGATGGGATGCGCTACGATGAAGGGACCGAGGCATGGAGGCGCGCGCTCGCGCGCGTGAACGCGGGTGTGGCGGCGCTGGCCGACCGCGCAGTCGAAGTGGTATGCGGGATTCCCGTGTGGATGAAAGGCGAAGGACCTACAAGGTGAAGATAGTAGAGGCAATCGGCGCGGCGTTCGGAACGTTCTCGCGTATCCCCGTTCCGAAATCGGCCTGGACCGATTTCGGGTCAACCCATGCGCTTGCCGCGTTTCCCCTGGTGGGCCTTGCGGAAGGCTTCCTCATGACGGCGTGGGGGTACGTGGCGAACCTGCTCGGCGTGCCCGCGACCATCGTCGCGGCCGTGCTCGTGGCGCTGCCTGTGGCGGTGACGGGAGGCATCCACCTAGACGGGCTCTGCGACACCTCCGATGCGCTTGCAAGTTGGGCCCCGCGCGAGCGAAAGCTCGAGATCATGCACGACCCGCGGGCGGGCGCCTTCGGGGTCATCGGTGTTGTTGTGTACCTTATTCTGCAGTTTTCCCTTTTCACCGCGCTGCCGCTTACGGCGGGGGCGTTCCTCGCACTTCTGTGCTCGCTCGTGTTCTCCCGCTCGCTTTCGGGGCTCGCCGTTGAATGCTGGTCTGCCGCGCGGGCGGACGGCATGGCCGCGGGGCTCTCGCCTGCGAAGAAGCGCGCGGCGATCGTCGTGCCGCTTTGCGCTTTCACTGCGGCTTCGGCTGCAGGGATGGTCGCGTGCGCTCAGGCCGTCGGCGCCCTTATGGCGGTGGCGGGGCTTTTGGCGCTCGCGTGGTACCGCCATGTTGCTCTGTCCCGCTTCGGCGGAGTGACGGGGGATTTGGCCGGATGGTTTCTGCAATGGGCCGAGCTCGCGATGCTTGCCATGCTGGTGGCGGGGGGCATGCTCCTATGATGCTCGTGGTAGGTGGCGCGCATTCGGGGAAGAGGACCTTCGTGCGCGAAAAGCTCGGGTTCGCGGCGGACGATTTCGTCGACGCGGCGCAGTTTGCGGAGGGCGGCGTGCCCGCGGCTTTTGCCGGCCGTGTCGCTTACCGTGCTGAGGAACTCGTACGCGCGCTCGACGCTGACCGGGCGCTCGAGCGGCTGATCGGCTTCGACGCAGTGATTCTGCCCTTGGTCGGCTCGGGGGTCGTCCCCATGAGTGCGGAAGACGCCCAATGGCGCGAGCGCGCGGGGCGCCTGGGATGCGCGCTCGCTGCGCGCGCCGACGTCGTCGTGCGCATGACGTGCGGGATTCCCCAGGTCATCAAAGGAAACCTTGCCGATGCACCTCGAGGGACGCAGGGCGCGGGTGCGCCTTTGGAAGTCGTCTTCGTGCGCCATGGTGCCACGGCGGGCACGGAAGACCATCGCTACAGCGGGGCGGGCACCGACGAGCCCCTGTCGAGTGCGGGCGAGCGCGCTTTGCGCGACCTCGCGTGCGATCGTGACGTGTTCCGTGTTATCACGAGCGGCATGGCCCGCACCGACCAGACGGCGCGCATCCTCTTCCCGAACGCGGAGCTTATGGCGTGCCCCGGTCTGCGCGAGATGGATTTCGGCGACTTCGAGGGGCGAAGCGCCGCCGAGCTTAAAGAGGATGCGCGCTATCGCGCCTGGGTAGACTCCTGGTGCGAGACGCGCTGCCCGCATGGCGAGGGCAAGAGCGATTTCACCCGCCGCGTCATCGCGGCGTTTCGGGAGGCGTGCGAATCGGAGCGCGCCCAGGGGAGTGGGCGCGCCGTCTTCGTCGTTCACGCGGGTACCGTGAAAGCGCTGCTCTCCGAGCTAGCTGTCCCGAAAATGGGATACTTCGACGTGCATACCGAGCCGGGCGGCGCATGGGCCGCCACTTGGGATGGGCGCTGCCTTCGCGACGTTCGCCCCGCTTCGGGGGGCGATGCCCGGTGATGACGATTCTTGCCGTCGCCGCCGGGTTCGCGGCCGACCTTGCCTTCGGCGACCCGCGCTGGCTTCCCCATCCCGTCGTCGCCATGGGGCGCGCGATCACGTGGGCCGAAGGCCGCCTGCGGGGCGCATTCCCGCAAACGTCCGCGGGCACGCGCGCCGCAGGGCTTGTGCTTGCCGTGGCGCTTCCGCTTGCGTGTGGGCTTTTGACCTGGGGAATCCTGCATCTTTGCGGCATGGTTCACTCCGGCTTGCGCTTCGTGGCCGAGGCATGGGCGAGCTATCAGATTCTCGCGGCATGCGAGCTGCGCCGCCAGAGCCTGGCCGTGGCCCGCGCGTTCTCGAAGGGCGGCCTTGTCGCGGCGCGCGAAGCCGTCGGGCTCATCGTGGGACGCGACACGTCTGTTCTCGACGAGCAGGGCGTCGCGCGCGCCGCTGTGGAAACGGTGGCGGAGAACGCGAGCGACGGCGTCATCGCGCCGCTTTTCTACCTTATGATCGGGGGTGCGCCCTTGGGCATGGCGTACAAGGCGGTGAACACGCTCGACAGCATGGTGGGCTACAAAAACGAGCGCTACATCGACCTCGGCTGCGCTTCGGCGCGCCTCGACGATGCGCTGAACTGGATTCCCTCGCGCTTATCGGCTCTGCTCATGATCGCCGTGTGCCCGATCGTCGGGCTCGACGCGCGCGGGGCTGCGCGCATCTGGCGCCGCGACAGGCGTCGCCATGCGAGCCCGAACGCGGCGCAGACCGAGTCAGCGTGCGCGGGCGCGCTCGGGCTGCGCCTGGCAGGACCCGCGGTGTATTTCGGCAAGCTCGTTGAGAAACCGACGATAGGAGACGCGTCCCGCGAAATCCAGTGGGGCGACATCGCCCGGGCGACAAGGCTCATGCTCGCTGCGTCCGTATGCGCGCTCGTCGTCTTCGGCGCCGCGCGCGCGGCGGTCGTGCTCGCCGTGGGGGCGATGGCATGAGGGAAGACCACGCCGCGCCTCGGGCTGCCGGGGGAATCCTGCGCGCCCGTACGCATGGGGGCAGCGCGCAATCGCTCGGCATCGCTTGCGAAGGGGGCGCCTCCGACCTCATCGACTTCTCGGTGAACGTGAATCCGGCAGGCCCCTCGCCGCGCGCCGTCGCCGCAGCTTGTAAGGCGCTTTCTCGAATCGACGCCTACCCCGATAGGGAAAGCCGCGCCCTCGTTCGCGCCCTAGCGCGTGCCCAGGGCATTCCCGAAGATACTATCGTCTGCGGCGCGGGCGCGTCCGACATCATCTGGCGGCTCGCCGCGGCGGTGCGCCCGAAACGCATCGTCGTGTGCGCGCCGACGTTCTCTGAATATTCGGAGGCGGCATCGTACTACGGCGCATGCGTGCAGGAGTTCCCGCTCTCCGAAGCGGACGACTTCGACGTGCCCGCCTCCTTCGCCCGCGCGATCGAGGGGCCGGGAGACGTGGCGTACCTCTGCAATCCGAACAACCCGACGGGGCGCCTCGTCGACCCCAGCGTGATCGAGGCCGCGGCTTGCCGCTGCGAGCAGGTGGGCGCGCTGCTCGTCGTGGACGAGTGCTTCCTCGGATTTGCGCCCGACGCCCGCGAAAGGAGCGTGGCCGCACGCGCCGCGTGTTCGCGCCATGTGGCCGTGCTCTCCGCGTTCACCAAGCTCTACGGAATGGCGGGGTTGCGGTTGGGATATCTGATCAGCGGAAACGCCCAACTCATCGAGGGGATTCGCCGGGCGGGGCAGGCGTGGCCCGTCTCCTCGGTCGCCGAGGCCGCGGGCATCGCCGCCCTGGAAGACGTCGAATACGTCTCGCGCACGCGCGACGTATTGGCGGGCGAGCGAGCGTGGCTTTCCCACGAGCTCTCCTCGCTCGGGCTTTCCGTCGTGCCGTCGGATGCGAACTTCCTTTTAGTCCGCACGCCGGCGAAAGACATCCCCGAGCGCCTGTATAATCAGGGTGTTTTGGTCCGCACGTGCGACTCGTTTTCGGTGCTGTCCCGTTTCTGGTGCCGCGTCGCGGTGCGCACGCACAAGGAGAACGCCCGGCTTGCGATGGCGTTCAGCCGCGCGCTTCGGGCGGAAGGTGCATCGGGCGAAGGCGAACCCGACGAACGGGGCGGCGCTATGGCGGGCGCGGATGGCCGAGGCTTGGCGAAGGAGGTCGATACCCGTGGGTAGGGCCAAGCCCATCATGATCCAGGGCACCATGTCGAACGCGGGGAAGAGCCTGCTTGCGGCGGGGCTGTGCCGCGTGCTTTCGCAGGACGGCCTGCGCGTGACTCCCTTCAAGAGCCAGAACATGGCACTCAACAGCGGTGTCACTGCCGACGGGCTCGAGATGGGGCGCGCCCAGATCATGCAGGCCGAGGCGTGCGGCATCCCGCCCGACGTGCGCATGAACCCCATCCTGCTCAAGCCCGAAAGCGGCCACCGAAGCCAGCTCATCGTGGCCGGCAAGGCGCAGGGAGCCTTCGCTGCGAGGGACTACTTCGCGCGAAAGAAGGCGCTCATGCCGCAGATTTTGGAGGCGTTCGATTCGCTCGCGGAGGAAAACGACGTCATCGTCATCGAGGGCGCCGGCAGCCCCGCCGAAATCAACCTTGCCGAAAATGACATCGTCAACATGGGGCTCGCGCGCGCCGTGTCCTCCCCCGTGCTGCTTGCGGGCGACATCGACCCGGGCGGGGTATTTGCCCAGCTCTACGGCACGGTCGCGCTCCTTGCGCCCGAGGACCGCGCGCTTTTGCGGGGGCTTGTGGTGAACAAGTTCCGCGGCGATGTGGAAATCCTGCGCCCGGGTTTGGCCCCGCTCGAGAAGATGTGCGGAGTTCCCGTCGTGGGTATCGTGCCGTATCTTACGCTCGACCTTGACGACGAGGACTCGCTCGCGCCGCGCCTATCTGCCCGCGAGGCGCGCGGCGTCATCGACGTCGCCGTCGTGCGCCTTCCGCATTTGTCGAATTTCACCGACTTCGACCCGCTTTCGCGCGTGCCCGGCGTGGGCGTGCGCTACGTTTCCTCGACGACCGATCTGGGCCGACCCGACCTGGTGGTGCTTCCCGGCTCGAAGACTACGCTCGACGACGCGCGCTGGCTTGCGGCTAGCGGCATCGGAGCCTGTGTACGCGCGCTTTCGGGCGCGGGCACGCCGGTGCTCGGCATATGCGGAGGCTACCAGCTTTTGGGAGACGAGCTTTCCGACCCGCACGGCAGGGAAGGCGCTGGCACCGCGCGCGGGCTCGGGCTCATCCCTGCAAGTACGGTGTTCAAGGAGGAAAAGCGCCTCGCCCAGTCGGAGCTGCGCATCACGGGCGCCCAAGGCGCGTTCTCGGTGTTGAACGGCATGATGGCGCGCGGGTACGAGATTCACGACGGCGAAACGACCGTCTCCTGCGCCCCTGCGGGCACGATTGGCGGCAAACCGGAAGGCGCGGCCTGCGGTAACGTGTTCGGAACCTATCTCCACGGCCTGTTCGACGAACCGGGGGTGGCGCTCGCCCTCGCGCGCTCGCTCGCGCGCATGCGCGGCCTGCCCGAGAGCGTCGTGGGTGACGCGGGCGCGGCGTCCGCGGCCGATCACCGTGCGCGTGAGTTCGACCGCCTGGCCGACGTCGTGCGCGGGGCGCTCGACATGGAGTATGTCTACCGCATTATCGAGGAGGGCGTATGATCCACGTGTATCATGGCGACGGCAAAGGCAAGACCACGGCGGCGATGGGCCTCGCCCTTCGCATGCTCGCTGCAGGCCGCCGCGTCGTCGTCGTACAGTTCCTGAAAGACGGCGAAAGCGGGGAGGTGCGCCTGCTCGCTGAGCATTTCGGCGTGCCCGTGTTCGCGGGGAAGGCGTCGGACAAGTTTACCTGGTCGATGACGTCGGAAGAACTTGCCGCGACGTGCGAGCTGCACGATGGGAACCTCGCTTCCGCGCTCGTCGAGCTCGAGGGCGCGCAAGAGGGACTGCTCGTGCTCGACGAGGCGCTCGACGCGCTTTCGAAGGGGCTTGTCGACGAGGCGCTCGTGGACCGCGCACTCGATATGTCCGCGCTCGGCGTCGAAGTAGTGCTCACCGGGCGCGCGCCTTCCCGCAAGATCGTGGAGAAGGCCGACTACATAACCGAGATGCGGTGCGAGAAACACCCCTACGAGCAGGGGATATGTGCAAGGGAAGGAGTGGAGTACTAGATGGATTCCAAGGAGATGGCGCCCGGCGACATCGAGCGGCGCAGCTTCGAGATCATCACCGAAGAGCTCGGCGGCCGCACGTTCCCGCCGCTCGAAGAGCCCGTCGTGAAGCGCGTCATCCACACCACTGCCGACTTCTCGTACGCCGATTCCCTCGTGTTCACCCATGACGCCGCGCACTGTGCGCTCGACGCACTGCGCGCAGGGGCCACGGTGCTCACCGACACGAACATGGCGCTCGCAGGCATAAGCAAGCCCGCGCTCGAGAAGCTCGGCTGCAAGGCCGTGTGCTACATGGCCGACCCTGAAGTTGCCGCGGCTGCGCGCGCCGCGGGCACGACTCGTGCCGTTGCGAGCATGGACAAAGCTAGCGGCATCGAGGGTCCGCTCATCGTGGCCGTCGGCAACGCTCCCACAGCACTTCTGCGCCTCGCCGAGCTCATGGACGCGGGGAATATCGCGCCCGCGCTCGTCGTTGGGGTGCCGGTCGGGTTTGTGAACGTGGTCGAGGCGAAAGAGGAGCTACTCGCACGACGCGTGCCGGCCATCGTCGCGAGGGGTCGCAAGGGCGGCTCGACCGTGGCGGCTGCCATTATGAACGCGCTGCTCTACCAGATCACGCGCCCAGGCGGCCCGAAGTGACGGCGCCCGCATCCGCGCCGGCGCTGCGCATCTTCGCCGGCACCACCGAGGGCCGCCTTCTGTGCGAATGGGCGGGCGGGGCGGGCATCCCCGCCCGTGCCTACGCGGCAACCGAGTACGGAGGCGAACTTTTGGGCGAGCTTCCGGGCATCGAGGTGCATGCGGGCAGGCTCGACGAGGCCGACATGGAGCGCGAGCTTTCCGGCGCGCGCATCGTCGTCGACGCCACGCACCCCTTCGCTACGCTCGCAAGCGGCAACATCCGGGCCGCTTCGCTCGCCGTGGGTGTACGATGCCTGCGCCTTGCGCGCCCGGTCGAGGCGCTGCCCAAAGGCGTCGTGTCGGTCGCGTCGATCGCCTGCGCGGCGCGCTTTCTCTCCGAGAACCCGGGTCGCGCGCTTCTCACGACGGGGAGCAAGGAGCTTGCTCCCTACACGAGCGTCGCCGATTTCGCGGAGCGCTTCTTCGTGCGTGTGCTCCCGCTGCCCGGTGCTATAACGAAGTGCATCGACGCGGGGTTTTCGCCGTCGCACGTCATCGGCATGCAGGGGCCCTTCACCCGCGAGCTCAACGAGGCGATGCTTCGGCAGGTGGGCGCCCAGTGGCTTGTGACCAAGGACTCGGGAACCGTAGGCGGCACGGCCGAGAAGATCGCCTCCGCGCGCGACGTGGGAGCGCGCTGCATCGTGGTCGCCCGTCCCGCCGAGGGAGGCGGGGCCCTTTCGCTTCGGGAAGTGGAAGACGCGCTCTTACGGGAGTTCGCGCGCTAGGCGCTCGCCGCGCCTGCGCGCCCTCTCGCCCGCGAGGAGGAGCGCCCCGAGCAAGCTCGACCCGTACAAGCCCGTCATCCATCAATAGCTCGAGGACGACGCCCAGAACTGGCGCAAACAGCCCTTCAATAAGTTGCGGTGAAATAGTGTCTGTTTTTGCTGCTAGATAGCATATTCAGTCCCTAATTCACCGCAACTTGTTGGTGGTGGCTTACTGGTAGCTGGTGGTGGCTTACTGGTAGCGTAGGCACTCCACCGGGTTGAGCTTTGCCGCGCGGCGAGCGGGGTAGAAGCCAAAGATTACGCCGATGCCGACGGAGACGCCGAAGGCCAGCAGCACCGTGGCGATTGAAAAGCTCGGTGTGATCTGCCCACTGGCACCGAGCTCGTTGAGAACCCCTGATCCTGCGGCAAACACCGCGAGGCCCCAGGCCAGCAGATAGCCAATCAGGACACCCAGCAGGCCACCGGTGACGCACAGCGCCGAGGACTCGGCCAAAAACTGCGCGGTGATATCGCGACGACTGGCGCCCAGGGCACGGCGAATACCGATCTCGCGGATGCGCTCAGTCACGTTGGTGAGCATCATATTCATAATGCCGATTCCGCCGACAAGCAGTGAGATACTGGCGACAGCGCCCATGATGAGCGAGAAGGCGCCCATAAACGAGTTGAGTGCATCGATGGCGCTTTTCATGGAGGTCGCCGATACGCTGTCGTACTCATCATCCTCCGAGATGCCCTTCATCGCTCGCACCTTAGACTCGATGGTCTTGCAGAGCTCGTCCATGTCTGTGCCCTCGGCGGCAAGTGCCGTCACGCTGGGGAATGAAGGATTCTCGTCGCCAAACAGGCCGGAGATGGTTTCGCGTGGCATATACAGCGTGAGCGAGCCCATGGAGTCGCTGCCGCCATCAATCACGCCTACAATCTGCACCTCGCCGTTGGACACCTTGATGGTTTTCCCCAGCGCATCCTGTTCGTTGCCGTAAAGCTGATCGGCGCCGCCGCGGCTGATGAGCGCCACGCGCGAGCCTGATTGAGACTCTGCCTGTGAATAGACACGTCCTGCAACGAGCTTGCTGGCACCCACGGCGTCGAGCATGTCGCTGTCGACACCCTGTGCCATGACGGTATAGCTTTTATCGCCAGACTTGTACTCGGTATACGCGCTGTCGACAATCCCGATCTGCTCTATCTGCGGCACCAGTTTTTGAAGCTTCTGGACGTCAGAATCAGTGAGTTCTTGGGACGAATAGATCTGCACCATGCGGGCTGCATTGAGCCCCAAGCTGTTGACCAGGCTGTTTTGTATGCCGCCGATGAGCGAAGTCATGGCGATGACCGATGCGATGCCGATGACAATGCCCAGGATGGTGAGCAGGCTGCGCCCCTTGTTGGCCTCGAGCGAGTGAAGTGCTTCCTGGATGAGATCGCGGGCGCTCATGCCACCACTCCTTTCGGCGGGTTGGCGGAGGCGGAAATCATGGGCAGGCTATCTACGGCGCTGCGCAGGGTCCGCGGTGTATGTGGAATATACGCGCCGTCGTGTATACGACCGTCGCGGATGGTCATGGCACGGTCGGCCTCGGCGGCAATGCCGGGGTCGTGTGTGATAAGCACGATGGTTTTGCCACGCTCCTGGAGCTTATGGAAGGTCTCCATCACAAGCGCTCCGGTTGCGGAGTCCAGGTTTCCCGTCGGCTCGTCAGCCAAAATGATGGGCGGATCGTTGACGAGGGCGCGTGCGATGGCGACACGCTGCATCTGGCCGCCCGAGAGCTCGGATATGCGGTGGTCCCAATGGTCGACGGGCAGCGTGACGGCCTGCAGCGCGTGCACGGCGCGCATTTCGCGCTGGCTACGGGGTACGTTGGTGTAGGCCAGCGGCAGCATGACGTTTTCGATAACCGACAGGCGCGGCAGCAGGTTGAAGCTCTGAAAGACAAAGCCAATGCTCAGGGCGCGAACTTCGGTGAGCTCGTCATCGTCAAGCTCGGCCACGTTGAGCCCTTGCAGGTAGTAGTCGCCCGCCGTCGGCTTATCCAGGCAGCCTAGGATGTTCATGAGCGTCGACTTGCCCGAGCCCGAGGGGCCGGTAATGGCGACGAACTCGCCGGGATCTACCGCTAGGCTCACGTTGTGCAAGATGTGGGCGCAACCCGCTTCGCTCTCAAAAATGCGGTGCACGTTGCGGATGTCGATGACGGGACGCATTACATACCCTCGTCGGCAGACATACTGCCCGAATCCGCGCTGTAGCCGCCGTCAGCCGTTGCGCCCGCTCCGGTGTCCATGACGAGGGTGTCACCGTCGCGCAGTTTGGTTGTGGGCACGCCAGGATTGATTTCGTTGCCCTGGTCGTCGCGCTTGATCTGTGTCTTGCCGACTACGGCTTCGTTGTCGTTTTGCGTCACGACGGTCACCTTCACGCGGCGCGTCTTCTTGCCTTCCGAATCGGTGGCCAGATTGACGTAATAGTGCTCGCCATCTTCGGTCATCAGCGCCATGGTCGGCACCATAACCACGTCGTCGAGCTTCTCGGTCACTACCGAGACCTCGGCAGTCATACCCGGCTTAAGGCGACTGTCGGGTGCTTCGATGAGGATGTCGACGTTAAAGGTCACGCTGCCGCCGCTATCGGAGCCGGAGTCAGAGTTTGCCACCGAGGCGATAGCCGTGACGGTGCCCTGGCGCACGATATCGGGAAACGCGGGATAGGTCACGTTGGCGCTTTGGCCCACGGCAATTTTGGCGATATCCTTTTCGCCCACCTGAACCGTCACCTTCATCTTGGACAGGTCGGCGATCTGCATGCACTGCTTGCCGCCGCTCGTATCGCTTTCGCCCATGATCATTCCGCCTGTTACCGTGGCGCCGACCTTGGCGTTGAGCTCCACGATGCTGCCCGAGCTCGGGGCCGTGACCGTACGGCTGGCGGCCTTGGCGTTCGCCTGATCGAGGTTTGCCTGGGCCGATGCGAGGCTGCGCTGCGCGGCCGATACAGCGTTCGTGTCCGCTGATGCGGCGGAGATGCCAGCCGCTGCGGAAGCTCCATCGACGTCCGTCGTTGGGGTGGCCTGCGCGGCAGCTGCGGCTTTCTGCGCGTTGGCGAGGTCTTCCTGAGCGGCTGCTACTGCACGCTGCGCCTCGGCAACGTTGCGATCGAGCTCGTCGTTTTTAATGGTCATGAGCACGTCGCCCTCGTTGACGGATTGGCCTGCCTGCACGTTGATCGAATCGACCGTGCCGTCGACAGAAGGGGAGACCACTGAGGACGAAATGGGTTTGAGCTGGCCTTTCGCCTCGACCGTTGTGGTAAACGTGCCCTCGGTCACCATGTCGGTCACAGGCCCGCTAGCGCCCTGCGGCTGCGCATTGATAACTAGGGTTGCGACAATTGCAATGAGCGCGATGACACCCACGATGCCGGCGGCAATGCCGCGTCGAATCAGCTTTTTGCGTCGACGTTCGGCACGCTTTGCCTTGAGCTTTGCATAGGCTTCTTCATCGGAGATATCGGTCGAATCGTCGAGACTCGTTTGGGGCTGCTTGGTGTCTGCAGCGCTGATAATCGGCAGGGTCTCGGTGGCATCTTGGGGCATGCGATCGGAATCGTCAGGACCCGGATTGATCGTGGGGACCTTGGACATAGCGTCTCCTTTATCGATATGGCTCCGATAAGTATATACGCCCGTCGCGATAGGCGGGCGTATAGAAGTTGCGGATGACGGTACTGTAAGTTTTGTCGCCGTGCTGTTTACTTGTTGTAGACGTTAGCTGCGTTACGAGTGCACGACCACGCAGAGGCCGACTTTGATGCGCTCGTGGAGCGACTTGGCATCGGCCAGACGCAGGTTGATACAACCGTGGCTACCGCACCACTTGTACGATTCGGCGTTATCGAAACTCGAATCGTTTTGCCAGGTGGCGTCGTGGAATCCGACCATATTGCCCTCAAACGGCATCCAGTAGCTAACCGGGCTCTCGTATTTGGGCTTGCCGGTCTCGGGGTCCTTGGCACCGATGAGTTTGCTGGCGCCATCGTTGCTGTTGATCTGCCATACGCCCTCGGGGGTGGCGTCTTCGCCCGGTTTGCCGGAAATAAAGTTGGCCTCCCACACAATATTGCCGCTCTCGTCGTAGTAGCGCGCGTGCTGCTCGGACAGATCGACATCGACGTATGCCTTCCAGTCAGGCTCTCCCTTTGCGGTAAAGGTGTCGGCCTTCTGGGAGTACTTGATATCGATTTCGCCGGTCTGCTTGTTGTTAATGGCGTCTTCGACCTGCTTGGCGAGCGAGGTACTGTCGATGAACCAACCAAAGTCGCCGCCTTCGACGGCGCACTGCTTGCCATCGGCGCGCGTCCACCAGCGAGTGGAGCCCACGGTATTAAAGCCGTTGGCGAGCTCGGCTGCCCAGCTGCTGATCTGCGACGTATCGAGCGTGGGGTTGGCCGGATCGGCAAAGCTGATCCACTGCAACACGGAGCTGCCATCAACCTTGCCGGCATCCTCGCCGTTGAGCTTGAGGGTCACGTTGACGCCCAAGAAGTTGTTGGCGGCATCGCATGCGGCCTGAATCTGATCATCGGTCAGCGTTCCATTGAGCGGCTCATAGGCATCGTTGCCGAGCTTGGAAAGATCTACGGTCTCGGCCAGCGAGGCAAGCTCGAGCTCGGCATACTTAATGACATGCTCGCGGTTGAGTTTTTCGTTGGAGCGCGCCTTCTCGACGGTAAACTTGCCGGCCTGCTCGTCATAGGAGCTATTGGCCTCGAACGCGCCCGAACGCCCCTCGTTAAACTCGTCGATGGCGGCGCCCAGATCCTTCTCAAACTGCTTTTGGTCAAAGGTGTCGGAGAGCATGGACAGGTCGACGTCTTGATCAAGATCGACTTCGTTGGAGCTAGCGGTTGTTTTGGTCTTGCCGCTTAAGGATTCTACAAGGCGAACCGGCCATACAATGGCTTCGTTGCGGCTGATAATCTCTTTTGCGGCAGCTTCGCCGTCGACAATGGGCTCATCGGACTCGGGCTGATAGGTCCAGCTAAAATCATCGCCTGTCACGGTGAGCTTATAGTGCTTCCAAGCCGAGTTGACCTTGGTGGCGGCAGACGAAGCGTTGGAGAACGAGACATCGACGCCGGCGATAGTGGTGTTGGGGTAGGCTACCTGCGAAAACGCTACAACGCCTACGATATAGACAATGACGATAAGACCCAGAACGACAAAGAGCGTCGTCTTTTTGCCCGACTTATTGTTCTCGGTGGGTTTGCGTGCTGGGCCGCGATCGCCTCGAGCGTGCGTGGGGGGCTGCTTGGGCGCATTGCCATTTGCCTGGCGCTGCTGATGCTGCTTGTTCGGACGTTGGGAAACGTTTGCCGCACCTCGCTGCTGACCGCGGCTCGGCGCGATAGGACGCGGCGACTGAACGCCGCCGGTGTGCCTGCTCGGCTGCTGCGGATCGGGAATCAGTTGAGTTCGATCGTTTTGCGACATCGTATGCATATCCTTCGGATTTCGCCTTGCGGCTCATCGTGTTTTTACTGGGCTTGCATTATAGCGATTACCCAGTTGTTTGTGGTATGGAAACGGTGGCATTCAAAAGAGGTGGGACATTTGTCCCACCTTCGAGTCTTTCTTTGTCGCTATCCGCGCACACCGCATTTTGCACAGGCCGAAAGTGCGGCCGGAGCCTGCGCGATGCCACCCTTTGCCGTCTCGCGCAGCGTGGCCGGCAACGCGTGGCCCACGGAGAGCATGACGTGCGCCATCTGGTCAAACGGCACCAGGCTCTTGATACCGGCAAGTGCAAGCTGCGCCGAGCTAAATGCCGCGGCCACGCCGATGGCATTGCGGTTTTGGCACGGCACCTCCACGAGGCCGCCCACCGGGTCGCAGACCAGGCCCAGCAGGTTGCTCAGGGCGATGGAGCTGGCGTCGAGTGCCTGCTCAGGCGTGCCTCCGAGCATCTGCACCAGCGCGGCGGCGGCCATGGCGGCCGCGCTTCCCACCTCGGCTTGGCATCCGCCCTCGGCGCCGGCGACGCAGGCGCTCGTGGTGAGGTTGAGGCCGATGGCGGCGGCGCAGTAGAGGGCGTCCATGACTTGCTCATCGTCCAGTTGCAGATGGTCGGCGAGCGCCAGCACGCAGCCGGGCACGACGCCTGCGGAGCCGGCCGTGGGGGCGGCGACGATCACTCCCATTGTGGCGGAGCGCTCAAGGACAGCCATGGCGCGGGCCACGGCATCGGTCTGGACGGCGCCCATCAGGCTTACGCTCAAGTCGTTGCGGCCGGTGGCATCAACGAGCTTGGCCTCGCCGCCGATAAGCCCGCCGAGCGAGCGCTGAGGATTGGCGATGGGGGCCGTGGTCTCCTCGCGCATGACGTCGAGCACGCGGCGCATGGCGGCGACGGCGTGGGCCTCGCCGGTCAGGCGCGCCTCGCGCAGGGCCATGACGGCGCCGATGCTGAGTCCCCGTTCCTCGCACGCATCGAGCAGCTGCTCGCCGTCGTCGAAGATTTCCTTTGCTGAGACGCCGGGGGAGAGCGACGAGGCAGAACCGGGGAGCTCGATAAAGGTCGCGTAATCGACATTGTCGAGCTTGCGCAGCATCGGGACGACGGTGTCGTCGGGTGCGCCGTCGGTCTCAAAGACGGAGTAGGCCTGGCCGCCCACCTCGGTGCGGTAGGTGCGGCAGAAGGCGATGTTCACGTGTACGTAGGCGAGCAGGTTCGTGAGCGCGGCGAGCACGCCGGGAACATCCTGGTGCGCCACGAAGAGCGTGGAGTACATGCCCGAGATGTCGACGCCGACGCCGTTAATGCGGCTGATGCGCATCTTGCCGCCGCCCAGGCTTTCACCGCGGACCTGTGCCGTGGCTCCCGTGTCGTCGACCATGTCGATGTCGACGGTGTTGGGGTGGATGGAGGCGTCGTCGCCCTTAATTTCAAAGTGATATTCGAGGCCCTGCTCGCGTGCGAGGTTGAAGGCCTGCTTGATGTTTTCATCATCGGTGTCGAGGCCTAGGATGCCCGCGACGAGTGCACGATCGGTGCCGTGGCCGCGGTAGGTGTGGGCAAAGGAGTTCCACAGGCCAAAGGTGACCTTGGTGATGCGGCCTTCCAACAGGCTGGCGGCAACTTGGGCGCAGCGCAGGGCGCCGGCGGTGTGCGATGAGCTGGGGCCGACCATGACGGGCCCCAAGATCTCGAATGCCGAGGTCGTAGCTAGTGTTTGCGGCTTGCCTGCCATGGCTGCTCCTTTAAATCTATCCCGTCGTCCCGAGGGGCGGGGCATAAGGTCGCCTGCTCGGACAGTCCTGCTCGCACGGAGAGCACATTAAGTGCTCTCCGGCTCGTGCGGAACTCGCGATCGACCTTATGCCCCGCCCCTCGGGACTAAGGATACATGGTAGAGGCGCATGTGCTCCAAAATTCATTGGCTGCTGACGTTGCGTATGCCCATATCGAAATATCTTCACCACCGGATTAATAAAAAAGAAGTACCGGTTGGGGCCGGTACTTCTTTTGGTGCATCGATATGTGGCTGCAGCTTTTGCCGTTGGCTTACAGGCCGCAGGCTGCTTTGAGTTCTTCGACTCGGTCGGTCTTCTCCCAGGTGAAGTCGGCGTCTTCTCGGCCGAAGTGACCGTAGGCTGCCGTCTTTTCGTAGATGGGGCGACGCAGGTCTAGGTCGCGGATGATTGCGCCTGGGCGCAGGTCGAAGGTCTTCTCTACGGCTTCAACGATCTTGTCCTCGGCAACATGCGCGGTACCGAAGGTGTCGACCATGATTGAAAGGGGCTTGGAAACGCCGATGGCGTAGGCAAGCTCGACCTCGCAGCGGTCGGCCAGACCGGCGGCGACCACGTTCTTGGCGACCCAGCGCGCGGCATACGCGGCGGAGCGGTCAACCTTGGTGCAGTCCTTGCCGCTAAAGGCACCGCCGCCGTGACGGCCGTAGCCGCCGTAGGTGTCGACGATGATCTTGCGGCCGGTGAGGCCCGTGTCGCCCATGGGGCCGCCCACGACAAAGCGGCCGGTGGGGTTCACATAGATGTCGGCACCATCCCACGGCATGTTCTCGGCGGCCATGACCGGGGTGATAACGTGCTCGATGAGGTCGGCCTTGATCTTGCCCATGTCCTCGATCTCGGCGGCGTGCTGCGTGGAGATGACGATCGTCGTGACCTCGACGGGCTTGCCTTCCTCGTACCGCACGGTGACCTGGGTCTTGCCGTCGGGACGCAGATAGGCGAGGGTGCCGTCGTGACGCACGGCGGCTAGGCGCTCGGCCAGGCGGCTTGCCAGGTAGTGCGGCATGGGCATGAGGGTCTTGGTCTCGTTGGAGGCATAACCGAACATCATGCCCTGGTCGCCGGCACCGATCAGGTCGATCGGGTCGGTGGTAGCGCCGGTCTGGGTCTCGAAGGACTCGTCAACGCCCTGGGCGATATCGGGCGACTGCTCGTGGATGAGGCTCATAACGCCGCAGGTGTCGCAGTCAAAACCGAACTTGGCGCGGTTGTAGCCAATGCGGCGGATAACGCCGCGGGCGATTTCCTGTACGTCGACGTAGGCCTGAGTGCGAATCTCGCCGGCTACGATGACGGTGCCGGTGGTCACGAGGGTCTCGCAGGCGCAGCGGACGTTTTCCACGTTGGCGGGCACGCCGTTGGGCGCAATATAGCCCTGCTCCTGTAGCTCTATTTCCTTGGCGAGGATTGCGTCGAGGACGGCATCGCTGATCTGGTCGGCGATCTTATCGGGATGGCCTTCGGTCACCGACTCCGACGTAAATACAAAGGACCCGTGTTGGGGCGGGATGGAACGAAGTTCTTCTGACATGATTGTCCTTTCAAAAACGTGTCCCGGCGACCGTTACCATTCCGACGGGCTCTCTATGCAAGGGCACATCATAGCGCGTAAATCAAACATTCACACCCTTTCCGCACCTACTCATTTAAGTCTGTCCCCAATGAGTGGGTCGGTGCCCTTTGTGCGGAGGTGGGCATTGTTGCTTTATACTAATGCGGTTAGACATCCATCCTGCAATCGAGGAGATTTCCATGGCATCAGACGTTCGCGTCCGCTTTGCACCCTCACCGACGGGCAAGCTGCACATCGGTGGCGCCCGCACCGCTATCTATAACTGGGCTTTCGCCCGTGCAAACGGCGGCACGTTCATCCTGCGCATCGACGACACCGACCCCACCCGCTCTACCGACGAGAACACGCAGATTATCCTGCGCGCCATGCGTTGGCTGGGCCTGGACTGGGACGAGGGTCCCGAGGTGGGCGGCGATTTTGGCCCCTACGCCCAGACCGAGCGCCTGGACCTGTACAAGCAGGCCGCCCAGAAGCTTTGGGACGAGGGCAAGGCCTATCCCTGCTTCTGCACCAAGGAGCAGCTCGACGCCGATCGCAAGGCCGCGCAGGAGCGCAAGGACCCCTTCCAGGGCTATCAGCGCCGTTGCCGCGACTTTGATCCCGAGGAGGCCCGCCGTCGCATCGAGGCCGGCGAGTCCTACGTCCTGCGCATCAAGGTGCCCGAGGACCGCGGCGACGTCGTCATCCACGACGCCGTTCACGGCGAGGTGACCTTCGACGCCAAGGAGCTCGACGACTTTGTCATCTTCCGCTCCGATGGCACGCCCACGTACAACTTTGCGACCGTCGTCGACGACGCCATGATGAAGATCACCCATGTCATCCGCGGCGACGACCACCTCTCCAACACCCCGCGCCAGGTCATGGTCTACGAGGCCCTCGGCGCGCCCGTGCCCACGTTCGCCCACATCTCCATGATTCTGGGCGCCGACGGCAAGAAGCTCTCCAAGCGCCACGGCGCCACCTCAGTAGAGGAGTACCGCGACGCCGGCTACCTGTCCGACGCTTTCGTCAACTATCTGGCGCTGCTCGGCTGGTCGCTTGACGGCGAGACCACGATCATCCCGCGCGATGTCCTGGCCAGCAAGTTCTCACTCGACCGCATCTCCAAGAACCCGGCGACCTTCGACCCCAAGAAGCTCGACTGGGTCAATGCCGAGTACATCAACGGCATGTCCGATGCCCAGTTTGCCGACGAGATCATGGTCCCCGAGCTGCACGAGGCGGGTCTCATCGAGGGCAACGTCGAGTACGGCGAGGACTGGATTGACGCACTCGCTGCCATCGTCAAGCCGCGCACCAAGATGCCAGCCGACGCCGTGACCGTCGCCGCTCCCATCTTTGCTACGGCCGAGACGCTCGAGTATGACGAGAAATCCGTCAACAAGGGCCTGGCCAAGGAAGGCATGGGTGCCATCCTGGACGCCGCCAAGGCCGCGCTCGAGGGCGTGGACGAGTGGACTGCCGAGGCCATCGACGCCGCGCTTGAGCCGCTGCCCGAGCAGATGGACCTTAAGAAGCGCGTGGTGTTCCAGGCCGTGCGCGTCGCCGTTTGCGGCAACATGGTGAGCCCTCCGCTGGGCGAGACCATGGCGCTCGTCGGCCGTGACGACTGTCTGGCGCGTATCGACCGCGCCCGCACGATGGCGCTGTAGTCGCTGCGCAAACGTTTGTATCCGAGCCCCGTTCACCCCGAGCGGGGCTCTTGTTTCTGTACCGATGAGTGGGTTGCTGGGACAAAATAATCAGTGGTGTTTGTCCCACCCCTTTCAGGTCCGTTCGTTAGAGGTGGTGTATGGCTCAACAACTGTCGCTGTTTGGTTCACCGGAACCGGAGGAGTCTCCGGCGGCACCGGCATCCGCTGCTGCCTCGGCCAAGCCCGATCCTGTACCTGAGCCCATTGCCGCCTACTCGTGCGTGGTTCTCGATATCCCCACCCGTGCGCTGTCCGAACTGTTCGCTTACGGCATTCCTGAGTCCCTTGCCAACGAGGCCCAGGTCGGATCGACGGTCCTGGTCCACTTTGGCAACCGTGCCGCCGCAGGCTACATCGTCGATATTGCGCCCGAGCTGGGCGACCTGCAAGGCAACAACGCCCTTGACCTTTCGCGCATCAAGCCTGTCGAAGCCATCCTCAGCAAACCGCTCTTTACCGCCGAGGCTGCCCGCATTGCGCGCTGGATGAGCCGCGAGTATGTCGCGATGCTTTCCGAGTGCCTGCGCCTGTTTTTGCCACCGGGCGGCAGCCCGCGTGTGGTCAAGGGCGACGACGGCGTGTGGACGGTTGAACGTCCAGCCGTCAAACCCATCCAAAACCGCTGGGTGATGCTTACGCCCGAAGGCTTTGACTACACGCCACCCAAGACCGCGGTCCGCCAGCGCCAACTCATCGAGGCGCTCCAGTGCGGACCGGTCACGACGCGCGACCTCAACCTTCTCTATAACAGCATGTCGGCGACCATCAAGGCGCTCGAAAAACGCGGCGTTGTGGTGGTGGAAGAGCGCCGCGCCTGGCGTGGCTGCGGCGAGCAGACCACGCTGTCCTCGGCAAGCGGCAAAGCGCCGGTCTCCCTTACCAGTGGCCAGCAGCAAGCACTTGCTCAGATCGAGCGTGCCCGTCTGGACGCTCATGGCGACGTGGTGCTGGTAGACGGCGTCACCGGCTCAGGCAAAACCGAGGTCTACCTCTCCGCCATCGAGCGCGTGCTCGCAGCCGGTCGCTCTGCCTGCGTGCTGGTGCCCGAGATCTCACTGACGGCCCAGACCGTCGGCCGCTTCCGCTCGCGCTTTGGCGAGACGGTCGCGGTTTTCCACTCGCGTCTTTCGGCTGGCGAGCGTCTGGACCAGTGGGATATGGTCGCCAGCGGTGCGGCCCGCGTGGTGGTCGGCGCCCGCTCGGCTCTCTTTTGCCCGCTCAGCGACTTGGGCCTCATCATCATCGACGAGGAACACGAGACAAGTTACAAGCAGGGCTCCAGTCCGCGCTACCACGCGCGCGAGGTGGCGGCCGAGATGGCGCGGCGCTATCGCTGCCCGCTCGTGTTGGGCTCCGCCACGCCTTCTGCCGAGGCCCTCGACCGCTGCCGTCGTGGCACGTATAACGGTGCCACTTGGACGCGTGTCGAGATGCCCGAGCGCCCGGGACACGCCGTGCTTCCCACGGTCCGCATTGCCGACCTGCGCCGTGAGTTTTCTCACGGCAGCCGCTCCATGTTCTCAAAACCCTTGATGGAGGGCTTGGAGCGTGTGGTCGAGCGCCGCGAGAAGGCCGTGCTGCTGCATAACCGCCGTGGCTTTGCGCCGTTCCTGATGTGTCGCGAGTGCGGCTGCGTTCCCACCTGCAACCACTGCTCCACCGCGCTTACGTATCACGAGCGCACGCACACGCTGCAATGTCACACATGCGGATCCTCCTGGCGCGTGCAGCCGTATCCCGCGCCCACGAGTCGTTGCCCCAAATGTGGCAGTCGCTACCTGGCAAAAATGGGGCTGGGCACGCAGCAGATCGAGGACGCACTGCACCAGATGCTGCCCGAGGACGTCGCCATCATCCGCATGGATGCCGATTCCACGCGCGGCAAGGATGCGCACAAAAAGCTGCTCGAGCAGTTCGATGCTGCCGATTGCGCCGTGTTGCTGGGCACCCAGATGATCGCCAAAGGCCTTGACTTTCCCGAGGTCACGCTCGTGGGTGTGGTCAATGCTGACTTCGCCCTCAAGCTGCCGGATTTCCGCGCAGGGGAGCGCGCCTACGATTTGCTTGAGCAGGTCGCCGGTCGCGCCGGTCGCGGCGATCGCCCTGGCGAGGTCATCATCCAGACGTATCTGCCCGAGGATCCGGTCATTCGCGCCGTCGCCGAGCACGATCGCTCGATCTTTACCGACTACGACCTGGACCAGCGTCGCGACGCGCTGTACCCGCCGTTTGTGCGCCTGGTCAACATCTTGGTGTGGTCGGCGAACCGAGACGACGCGCAGGACTACATCGGGCGTATCGCAAAGCTTCTTGAGCGCCGCTGGCATGCCGCCGCGCCCGATTTTTTGCGGGCGGGGAGTGCCGTGCCGCAGGTGCTGGGTCCGGCTTCGTGTGTAATCGAGAGAGCCAAGGACCGTTACCGCTTCCATCTGCTTGTGAAGTCGCCCGTGGGGTACCATGTTTCTGATGATATCGACGCCTGCCTCAAAGAGGTGGGCTCCGTGCGCGGCGTGAGCGTGAGCGTTGACGTCGACGCTTATGATTTGATGTAACAACCCGAAAGGATGGCCATGGAAGCCAACGGAATCGTACTGTCGCCCGACCCTCGTCTGCGCCAGGAGTGCGCCGTCATCGAGGAGATCACCCCGGCGATCGAGGCGCTTGCCGAGAAGATGAAGAAGATGATGTTCGACAACGGCGGTTGCGGCCTTGCTGCCCCGCAGATCGGTGAGCTCATCCAGCTCGTCACCATCGACTGCGACTACACCGACAAGAACGACTATGACCCGTACGTGCTCATCAACCCCGTGATCGTGGAGCAGAGCGACCATCTGGTGCCGTTTAGCGAGGGCTGCCTGTCCATCCCTGGCATTAGCTGCGAGATCGAGCGTCCCGACCATGTCGTCGTCGAGGCGTACGACTTGGACGCAAACCTGATTCGCTATGAGGCTTCGGGCGATCTGTTCTGCGTGTGCCTGCAGCACGAGATTGATCACCTGCATGGCAACACCATGTTCGAGCGACTGAAGCCGATGCAGAGGATCAAGGCAGTCAAGGAGTACCAGGACGCCCTGGCCCGCGGCGCTCGACCGGGCGAGACGTAGTAGGTCCCACCGTCCCCTTCCGCCGCAGGGCTTAGGTTTTGCTCCATGCTCAAACAGTCCTGCTCGCACGAAGAGCACATTAAGTGCTCTTCGGCTCGTGCGGAACTGCGCGTGGAGCAATAACCTAAGCCCTGCGGCGGAAGGGGACTGCGTTTTCGTGCTCCTTTTCGCCCGGGTGCCGTCGGGCCAGGGATGGGCGTCTTCGCTGATAATTGCTTTGTTGGAAGAGCTGCTTTTATTGCGGCTCTTTCTTTGGTTTTGGGTATATTTGTTCTTGTTGAATTGTTATTGCGGATGGGCTGGGTACTTGGCTTTCCGCTGTCATTTGTAGCCGTCTCGGCTTTGGTTGAGGGGAGACGTCCTTTATGCGTATTGTGTTTATGGGTACGCCTGATTTTGCTGTGCCTTCGCTGACTTCGCTTGTTGAGGCTGGGAACGAGATTGCGCTTGTTGTTACTCGTCCTGATGCTGTTCGTGGGCGTGGTAAGAAGCTTGAGCCTTCTCCTGTTAAGGCCAAGGCGCTTGAGCTGGGGTTGCCGGTTGTTGAGGCTAATCGTATGACGCCTGAGGTTGTTGAGGTGCTCCAGGCTGCCCAGGCTGATATTTTCTGTGTGGCTGCCTATGGTTGCATTTTGCCCGATGAGGTGCTGCATATGGCGCCGCTTGGTATTGTGAATGTTCATGCTTCGCTGCTGCCTCGTTGGCGTGGGGCTGCTCCTATTCAGCGTGCGATTCTCGCTGGTGATGAGGTTGCTGGCGTTTCTATCATGCGCATTGGGCACGGCGTGGATACTGGTGCTTATTGTGCTCAGGCTTCCACGTTGGTTTCCGGTAAGCATGCTGAGGCGCTGACCATGGAGCTTGGTGAGCTTGGCGGCAAACTGCTGGCTGATACGCTTCCTTCTCTTGCCGATGGCACCGCCGTGTGGACTGAACAGGATGAGGCGCTCGTCACCCATGCTGCCAAGATTTCCAAGCAGGAGATGCGCTTGGATCCGCAGATGGCGGCGCTTGATTGCGTGCGTCATGTGCTGGCTTCGTCCGATACCGCGCCTGCTCGTTGCGTGATTGCCGGCAAGACCGTGCGTGTGCTCGATGCTGCGGCGGCTGATGTGTCGCTCGGCGAGGGTCAGGTTCTCGTTAAGGCCAAGCGTGTTTACCTGGGCCTTTCTGATGGCTCGGTTGAACTGCTCGAGGTTAAGCCTGATGGCAAGCGTGCTATGACTGCTTCTGCTTGGGCTGCTGGCCTGCAGGGTGCCGATCTTATCTGGGGTGTTTTGTCATGAGCAAGCTGTCTCCCGCGCGCAAGCTTGCGCTCGATGTGCTGATGGAGGCCGATCGCCGCGGCATGTATGCACGCGACGTGCTGTCCTCTCGCGCATCGGCCAAGGCTATTGACCAGCGCGATTCCGCTTTTGCCGCCCGCTTGGCGCTGGGTGTTGCCGCCACGCAGGGTATTTTGGATGAGCTGCTCGATCAGTTTCTCGATAAGCCTAAAAAGGTTGCGCCGCGTGTTCGCATGGCGCTTCGTATCTCGGCCTTCGAGATGCTCTATCTGCATACGCCGGGCCGCGTTGCCGTAAGTCAGGGTGTTGAGCTGGTTCGCTGCGGGGCTAAGTCTGCCGCTGGCTTGGCCAATGCTGTACTGCATAAGGTTGCAGACAATGTTGAGGACTTTGCTACTGCGTCCGATGTGGATGAGTCTGAGCGACGTTTGGTTCGTCTGTCGCGCCTGATGGGTCTACCTCGCTGGCTATGCGCTCGCATTATGGCGTCGTTTGACACTCCAGAGGGTGCGCTTAACTTTGCCGGCAATCTGGCCCCCGCACCGCTGGCCCTGCATGAGAACGCCTTTGCGTCCAAGCCCGATCCGTATATCTCGCAGCTTGTGGCACCCGTGTTCCCGGGTTGCCATGCTCCGGTCGATGCTCAGGTTACGGTTGCGTCGGGCGTATTTGAGCGTGCTGCTGCCGTGGCCTCGGACCTTAACGCCCAGCTTATCGCCACAGCTGCCACGCGCCCTGGCAGCTGCCTTGAGATTGGTGCCGGCCGTGGCACCAAGACCTATGTGATGATGTGCCAGGCCAAGCGTGCGGGCTATGAGCGTCAGCATACGGCGCTCGATCTGCATGATCGCAAGTGCGATCTGAATCTCGC
>CAUBMI010000020.1 GCA_958436995.1 uncultured Collinsella sp.
CCTTCCGTCATCGCCTATGCGCGCCTGTGGTACACGCTGCCCTACGCGCTGATTGCCGCCTCGCTTTCGACGGCGCTCTATACCGAGCTCTCTCACGACGCACAGGAGAAGGATTACGACAGCGTCCGCACGGGCATTTCGCGTGGCGTCGCCCAGATGCTGTTCTTCCTGATTCCATTTGCGCTGTACCTGATTGTCTTCGCGCGTCCGCTCAACATGATCTACTGCGCTGGCAAGTTCGATGAGTCCGGTGTGGCGCTGGTGTCGGAGTTCCTTATCTACCTGGCACTTTCCCTGCCGCTCTACGGCGTGGTCGTGCTGATGCAGAAGAGCTTCTCTGCCTTGCTCGACATGAAGCCCTATAGCCGCTATTGTCTGTATTCCGCCATCGGCCAGGCCGGCTCGGTTCTGCTGTTTGGCGTTGTGCTGGGCTTCGGTATGCCGGCAATCGCGCTTTCGTATGTCGTCGACTACGTGATCTTGGTCGGTTGCTCGCTGTGGTGGCTGCGTCGTCGTCTGCGTGGTCTTCAGGTTAAATCTATCCTGCATGGCGGTTTCTTTGGCCTTTTGCTCGGTGGCCTGGGTGCTGCCGCAGGCGCCGGCGTCATGTGGGCGCTTGAGCACTTTGTCGGGGCACTTGGCGGCTCGATTCTGATTACTCTTGGCTACGTTTGCGTTGCGGGTGTCGTCTCGCTTGCTGTTACCTTTGGCCTTGCCGTCGTCCTTAAGATGCCCGAGGTCTCGGCGCTGATTCGTCGCAAGTAGGTGCGCGTGGCCGGTCACGACAACATTCCAACGCTTGCCGAGCAGGTTTCGCGCGTTCCCACGCAGCCCGGCTGCTACCTTTGGAAAGACGCCAAGGGCGATGTCATCTACGTGGGCAAGGCGAAAAACCTGCGCGCCCGTATGCGTCAGTACGTGACGCTGCAGGACGAGCGCCAGAAGATCCCGCTGATGATGCAGCTGGTGGCGAGCTTTGACTATATCGTGGTGGAGACCGAGCACGAGGCGTTGGTGCTCGAGCGCAATTTGATTGGTCAGTACCATCCGTACTTTAACGTCGACCTCAAGGATGACAAGAGCTACCCCTTTATCGCCATTACAAAGGGCGACCTGTATCCCGCTATCAAATACACGCGTGAGCGTCATAAGCCGGGAACGCGCTATTTTGGACCTTATACCGATAGCCGCGCGGCACGTGAGACGATAGATACGCTGCGCAAGGTTATCCCCATCTGCTCCGCATCCTGTGCGGAGTGGCGTCGTTGTCGCCGTATCGTCGAGTCCCACAAGGGCGAGGAAGACATCGTCAATATGATTTGCGCGCAAAACGGGCGCCCCTGCTTTGACTACCATGTCGGGCGCGGCCCGGGTGCGTGTGTCGGCGCGATTTCCCCGGCAGACTATGCCAAGAACGTCAAGCGTGTCGAGCGCTTTTTGTCGGGCCATCGCAAGGATGTCGTCGATGAGCTGACCTCCGAGATGACGGATGCCGCTGAGGCGCTCGACTTTGAGCGCGCGGCACGCGTCAAACGTCGTTTGGAGGTCATCAGGGGTCTGGACGATCGTCAGCAAGTCGTTTTTCCCTCCAGTGTCGATATAGATGTCATCGGTTTCTATCGCGAGGAGACCATCTCCGCCGCTTGCGTCTTCGTCGTTCGCGAGGGCCGAACAGTTCGCACCTGCGAGTTCATTCTCGACAAGGGTCTTGATGTTGACGAGGAAGAGCTCCAGTCGGGCTTTCTTAAGCGCTATTACGACGAGACGGCTGATATTCCAGCCGAGATCAATCTCTCTGTCGAGCTTGAGGATGCCGAAGCGTTGGGGGAGTGGCTTGCGGGCAAGCGCGAGCGCTCTTGCCATCTCCATAGGCCGCAGCGTGGCGAAAAGCACCGCCTGCTCGATATGGCTTCCAAAAATGCGCGCCATGCCCTCATGCGCTACATGATGCGTACGGGGTATGCTGACGATCGCACCAATCAGGCGCTCCTGGAGCTCGAAAGTGCGCTGGCGCTGCCTGCGCCGCCGTTGCGCATCGAGTGCTTCGATATCTCGACGTTGCACGGCACCTTTACCGTCGCTTCGATGGTGGTATTTACCAACGGCCGTGCCGACAAGGGCCAGTATCGTCGCTTTAAAATTCAGGCCGAATTGGACGAGGCGAACGACTTCGTATCGATGTCCGAGGTTCTGGGACGTCGCTATGCTCCTGAGCGCATGGCGGACGAGCGCTTTGGCTCGCGCCCCGATTTACTCGTTGTCGATGGCGGCAAGCCGCAATTGACCGCTGCAATTAAGCAACTTGAGGCGCTCGGCCTCGATATACCAGTTTGTGGCTTGGCAAAGGCCGATGAGGAGGTTTTCGTGCCGTGGGACGAGACTCCCGTCGTGCTGCCGACCGGCTCCGCTTCGCTTTATCTAATCAAGCAGGTTCGCGATGAATCCCACCGATTTGCAATTACGTTCCACCGCGAGTTGCGCGATAAGGCTATGACGGTTTCGGTGCTTGACGACGTTCCAGGCGTGGGGCCCACCAGAAAACGTGCAATTATGCGCCATTTTGGCTCGATGAAGCGTTTGCGCGCGGCCAGCGAGCAGGAGATTGCAGAAGTTCGAGGCGTTCCGGCCGATGTCGCCAAAGCGGTCCACGAGGCACTTGTTGCATGGAATGCCGAGCGCGCCCAGGCATCGGCCAACCGTTCCGAAAGCTAAACGCGCTTCTAAACAACTGATATACATGATTGGCCGATTTTCAATCATTTGTTTCGCGGCGATTACCTGCCGATTTCGGGTTTTATTAACGCTAAAACGTTTGACTCGACATGGTGAATAACACTGCTATCCTGCGGGTTGACGAAGACTGATATCTCACCTCGTCGATACATACTGTCTGTCGAATCATTTGTCAATGAATTCGGTGAACGGTAGTAAATACCGTTCAAGCGTATGTATGTATCGGTCGCCGAGTGCGGCACCTCAGTTGGGTTTGTCGGTAGGTAAGGTATATATCGTCCGCAAGTTGCGCGGGGGCAAGTCTAGGTGCTCCCGGGTAAGATTCTCTATTGATAGGAGAAGACATGGCCATCATCAACAAGGGTATGTCCAGGCGTTCGTTCCTCGGCCTCACCGGCAGCGTCGCTGCTGTCGCAGGGCTTGGTCTCACCGGCTGCGGTGGCAGCTCTAGCGACGAGGGTTCCGCTTCCGGTTCCGCCGATTCCGCCAACCGTGGCGGCGGCGTGATCACCGCTGGTTCCGCTTACGCTCCGTCCAGCTTCGACCCCGCCAGCACCGGCTCCGCTGTGGGCCTGGGTGCTAACTGGCACGTCGTCGAGGGCCTCTACGGCATCGATTACCACGACTACAGCACCTTCAACGAGCTCGCCACCGACGATCCCAAGTCTGTGGACGACACCACTTTCGAGGTCACCATCCGCAAGGGCGCCAAGTTCTCCGATGGCACCGAGGTCACCGCTGACGACGTCGTCGCTTCCTACACTGCTTGCGCCGCTTCCGCTACCTATGCTCCGTTCTTCCAGCCCTTCGAGTCCATCGAGGCCAAGGACGCCAGCACCGTGACGGTCAAGACCAAGGTCCCCAACTTCTCCCTGCTCAAGGATCGTCTGGCCATCGTCCGCGTTACCCCGGCCACCCAGACCGAGGAGGATCGCGCCAAGCAGCCGATCGGATCCGGCCCCTGGATGTACGACTCTATCTCCGATGCCGAGATCACCCTGGTTCCCAACCCCGAGTACAACGGTGAGTATGCTGCCGAGGATAAGAAGATCCAGTACAGCATCCTGACCGACCCCACCGCTCGCGTTACCGCTCAGCAGGAGGGCTCCACGCTCGTTATGGAGCTTGTTACCGCTGACGCCGTCGACCAGCTCGAGAGCGCCGGCTGCAAGATCGATAACGTTCAGGGTTTCGGCACCCGCTTCATCATGTTCAACGTCGCCAAGGAGCCTTGGAACAACGTCAAGGTCCGTCAGGCTGTCATGTATGCGCTCGACACCGAGAAGATGGTCAGCAACACCTTCGCCGGCCTTGCCACCGCTGCCAGCTGCTACCTGCCCAAGAGCTTCACCAACTATCATGAGGCTTCCACGGTGTACAAGACCGACGCCAAGAAGGCTAAGAAGCTCATTGAGGAGTCTGGCATCACCCCGGGTGCCATCACCCTGCGCACCACCGACAACGAGCAGATCAAGGGCATGGCCGCCCAGGTCAAGAACGACCTCGACGCTCTCGGCTTCGATGTGACCATCCAGACCGATACCTCGCCGGCCACCTACGCTGCCATCGACGGCGGCGAGGCCTACGATATCCTCCTTGCCCCTGGCGATCCTTCCTGCTTCGGCGCCGACCCCGACCTGCTGCTCAACTGGTGGTACGGCGACAACGTCTGGATGCAGACCCGTTGCCCGTGGAAGGAGTCCGCTGAGTGGCAGAAGCTCCACGGTCTCATGGACGAGGCTCTTGCCGCCGAGGGCGACGAGCAGCAGAAGAAGTGGAACGAGTGCTTCGACATCATTGCCGACAACGCTGTTCTGTACCCCGTTGTCCACGTCAAGACCGTCTCCGCTTCCTGGGACGATCCGTCCACTGCGCCCAACGGCGAGGCCCTCGATGGCTTCAAGGGCATCGGCACGACGAGCATGTCCTTCAGGGGCGTCGCGACCGTCAAGGCGTAAGGCTCGCTTGAGTCTGTATGCAGGATGTCGGTCGTTGGGACCGTATCCTCATAGTTGAAACAAAGACCCGGGCGGCAACGATGTCGCCCGGGTCTTGTAATGAGTATCCGTACTCATATACCAGTTGGTCCTACCGACAAAAGAAAGGGGAGAGAACGTGAACAACTTGCTACGTTTGATTGGAAGGCGTCTTGTGGCGCTGCCGATCATGGCATTGGGCGTCACCGTCCTGGTGTTCTTCCTTATGTCGTTCTCCAAGACCGACCCCGCCTACACGGCGTTGGGTGACGGTGCCTCGCCCGAGGCGGTTGCCGAGTACCATGAGAAGTATGGTCTGGACGACCCCTGGCCCGTGCGCTACGTGCGCTATATGGGCGATTTGATTCATGGCGACATGGGCACCTATGGTGCTGCTCGCAACTCCGTTGCCAAGCGCATCTCCACGGCCCTGCCCGTCACGATGCAGCTGACCTTCATCGGCCTTGCCATCGGTGCGGTCGTTTCGTTTTTACTCGGCGTCATCGCGGCACTGTATCGCGACAAATGGCCGGATCAAGTGATCCGCGTCTTTTCCATCGCCGGCTTGGCAACCCCGTCGTTCTGGCTTGCCGTTCTGTTGATCCTGCTGTTCTCTTCCTACCTTAAGGTGCTTCCGGCATCGGGTGCTCTGCCTCACTTCACCACGAATCCGGTTGGCTATCTGGGACGTATGATCATGCCCGCCGTCGCCTTGGCATTTCCGCTGACGGGCCAGATGACTCGTATCGTGCGTACCGCCATGGTCGAGGAGCTCGACAAGGACTATGTCCGTATGGCTCGCGGCGCCGGCGTTCCCGAGAAGGTCGTCGTCGGCATCAACGTACTTCGCAATGCGCTGATCACCCCGGTCACCACCCTCGGTCTTAAGATCGGCTACCTCATGGGCGGCGCCGTCGTCATCGAGGTTATCTTCAACCTCCCCGGCATGGGCACCGCGATCCTGCAGGGCGTTCAGGGCAACGAGGCGAACCTGGTTCAGGGCGTCGTCATCGTCGTTGCTCTTGCCTTCATCATCATCAACATCGTGGTTGACATGCTCTACCTGCTCATCAACCCGCGCATCAGGACGGTGTAGATTATGGTAAAGATTCGAGAGAAGCAAACCGAGCAGCTCGAGAAGGCTGCCTCCAAGGGGCTCAAGCTCGGTGGCTGGAAGAAGATGACGCTGTCTTCCAAGATTGCCGCCGTCGTGCTGGTGCTGGTCGCCCTGACCGCGATTCTGGCGCCCCTCCTTGCCCCCTATAGCCCGGTCGAGATCTTTACGGCTCGCCAGGCTCCCGGCAACGGATTTATCTTCGGTACCGACGATAAGGGTCGCGACATTCTGTCGCGTATGCTCTACGGTGGCCGTTACTCGCTGATCATCGGCTTTGGCGCCACTGCCATGGCTCTGGTCTGCGGCTCGGTCGTGGGCGCCCTTGCGGCGGTTTCGCGCAAGGCCGTTTCCGAGACGATCATGCGTATCCTGGACATCATCATGTCTATCCCGGGTATCGCCCTCGCGGCCGTCTTCGTCTCCATCCTGGGCAACTCCGTGCCGTCGATCATCTTCGCTATCGGCTTTATGTACACTCCGCAGATTGCCCGTATCGTGCGCGCCAACATCGTGTCCGAGTACGGAGAGGACTATGTCCGCGCGGTCATCGTTTCCGGCGCCAAGGCTCCGTGGATTTTGATCAAGCATGTTCTGCGTAACTGCATCGCCCCGATCATGGTCTTCACCGTTACCCTGGTCGCCGACGCCATCATCTTCGAGGCTTCGCTGACCTTCATCGGCGCTGGTATCCAGGAGCCCACCGCTACCTGGGGCAACATCCTAGCCGACGCCCGCGGCGGCGTGCTCGCCGGCCGTTGGTGGCAGGCGCTGTTCCCGGGCCTGGCCATCATGATCACCTGCCTGGCGCTCAACATCCTCTCCGAGGGCATTACCGACGCCATGGCCGCTGCTCCCTCCGCCGCCCTGGATCCGACCGATTCCTCCAAGCGCCGCGAGGCCGACCTGCTGGTCTCCGACCCCGTTCGCGCCTACAAGGAGCAGGCCCAGTCCCTCTCCGCTCGCCTTGGAGCCCTGCGCGATGTCGAGCTCAAGCGTGACGATCGTCATGTGCCCGACGAGTCTGTCGAACCGATCCTTTCGGTCCGTGACTTCTGCATCCAGTTTGAGCACCACGGCGATATCAACGTCGTCGACCATGTCAACTTTGACGTCCGTCCTGGCCAGACTATGGGCCTGGTGGGCGAGTCCGGTTGCGGTAAGTCCATCACCACGCTGGCCATCATGGGTCTGACCGACGATGACGAACATCTTTCCGGCGAGGTCCTCTGGGAGGGCCGTGACCTGCTCAAGATGAGCAAGAAGGAGTGGTTCGGCCTGCGCGGTACCGATATCGCCATGGTCTATCAGGACGCCCTGTCCTCGCTCAACCCCTCCATGCTCATCTCTGCCCAGATGAAGCAGCTCACCAAGCGCGGCGGCACCCGTAGCGCCGAGGAGCTCCTGGAGCTCGTGGGCCTCGACCCCAAGCGTACGCTCGAGAGCTACCCGCATGAGCTTTCCGGTGGCCAGCGTCAGCGTGTCCTGATCGCTATGGCCCTTACCCGCGACCCCAAGCTGGTCATCTGCGACGAGCCCACGACCGCCCTGGACGTTACCGTCCAGAAGCAGGTCATCAAGCTGCTCAACGATCTTCAGGCCAAGCTCGGCTTTGCCATGATCTTCGTCTCGCATGACCTGGCGCTGGTCGCCGAGGTCGCCCATAACATCACGGTGATGTACGCCGGTCAGGTTATCGAGCAGGCGCCCACCAAGGAGCTGCTCACCAACCCGATCCACGAGTACACCCGCGGTCTTCTGGGTTCCGTCCTGTCCATCGAGAGCGGTTCGGGCCGCCTGCACCAGGTGCCCGGCGCCGTTCCGAGCCCGCGCGATTTCCCCAAGGGCGATCGCTTCGCGCCCCGCTCGAGCCATCCGCGTATTGGCCTGGACACCCGTCCGGTCTTCAAGCGCGTGCCCGGCACCGAGCACTTCTATTCCGAGCTCCCCGACGAGGTGCTCAAGGCAAATGGTTTGACCCCTCACGCGGAGGTGATGTAGATGAGCGAGACCGCAGTCAACGGCGTCGAGCCGATCATCTTCCTTGATGACGTCCACGTCACCTTTAGGACCCGTACCGGCTCGATTCTGCACCCTAACCTGGTTCACGCCGTCCAGGGTGTAACGATTAGGCTCATGCCCGGTCAGACGATCGGCATCGTCGGCGAGTCCGGTTGCGGTAAGTCCACCACCGCCAACGTCATGTGCGGCCTGCAGGCCCCCACGAGCGGCAAGGTCTACTTTAAGGGCAAGGACGTTACCAAACGTACCGCCGAGGACCGTCGCCACATGGGTCGCGTCATCTCGGTCGTGTTCCAGAACCCGGCCACGGCACTCAACCCCCGCATGGTCGTTCGCGAGCAACTGCTCGACCCCATGCGCGTCCACAACCTGGGTACCGAGGCCGAGCAGGAGAAGCGCGTCAAGGAGCTCTTGGAGCTCACCGGTCTGCCCAGCTCCGCCGCCGAGGTTCTTCCCGGCCAGCTTTCGGGCGGCCAGCGCCAGCGCGTCGCAATTGCCCGTGCCCTGTCGCTGAACCCCGATGCCATCATCGCCGACGAGCCAACCTCGGCTCTGGACGTTTCGGTCCGCGCGCAGATTCTGAACCTGTTGACCGACCTTAAGAAGGAGCTCGGCCTGGCCATGGTGTTCATCAGCCATGACATCCAGACGGTCCGCTATATCTCTGACGACATCATCGTTATGAATGGCGGCAAGATCGTCGAGCAGGGCGAGGCCAAGCAGGTCTTCCAGCACCCCCAGGACCCCTACACCAAGATGCTGCTCGGCGCTGCGCCGTCGCTGCTGCATCCCAAGCTCGGCGAGTAGCCTCGCTTTCCCTCCCGTGCGCCCGGTTCCCTTGCCGGGCGCACCTCCGTTGCGATTTCGAAAGGTTGGGTTCACGAGCCATGCCAAGTGCTCAGGAGCTACAACATCAATTTGGTGAATATCGAGGCGCCATGCCCCGTCCATCAGATTTCGATCTCTTTTGGAAGGATCGCATGGCCGAGGCCGACGCAGTCGGGCTTGACTATGCGATCGAGACGGCATCGGTCACAGATGCCGTGACCTGCCAGCTTTTCGACCTCTGGTATACCGGCATGTGTGGTGCTCGCCTGCATGCCAAGTACCTTAAACCCGTCTCGGACGAGCCCGTGCCATTGGTACTTCAGTTCCATGGGTATCCGGGTGCAAGCCGCAGCTGGTTTGAGCAGGCGTCGTTTGCGGGCATGGGCATGGCACTCATCGCCCTCGACTGCCCCGGCCAAGGAGGTCCCTCCGAGGACATTGGTGGATTTGAGGGCACAACGGTCGCGGGCCATATCGTCGCCGGTATCGACGGCGATCCGGCCAACCTCTACTATGTCCGCTTGCACCAAGATATTCGCATCCTGTGCCGCATCGTTCGCGAGCTCGAGGGCATCGATCTTGCCCGTGTGTTTGTGAACGGCGCGTCGCAGGGCGGCGGTTTGGGCATTGCGACCTGTGCACTTAACAGCGAGCTTATCAATCGCGCCGCCATCCTCTATCCCTTCCTGTCGGATTTCCGCCTGGTCTGGGACTTGGATGCCGACGACATTGCCTACGAGGGCCTGCGCTATTGGTCTCGCTGGTTTGACGAGGACTCGACTCGTATCGACGAAGCCTATGCCAAGCTGGCGTGCTTCGATTCCAAGAACTTTGCCCCTATGGTCAAATGCCCCGTGCTGTTTGGCACCGGCACAGCCGATACCGTCTGTCCGCCAGCGACGCAGTTTGCGGTCTATAACAACCTGACCTGTGAAAAGCGTCATGAGTTCTTTGAAGGCTTTGGCCACGAGGAGATTCAGGATTTTGACGATCTGATCATTCCGTTTTTCTGCAAGGGAGGGGAGGCTCATGTCTAAGTGCGAGAGCAATGTCAATGAGCTGATTGTCTCCGACCTTGTGGGGATTCCCGGAACGGTCTCGTCAAGGCTCGCTGATTTCCGGGATTGGCGCGGTGATGCTTCTGCGGATGTTTCCGAATTAGAGATAGCCGCTTCGGACCTTGAGGTTTGCGGGCCGAGTATTACGGCGATCGATTTCGCCAATCCGTATGCCCGCTACTCCGAGGTTTCCTTTGAGCTTGGTGGCGATGTGGTCCACGCACGTTTGATCGAGCCTGCCGGTCGCGCCCGAGCATCCGAGCTTGTGCCGCTATGTCTGATGTTTCACGACATCGACCGACCCGTGCGGGGATGGCATCACATGACGAGGTTTGCGGCCATGGGATATGCCGTGCTTGCGCTGGACGATGAGGCGATTGGATCCAGCGAGCTGCTGCAGGGGATTGCCTCTCCTGCTTTTGTCAAGCGCGTCCGTTGGGGTTGCGCGATGGCGAAGGTGGCGCGCAATCTTGATGGCGTGGACCCCGACCGCATCTTTGCATGGGGCGAGGGCCTTGGCGGCGGAGTCGCGCTGGCGGTTTCTGCTCTGGACGAGCGGGGCCTCGCCTGCACGGCGGTTGCCAATCCAATTCCCGGTGGCCTCGAGGCGTTGTCGTCTCGGGTGCGTGGATCGGTGCTCATGGGCACATCGCTCATGGATGCCGTGTGCGATCCCAAGGGCCAGTTTGCCGTATTCAACGGTCTTGAGTGTGACCGGAGGCATATCATCTATGCCAAATACGCTCATGAGCGCATCAATGCGTTCGAAAACGAAGTCATCGACTTTTTTAACCAAACGTTCTACCCGTGTTCTTTGGCCTAGACGGCCTGGACACTGCCAACAAGAGTGGGTGGCATAGGGCCGCCCGCCAGACAACTAAGGAGATTCTTGTGGCAACTCAGAAATTCACCGGCGTTATCCCTCCCGTCGTTGTTCCCGATACCGAAGACCACCAGCTCGACGTTGCCTCCTTTGAGCGCAGCATCAACCGCATGATCGATGCCGGCGTCGATGGCCTGTTCTTCCTGGGCTCTTCGGGCGAGGTCGTTTTCTCCACCGATGAGCGTCGTCGCCAGATCATCGCCGAGGCCGTTCGTATCGTCGACCACCGCGTGCCCGTCCTGGTCGGCATCATCGATACCGAGACCGAGCGCATGATCGAGCACGGTAAGGTCGCTCAGGAGCTGGGCGCCGATGCGCTTGTCGCCACCTGCCCGTTCTATGCCCTGCAGGGCATGACCGAGGTCGAGGAGCACTTCCGCATCCTGCACGAGGAGCTCGACCTGCCCATCTTTGCCTATGACATTCCCGTCTGCGTTCACACCAAGCTCCCCTGGAAGCTCCTTGCCAAGCTCGGCGCCGAGGGCGTCCTTGCTGGCGTCAAGGATTCCTCGGGTGATGACATCTCGTTCCGCTACCTCGTTCAGGAGAACGAGAAGAACGGTCATCCGATGAGTATCCTCACCGGTCACGAGGTTGTCGTCGACGGCGCTTACCTCGGTGGCGCCGACGGTTCTGTCCCGGGCCTTGCCAACGTTGAGCCCGAGGGCTACGTGCGCCAGTGGAAGGCCGCTCAGGCCGGTGACTGGGCTACCGTCAAGGCCGAGCAGGATCGCCTCAACGAGATCTCCCACATCTGGGATGTCACCTCGGGCGTCCAGGGCTATGCCGGTGGCGTCGGCGCCTTCAAGACCGCTATGAACCTCATGGGCATCTTCGACAGCCCGACCATGCCGCGCCCGGTGAAGGCCATGACTGGCGAGAACGTCGAGGCTATTAAGAAGGTCCTCCAGGACAACGGTCTCCTGTAAAGCTTTCCCAGGCACCCGACCTCGCCGTTCAACCGTGTGGCCATGACCCGTTAGGTCAATGGCCACACGGTTTCTCGGCGATCTCGGGCACCTGGATAACCTTTACTGCGCTGTGACGGCTAGCCTGACGGCGCATTTCCTGTAGTTGTTTTTATCTCCGAAGGAGAGCGACATGGAGAACAAGTACGTCTGCTCTGTCGATATCGGCGGAACTAAGATCGCGACTGCCATCATGGAGTACCCGGCTGACGGTGGTGTGCCCCATCCCGTTTTTGAGGCCGAGGTTCCCACAGAGGCCCAAGAGGGCGGCGAGGCCGTCTTCCAGCGTATCGAGGCATCCATCAAGGCTGCTCTCGAGGCGAATCCCGATGTCGAGGTCCTTGGCGTCGGTATCGGTGCCGCTGGCGTCGTCGATCCCAAGACGGGCGCCATCGCGTATGCCAATGAGATCATGCCCGGCTGGTCCGGCGTTCAGTTGGGGCCGCGTCTGCGCGAGGATCTCGGTCTTCCCGTTGCCGTTGTAGGCGACGTGCAGGCTCATGCTCTGGGCGAGGCCCACTGGGGCGTCGGCAAGGGCAAGTTCTCCGTTTTGTGTCTGGGCATCGGTACGGGCATCGGCGGCGCATATGTCGAGAACGGCCGCGTGATGCAAGGCTTCCACGGTGCTGCCGGCCATATGGGCCACATCGAGTGCTCGGCTGCCGCCGGCATTCCCTGCGCCTGCGGGCGTTCTGGTCATCTTGAGTCGGTAGCCTCGGGCACCTCGATTGGCCGTATGTACGACGAGCGCTTCGGTCGAGTTGACCCCAGCCGTCCTTCGGTCGGTCGCGACGTGAACGACCTGTGCCGTGCTGGCGACGCAAAGGCGACTGAGGTCATCCATGACGCCGGCTTTGCGCTGGGCGCCAGCTTGGGCTCGCTTGCCAATATTCTGGATCCAGAGGTCATCGTGCTTTCGGGCGGCGTAATTCATCAGGGTCCCGATTGGCGTTCGCAGACGTGGAAGGATTCGGTGCACGAGGGCTATGCCAGCCAGGCGCTCGATCCGCTCCAGGACACGCCGATTCTCATCGGGTCTCTGGAGGGCGATGCTCCGCTCATCGGTGCCGCCGAGCATCTTCTCGCTTCGTTAAAGTAAACGTATCTGCTGTAGGAGCCTCCCGAGACAACACGCCTCGGGAGGCTGTTCTGAGAAAGGTTGCAGCCTTATGACCGTCGATCCTTTGATTCAATCCCTGAAGGGCAAGCTCGTCGTGAGCGTTCAGGCGTATATGGGCGAGCCGCTTCGTACGCCCGAGACCATGGCTCAAATGTCTCGCGCTTGCGAACTCGGCGGCGCCGCCGCCATTCGCTGCCAGGGCCTTGCCGACATTGCCGCCATTAAGGGTCGCTGTGAGGTTCCTGTTATTGGCCTATGGAAGGATGGACACGAGGGCGTTTACATCACGCCGACGCTGCGTCACGCCCGCGCCTGCGTTGCTGCTGGTGCCGATATCGTGGCGATCGATGCCACCGATCGTCCGCGCCCCGATGGCAAGACGGTCGAGGATACCTTCCGTCCGCTGCACGAGGAGGGTGTGCTCCTGATGGCGGATTGTGCCACCATCGAGGACATTCGCCGTGCGGTTGATATGGGCTTCGACCTGGTATCTACCACGCTCTCTCACGGTGTCGCCGCCATCGACTGCACCATGGCCGATGGCCCCGACCTGCCACTCCTGCGTCAGGCGACCGAGGAATTCCCCGGCCTTCCCATCATTTGCGAGGGTCGCGTGCATACGCCCGAGGAGGCTCGCGCCGCGATCGATGCTGGCGCCTGGGCCGTTGTCGTCGGCACCGCCATCACGCACCCCACGAGTATTACAAGTTGGTTCAAGGCTGCGCTTGAGGCGTAAGACAGGCCTCGTATCCGCTCGGGGCGGTATACTCAATAAAGGCAATTGACCGCGCGGGATCCGGGTTGCTGGGTCCCGCGCTTGTTTTCGGGAGGCAGCACATGCAAAAGGGAGATGCCATGGATGCGGCGGAGCGCTCGGAGCGCATCCCCGATATCGTCATCATCACCGGAATGTCCGGATCGGGCCGCACGCAGGCCATGCACGTGTTCGAGGACATGGGCTATTTTTGCATCGATAACCTGCCTCCGCGTCTGATCGCCCAGCTTGCCGAGCTCGTCGGCATTAATACGGGCGTGGGCAGGCATCTCGCCGTCACCTGCGATTTGCGTAGCCAGGGCTTGTTCGATGAGCTGCTCGATGCGGTCGCCGCGCTCGAAGAGCGCGAGATGAGCTGCGACATCGTGTTCCTGGAGGCTTCTGACGAGGTGCTGATCCGTCGTTATAGCGAAAACCGCCGCCGTCATCCCATTGCCAAACCGGGGGAGACTACGGCCGATGCCATTCAGCGCGAGCGCCTTCAGCTGCAGGGCGTGCGCGATCGAGCCGATATGATTATCGACACGAGCCGTCTGCGCACCTCTGCGCTGCGCAACAAGCTACGTATGGCATTTTCCGAACTGTCCGACCAACAGCTCATGGACGTCCATGTGTTCTCGTTTGGCTTTAAGCACGGCATGCCCGTCGAGGCGGACATTATGATCGACGTCCGCTTCCTGCCCAATCCGTTCTACGATCCCGAGATGCGCACGATGACCGGTCTCGATAAAAAGGTCTCGGATTTTGTTCTGGACCATCCCAAGACGCAGGAGTTTTGGAAGGCTTGGACACAGCTACTCGATACGGTGATGCCGGGCTATATCGCGGAGGGTAAACCGCAGCTTTCTATCGCCATCGGCTGCACGGGCGGACAGCACCGTAGCGTCGCCATTGCCGAGGCCACGGCCCGTTACCTGGAAGGCGCCCAGTATCACGTGAGCATCTCCCACCGCGATCTGTCGCGCGCCAACACGAAGGCATAGGCCTGCATGTCGTTTACCGCTGAGGTGCGCGACGAGCTTGCGCGCTGCGAACCCGAATGTGAATACTGCGACTTGTCGACACTTGCCGCCCTCACGCGCGTGAGTGGTACGCTCTCGCTTACCGGCTCTGGGCGGTATCGTTTGACGGTTGCGACTGAGACGGGAGCCGTCGCGCGCACGATGATCACGCTGACACATCGCATCCTTAAGCTCAAAACGGAATTCACCGTTCGCAAATCGGTCTTGCATAAGGTCCGTAACTATCTCATTACCCTGCCCGATCAACCCGACCTGGACAAGGCTCTGGTGCTGCTGGGCATTCTAGACCGCAGGGGAGGGCTCGTCGCTGGTGTTCCCCGACACATCGTTGCCCGTCCCTGCTGCAGGTTTGCCTACATCCGCGGCGCGCTCATCGCGGGCGGCTTCGTGGCCGATCCACGCGGCGATTTCCATTTGGAGATCGCGGTGCAGGGCGAGCAGTATGCCCGGGGACTTTGCGACCTGTTGGGGCAGATTGGGGTCCATGCTCGTGTTAATGCGCGGCGGGGGTCATATGCCGTGTACATTAAGAGCGCCGAGGAAATCGAGCATCTATTAAAGCTGATTGGTGCCAAGCGCAGCGTTGCCGAGATTGAGGAGGCGCGCGCGGTCAAGTTGGTTAAGAACGATGTGAACCGTCGCGTGAACGCCGAGCTCGCCAACCAGACCAGAAGCGCCGGTGCTGCCCAACATCAGCTTGCGCTTATCGATGAGCTCGAGCAGCGCGGCCTTCGCGATGCGCTTCCGGATGCCTTGGCGGTCTTTTGCGACCTGCGCGAGCGCTATCCCGATCTGTCGCTGCGTGATTTAGGGGAGATGGCTGACCCTCCCTTGTCGAAGTCGGCCCTCTACCATCGAGTTTTGAGGCTTGAAAAGCTCATTGAAGCAAACCGGTAGTTTAAAGTATCGACTTATATACGGATTTAGCTGCTATTTTATTCTTTAAAACGTTTTAACGTAAATTTGATTTTCAATTTCGACTATTCTCGTGAAATTCAAGTCAAAAAAAAGGTATATTAGGCGAGTGGTTAGTTTGTGGGCCTCAACGGCGGGCGCTGTAGCTTGCGGGGGCCTTACGAAAGGAGACACAATGGCAGTAAAGGTTGCTATTAACGGCTTCGGTCGCATCGGTCGTCTGGCTTTCCGTCAGATGTTCGGTCATGAGGGCTCCGAGATCGTCGCTATCAACGACCTCACCTCTCCCGATATGCTCGCTTACCTGCTGAAGTACGACTCCACGCAGGGCAACTACGCTCGCGATCACGAGGTCGTTGCTGGCGAGGATTCCATCACCGTTGACGGCAAGGAGATCAAGATCTACAAGGAGGCCGACGCCAACAACCTGCCTTGGGGCGACCTCGACGTCGACGTCGTTCTCGAGTGCACCGGCTTCTACACCAGCAAGGCTAAGGCTCAGGCCCACATCAACGCTGGCGCCAAGAAGGTCGTCATCTCCGCTCCGGCCGGCAGCGATCTGCCCACCATCGTGTACAACGTCAACCACGAGACGCTGACCGCTGAGGACAACATCATCTCCGCTGCTTCCTGCACCACCAACTGCCTCGCCCCGATGGCCAAGGGTCTGAACGACTTCGCTCCCATCGTGTCCGGCATCATGACCACCATTCACGCCTGGACCGGCGACCAGATGCCGCTCGACGGCCCGCAGCGCAAGGGCAACAAGCGTCGTAGCCGCGCCTGCGCCGTCAACATCGTCCCCAACACCACCGGTGCTGCCAAGGCTATCGGCCTGGTTCTCCCCGAGCTCAACGGTAAGCTCATCGGTGCCGCCCAGCGCGTCCCGACGCCGACCGGCTCCATCACCAACCTCTACGCTGTCGTTGACAAGAAGGTCACCGTCGACGAGGTCAACGCCGCTATGAAGGCCTACGCTTCCACCATCTCCGAGACCTTCGGTTACAACGAGGACGATATCGTCTCCACCGACATCATCGGCGAGACCCACGGCTCCATCTTCGACGCCACTCAGACCATGTGCTCTGACCTCGGCAACGGCCAGACCCTCGTTCAGGTCACCTCTTGGTACGACAACGAGAACTCCTACACCTCTCAGATGGTCCGTACCATCAAGTACTTCGAGAAGTTCGTTGCTTAACTTAGCTTTTAGCGAATAGCTCGTTGAGCGTCTAAAGAAGGGCGCGGCCTTATAGGGCTTACACCCTAGGGTCGCGCCCTTTTTATAGGAAATCGTCTGCCGTAATGGGAGGCAGACACGTACGAAAGGTAGAAGCAAACATGGCCTTTACCAAGAAGACCGTCCGCGACATCGATGTCGACGGCAAGCGCGTTCTCGTCCGCGTTGACTTCAACGTGCCTATCAAGGATGGCGTCGTTGGCGACACCACCCGCATCAAGGCTGCCCTGCCCACCATCAACTACCTCGTTGAGCACAACGCTCGCGTCATCCTCATGAGCCACCTCGGCCGTCCCGAGGGCACCGGCTTCCAGCCTGAGCTCTCCCTTGAGCCTGTCGCCAAGAAGCTCGCTGAGCTCTCTGGTCTCGATGTTGCCTTTGTCGCCGACACCTACGGCGAGAAGGCTGCTGAGGCTGTTGCCGCCGTCGAGCCGGGCAAGGTCCTCGTTCTCGAGAACGTCCGTTTCGACAAGCGTGAGAAGAAGAACGATCCCGAGATCGCCAAGACCCTCGCTTCCTATGGTGACGTCTTCGTTCTCGATGCCTTCGGCACCGCTCACCGCGCCCAGGGTTCCGTCGTGGGCCCCGCCGCTTACCTGCCTGCCGTCGCCGGCTTCCTGCTCGAGAAGGAGGTCGACACGCTGACTGGCATCTTCGCCGAGCCCGAGCGCCCCTTCGTCGCTATCGTCGGCGGTTCCAAGGTTTCCTCCAAGATCGGCGTTCTCGATCACCTCATCGACTCCGCTGACACCCTGATCATCGGTGGCGGCATGGCCTACACCTTCTTCCTGGCTCAGGGCCTGACCGTCGGTCAGTCCCTCAAGGAAGAGGACTGGGTCGAGCGCGCCGGCGAGATGCTCAAGAAGGCCGAGGAGAAGGGCGTCAAGATCCTGCTCCCCATCGACAACCGCGTTGCCGATCACTTTGGCGAGGACGCTGTCCCCGAGGTCGTCGCTTCTGACGCTATCCCCGATGACCGTGAGGGCATGGACATTGGCCCCAAGACCGAGGAGCTCTACGCCGAGGCCGTCAAGGGCGCCAAGACCGTGTTCTGGAACGGCCCCATGGGCGTCTTCGAGTTCGACAACTTCGCTCACGGCACCCAGGCTATCGCCGAGGCCGTCGCCGAGGCCGACTGCACCTCGATCATCGGCGGTGGTGACTCTGTCGCGGCTGTCAACAAGTTCAACCTGGCCGACAAGATGAGCTGGATCTCCACCGGTGGTGGCGCTTCCATGGAGCTCGTCGAGGGTAAGGCCCTGCCCGGAGTGGAGGCGCTTCTCGATGCCTAATCGCACCCTTCTTATCGCTGGTAACTGGAAGATGAACAACGACGTCGCCGAGGCTGCCAAGCTCGCCGACGAGCTGGCTCAGGCTCTGCCCGAGGTTCCGGCTGGCGTCGAGGTGCTCGTCTGCCCTCCGACCATTGACATCACCACGGTTCATGACCGCATTCAGGCTGCCCCCATCGCCCTCGGTGCACAGAACGTGTACTGGGAGGCCAAGGGTGCCTTCACCGGTGAGTCTTCTTGCGACATGCTCAAGTCTGCTGGCTGCACCTACTGCATCATCGGTCACTCCGAGCGTCGCGACTACTTCCACGAGACCGACGAGGATCAGAACAAGAAGGCCAAGGCTCTCGTTGCCGCCGGTCTTGTTCCCGTCTTCTGCTGCGGCGAGTCTCTCGAGGTCCGCGAGGCTGGCACCTATGTCGAGCACGTCGTGAACCAGGTCAAGGCTGGCCTTGCTGGTCTTGAGATCACCTGCCCCAAGCAGGTCGTCGTCGCCTACGAGCCCATCTGGGCCATCGGCACCGGCAAGACCGCTACCGCCGAGGACGCTCAGGAGGTCTGCGGTGCTATCCGTGAGACCCTCAAGGAGATGTTCGGCGAGGAGCTCGCTAACGGCATCCGCGTTCTCTATGGTGGCTCTGCCAAGCCCGGCAACATCGCTGAGCTCGTCGCCAAGCCCGACGTTGACGGCGCCCTCGTGGGCGGCGCTTCGCTCAAGGCTGCCGACTTCGCCTCTATGGTCGTCAAGGCAGGCGAGTAGGACATATGGCACAGCGTCATCTTCCTGCACTCCTGATCATCATGGACGGCTGTGGCCTGGCTCCGGCCGATGGCGAGAACGCCGTCGCCGCTGCCAAGACGCCCTTCCTTGATAGCCTGTACGAGAAATACCCCCACACCACGCTCGGCGCTTCGGGCGAGGACGTGGGCCTTCCCGATGGCCAGATGGGCAACTCCGAGGTGGGTCACCTCAATATCGGTGCCGGCCGCATCGTCTTCCAGGAGCTTTCGCGCATCAACAATGCCATCAAGGACGGCTCCATCGCCAAGAACGAGGTCTTCGTCAAGGCTATGGACGATGTCAAGGCCGAAGGCAAGACCCTACACCTCATGGGCCTTATGAGCCCCGGCGGCGTTCATTCTCACATGAACCATGTCGAGGCCCTGGTCAAGATGGCTGCCCAGCATGGCGTCAAGACCGTTCGCGTCCACGCCTTTATGGATGGCCGCGACGTTGACCCACAGTCCGGTGCTGGCTACATGAGCGAGTTCTGCGCTTTCTTGGCCAAGATTTCCGAGGAGATCGGTTGCGACGCTCGCGTTGCCACCGTTTCGGGCCGTTATTGGGCCATGGACCGCGATAACCGTTGGGAGCGCATCCAGCGTGCCTACGATGTCATGGTCAACGCGTCCGATGCCGATACCGACCCCGTGGCCGGTATCAAGGCCTACTACGAGAAGGATCCGCGCGGCGATGAGTTCGTCGAGCCCTTCGCTGCCCACAATGAGGGCATCCACGAGGGCGACGCGGCCATCTTCTTCAATTTCCGTCCCGACCGCGCTCGTCAGATGACCCGCGTGTTCACGGACAAGGAGTTCGACGGCTTTGAGCGCGAGCAGATCAAGCTTTCGCACTTTGTGACGATGACCGAGTACGATCCGACGTTTGACGTCGAGGTCGCCTTCCCCAAGACGTTCCCCGAGAACGTTCTGGCCGACGTTATCGCTGCCAATGGCCTGAAGCAGCTGCACACCGCCGAGACCGAGAAGTACGCCCACGTGACGTTCTTCCTCAACGGCGGCATCGAGGAGCCCAAGGAGGGCGAGGAGCGCGTGCTCGTCGCTTCCCCCAAGGTCGCTACCTACGATCTGCAGCCCGAGATGAGCGCTCCCGAGGTTACCGAGAAGCTCGTCGCCGCAATCAACGAGGATCGCGCTGATTTCTACATCGTGAACTTCGCGAACTGCGACATGGTTGGTCACACCGGTGTCTTCGACGCCGCCGTTAAGGCCGTCGAGGCTGTTGACGATGCTCTGTCCAAGGTTGTCCCGGCGATTCTCGCCAAGGGCGGCTTTGCGCTGATTACCGCCGACCATGGCAACGCCGACCACATGTTTGACGTTGCTTCCGACGGTTCCAAGCATCCGTTTACGGCTCACACCACCAACCGTGTGCCGTTCATCATCGTTGATGAGAAGGCACAGCTCACCGGTATCGAGGACGGTCGTCTCTCCGATATCGCCCCGACTATGCTCACCATGGCTGGTCTGGAGCCTTCCGCCGAGATGACGGGCCGCGTGCTCGCAACCGAGGCCTAATAGAAAACAAATACCGTTTTCTAGTAAGGGGGTTGTCCACAACCGGACGACCCCCTTTTTGGTATTTCTGCCATTTCTACCCCGTCCCTAAATGGCAGGTGGGGGAGTGTTGGAGGTTGTGGTACAGTACTGGAGTTTGAATTGTTCTATTAAGGAGCTTATCTATGGGTCCGTTTCAGATTCTTCTGTTTGTCGTTTGGGCTGTTTCTGCCGTGGCGCTGACGATTCTCGTTCTGATGCATTCCGGTAAGGGCACCGGCGTTTCGGATATGATCGCTAGCTCGCTGTATAACTCCAGCTCTGCCACGGGCGTCATGGAGCAGAACCTCGATCGCCTGACGGTAATTATGGCCGTCGTTTTTGCCGTGTGTGTCGTTCTGTGCATGTTTTTCTTCCCGCAGGGCATCGTCGGCTACTAAGCATCGGCGTATATACGTTTGTAAGGGGTCCCGCATGTGCGGGGCCCTTTTTGTTTACAGACTTGTAACAGAGCCAAAATATCCCCACATACTTCGCCCAACTAAAGAAATTCTCGACCGTTAACCGGAATCAGCGCCAAATTGTGCATAAAATGCGCTACTGTATTGCAAAACGTTGGCCCGCATTGCATAACCAGCCATAACAGCGGACCGCGTTTGAATGGTTCGATTGGGCTGTCTCGACGTTGCCCGGCCGAATTCACTTTGTCCTATCTCATAAGGAGGATGGCATGGCTGATTCTATGTTCCACCAGCCCGTTATGGGTCGTCGCGCCTTTGTTGGCGGCACCCTCGCTGCGAGCTCCATGGCTTTTCTTGCCGCATGCGGCAAGAAGGGCGGCGACGCTTCCGGTTCTGAGTCCGGTTCGACGCTGAACTTCTACATCAACAACCCGGTCTGCATCGACCCCTACAACGTCCAGGAGGATCAGGGCACTCAGGTCGAGTACCAGCTCTTCGACGCTCTGACGGAGTACGACCCCGAGAAGGGCGAGATCGTTCCGCTGGCTTGCGAGTCCTTTGAGGCTAACGACGACGCCACCGAGTTCACCTTCAAGATCAAGAAGGCTAAGTTCCACAACGGTGACGACGTTACCTCCAAGTCCTTCAAGCTCGGTTGGGAGCGTCTAGTCAACACCAAGTCGGCCATCGCCACCGAGTATGGTCCTTCCGAGGTTTCCTATCACCTTTCCATGGTTGAGGGCTATGACGATCTGCTTGCCGGCAACGCTACCGAGCTCAGCGGTGTTACTTGCCCCGACGATGAGACCCTCGTCGTCAAGCTGTCTTCCGCTTACGCCGACTTCCCCTTCGTCGCCTCTCACCCGGCTCTGTCCCCGGTTCCCGAGTGCGCCGAGTCCGATGTCAAGAGCTTCTACCTTGCCCCGGTCGGTAACGGCCCGTTCATGATGGACGGTAAGTGGGAGGATGGCCAGGAGATCAACCTCAAGAAGTTTGACGATTACTATGGCGACAAGGCCAAGATCGATGGCATCCACTTCCAGGTCATCAAGGACATGGAGACCGCTTACAAGGAGTTCCAGGCCGGTAACCTCGATGTCTGCGACGTTCCCGTTGCTCAGATCGACGCCGCCAAGAAGGACCGTGGCGAGTCCAAGGACGGCTACACCATGGGTGACGGCGAGCATATGCTGCTCGGTGCCGAGCCTTCCACGTACTATCTGACCTGCAACACCACGGCCGAGCCGTTCAATAACGCCGACCTGCGCAAGGGCATCTCCTTGGCCATCAACCGTGAGGCCATCTGCAAGACCATCTTCAAGGGTACCCGTACCCCCGCCGACGGTATTGTTCCTCCGGGAATCGCCGGCTACAAGGAGGGTGCATGGGAGTTCTGCGCCTATGACGTCGACAAGGCTAACGAGTACCTCGACAAGGTCGCTCCCGCTGGCGCTAACGGCGATCGTGGCATTAGCGTGACCCTTTCCTACAACCAGGACGGTGGTCACAAGGAGATCATGGAGTCCATCATCGGCGACCTCGCCAAGGTTGGCGTTACCGCTGTCTCCGATACCCCTGAGTGGTCTGCCCTGCTCGAGCAGTATCAGAACTTCAACTATCAGTTCGGCCGTCTGGGCTGGATCGCCGATTACCCGATCATGGACAACTTCCTGTACCCGCTGTTCCACTCCGACTCCCTCGGTGGCGACAACCGCTCCGGTTACAGCAACCCCGAGTTCGATGCCAAGGTCGACGAGGCCCGCACCACGGTTGATGACGAGGAGCGCATCGCCAAGATGCGGGAGGCCGACGCCATGGTCGCTGCTGACTGCCCGGTTATCCCGGTGATGTTCTACACGCACACCATCGCTGGCTCTGACCGCGTCAAGCATCTCTATGTTGATCCGCAGAAGCACGCCGATCTGGGTACCGCCGAGCTTGCCTAAGGGTTTTGCAACTTCCGTGAGGGTCAAGTATTTACGTAGACCTCATGGGAAACATACAGTTCTCCCTAACCTGGGGTAAACTGGCTGATGGTAATTTTGGGATGCCGGTCTGGCGATCGGCATCCCATTTAGGTTAATCCCTAGATAGGGGAGTGGTATGGGTAAGTACATCGTTAAACGTGTGCTTCAGTTCATCCCGGTGTTTTTGGGCGTTACGCTGATTCTGTTCGCCCTCCAGAATATCGTGCCGGGAGATCCGATCAAGCTGATCGGTGGAGACAAGGCTCTGTCCCCCGAGGTGGAGCTTCAGCTTCGCGTTCGCTATCACCTGGTCCAGACGGACGAGGACGGCAACGCGATCCTTGACGAGAACGGCGACCCCGTTCAAACGTCGCTCGTGGACCGTTACTTGTATTACATGAACGGCCTGCTTCATGGCGATCTGGGCAATTCGTACCAGCGCAAGCTGCCGGTTACGGAAATCTTTGCCCAGAAGTATCCGTATACGGTCAAACTTGCCGCGTGCGCCATCGTGCTCGAGGCAATCATGGGTATCGGTGCGGGTATCATTTCGGCGGTTAAGCGTTATTCCTTCTGGGATATTTTGGTAACGCTCACCACGTCGATTCTCGTTGCCGTCCCGGCCTTCTGGCTCGGTATGTTGCTGCAGCTGTTCTTTGGCGTCATTCTCAAGGACGCCACGGGCGGTGCATTCTCCATGCCGATCTCGGGTGCCGGCGGTTCCAGCTCTCAGTATCAGGATTGGATGCACTATGTGCTTCCGACCATTACGCTGGCTTCGGTTTCGACTGCTTATGCCGCCCGCATTATGCGCTCGCAGCTGCTTGACGTCATGAACCAGGATTACATCCGTACGGCAAAGGCCAAGGGTCTCTCCAATCGCGCGATCATTATCAAGCATGCGCTTAAGAATGCACTCATCCCCGTCGTTACGTATATTGGTGTCGACTTCGGCGGCATGCTTTCGGGCGCCATCCTGACCGAGACGGTCTTTAACTGGCCCGGCATCGGCTTCGAGGTCTACCGCGCCATTAGCATGCGCGACTGGCCCATCGTTATGGGCGGCGTTACGCTCATTGTTGTCGTCGTTATGGTGATCAACCTGCTCGTCGACATTAGCTATGCATTCCTCGACCCGCGCATCCGCCTTGGCGGTCCGTCGGATAAGGCCTAAGGGAGGTACGTCTCATGCAGGAAACTGATTCTCAGTCTCAGGAGCAGGCTACCGCCACCAAGGCCGCATCTGCTCCCGCCAAGTCTCGCACGCTGTGGGGCGACGCTTTTAAGCGTCTTCGTAAGAACAAGCTCGCCGTTATCGGTGTCTGCTGGATCATCATCGTTGTTGTGGTCGCCCTGACCGCCGATCTGTGGGCTAAGCCCTGGCTCGGCTCTCCTACGGCTTCTGACTCGACCACCATGGCCGAGACTTCGCTGCTGGCTCCGTGTGCCGAGCACCCGTTTGGCACCGACTCTCTTGGTCGTGACATTCTCGTCCGTGTTATCTACGGTGCACGCGTTTCGCTTTCCGTCGGTATTATGGCCACCGCCATCTCTACGGTGATCGGTCTGGTCATGGGCGCCCTTGCCGGTTTCTATGGCGGCATCTGGGATACGATCATCATGCGCTGTGCGGATATCTTCCTGGCGTTCCCGTACGTGCTGTTCGTTGTTGCCATGATTGCCGTTATCGGCCGTGGTCTTCAGAATGTTTTCATCGCCATCGGTATTCTCGGCTGGCCCTCGATTGCCCGTGTCTTCCGATCCGCGATCCTGACAGTCAAGGAAAACGACTATGTTGACGCTGCGCGCGCGATGGGTGCATCCGATGCTCGTATCGTGATGCGCCATATCTTCCCGAACTCCGTTGCTTCTATCGTGGTCTACGCGACCATGAACATTGGTGGCGCTATTCTGACCGAGTCCGCTCTGTCCTTCCTCGGCATGGGCGTTATCCCGCCTACGCCTTCGTGGGGCTCCATGATTCAGGACGGTCAGCAGTATCTTCTGACTGCTCCCTGGATGATGATCATGCCCGGTCTGGCAATTCTCTCGACGGTGCTCGCCTTCACCCTGCTGGGTGACGGTCTGCGCGACGCCCTCGACGTCAAGATGAAGGACGCATAAGGATGAAGAAGAACAAGAACTATGTGGACCTGAAGGACCAGCCGGTTCCCGAGGGCCAGCATCTGCTCGAGGTCGATGACCTTAAGATGTATTTCCACACCGAGGATGGCATCGTTCGCGCCGTCGACGGTGTGTCCTACACGCTCGATCGTGGCGAGACCCTGGGCGTCGTCGGCGAGTCCGGCTCCGGTAAGTCTGTGACCGCCATGACCATCATGGGCCTCATCTCGATGCCTCCGGGAAAGATTGAGGGCGGCGACGTTCGCTACCGCGGTCGTTCGATCCTCGAGATGACCGAGGAAGAAATGCAGCATATTCGCGGCAACGATATCGCGATGATCTTCCAGGATCCTATGACCTCCCTTAACCCGGTCTATAAGATCGGCAAGCAGGTGGGCGAGGGACTTCGTCTGCACCGTGGCTACTCCAAGCAGGAGGCGCTCAAGCGCGCCACCGAGCTTTTGGATCTCGTTGGCATTCCCGAGCCCGAGAAGCGCGTCAACGAGTATCCGCACCAGTTCTCTGGTGGCATGCGTCAGCGCGTCATGATCGCCATGGCCCTTGCCTGTGATCCCGATATTCTGATTGCCGACGAGCCCACGACTGCCCTGGACGTTACCATTCAGGCTCAGATTATTGAGCTGATGCAGGAAATGCAGGAGAAGAACGGCAACGCCATTATCATGATTACCCATGACCTGGGCGTTGTCGCCGATATGGCCGACAAAATCATGGTTATGTACGCCGGCCGTCCCGTCGAGTTCGGTACTGCCGAAGAGATCTTCTACGAGAGCCGTCATCCCTACACCTGGGGCCTTATCCGCTCCATCCCGGAGCAGGCTATCGATGAGAAGAAGCCGCTGACGCCGATTCACGGCAACCCGCCCTCGCTCATGAACCTGCCCGAGGGTTGCGTGTTCTCGCCTCGTTGCCCCTATGCGACCGATAAGTGCCGCAAGCAGCGTCCTGAGCGTGTTGTCACTGAGTCTGGCCATTATTCCGCGTGCCACTACTCCGGCGACCCCGAGTTCCTCAAGAATGCTCCTGCGACGTCCCGTACGCGCAAGGATTCCGAGAAGGGAGGCGAGGCGTAAATGGCAGATAAGAACGAGCGCACTCCGCTGCTGAAGGTCGAGCACCTCTCTAAGGAATTCCCCGCCGAGTCCGGCATGTTCGCCAAGCGCTTCTCCAAGCGTGTCGTCTCTGCCGTGAATGACATTTCGTTCGAGATTTATCCGGGCGAGACCTTTGGCCTGGTCGGCGAGTCAGGTTGCGGTAAGTCCACCACGGGTCGCACCATCATGCGCCTGACCAAGCCGACTGCCGGTAAGGTGTTCTTCCAGGGTAAAGATGTTGCCGAGATGAGCAAGCATGAGATCAAGGACATGCGTCGTGAGATGCAGTTTATCTTCCAGGATCCTTATGCTTCGCTCAATCCTCGTATGACCATCGGCGAGATCGTCTCCGAGCCCATGACCATTCACGGCGTGGGAACCAAGGAGGAGCGCATTGAGCGCGTCCGCGAGCTTCTCGACGTCGTCGGCCTGAACCCCGAGCACATCAACCGCTATCCGCACGAGTTCTCGGGCGGTCAGCGTCAGCGTGTCGGCATCGCCCGCGCGTTCGCTCTGAAGCCCAAGCTGATCATCTGCGATGAGCCCGTTTCCGCTCTGGATGTTTCCATTCAGGCCCAGGTTCTGAACCTGCTCAAGGAGCTTCAGGACAAGTTCGGTACCGCATATCTGTTTATCGCCCACGACCTGTCCGTCGTGCAGCACATCTCCGATCGCGTTGCCGTTATGTATCTGGGTAAGATGGTCGAGGTTTCGGACTGGAAGACGCTCTATAGCGAGCCTCACCATCCGTACACGCAGTCGCTGCTATCTGCTGTGCCGGTGCCCGATCCGGATATCCAGAAGACCCGCAAGCGCATCATCCTCGCCGGCGATCCGCCGTCGCCGCTGGATCCGCCGACCGGCTGCCGTTTCCACACGCGCTGCCCGATCGCGCAGGGCATCTGCTCCGAGAAACTTCCTGAGTTTAAGGAAGTTGCCCCGGGCCACTGCTGCGCCTGCCACTTCGCGGAGCCGTTCCCGATCAAGGAATCTCACATCGACCTGTAGTCGGCTGTTTGTCCGGGCCCGTGCTGGACTTAGTTTTCAGAACGTCCTCGACCATGGAAACCCCCTTATCCTGCTCCTTCGGAGCTGTGGATAAGGGGGTTTCCTGGTCTGCGGAATGTTCTGAAAACTAAGTCCAGCACGGGCCCTGTGTTACCGCTGCAGGGGGGCGATTCCTTGATCGCTTACTTAATCTAATAGGAAAGTTAGTGAGGCCGGAGCTTTGGCTCCGGCCTCCCCATATAAGGGCTCGGCTTTGCCGAGCCACCAAATTTGCATCAGCCCCAGAACATGTTTGAGAACTGTGCCTGGAGTATGTGTTGGTAGGCCCCGAATCGGTGTTGCCTCCCGGCGCATTCCGCAGGGGGAGCGATATTTTGCAGCACGAAGTGCGTAGCAAAATATCGCCCATGCCCGAGGACGCGTCGGGAGGCAACACCGATTCGGGGCCGGGCATACGGATTTACCTGCGCATTTACAAATTCGTAAACTTTTTTGAAAAAAGTGCTTGCACAGTTCTCGAATCATAGGTTATTATCTTCCTCGTTGAACGCGCGGGTCGAACAAAACGAACTGCGAATCAACAACATAGCATGTCGGAGTGGCGGAATTGGCAGACGCGCTAGCTTGAGGTGCTAGTGACCGCTTTTTGGTCATGCGGGTTCAAGTCCCGCCTCCGACACCATCGCATTTGAGAAGCCTCTTCGGAGGCTTTTTTGTTACCGATAGACGGTGGGGTCCACGATGGAAACGCTTGAACGCAACGAGTGGGCAGACGTTGCCCAACTAGTCGAGATCACGAGCGATGCTGTCATCATCTGCGAGCTCGACGGAACCATTCTGCATGTGAATAATCGCTTACTTGGTTTGATGTGCGAGGAACGCGCTGACGTTATCGGTGGAGATGTTAAAGACGTCCTGTACTCGTCCGCTTTTGAACGTGCGACGGAACATCGTCTGCCATTTGAAACTGATGGCTCCGAGAACGAACTGATGCTCAAGCTGAGTGACGGCTCTTTTATTCCCGTCTTGGTTCGTGCGGGCTCCGTAACGCCTCCACGCATCTTTGGGCGCCGCGCACCACGTGTCCTGGTGGCGCTTCACAGTATCGAGGAACAGTATTCTCACGACCGGCAACTCAAGCGTGCATTATCGGAGCTTAGAGTGGCGAACAAGCGTCTCTCTGGCACGCTCTCGGTCATTATGAGCACTGTGGGCTCCGATGAGTTACCCAGCCTGCTTGATACCGTTTTGAACCAGCTTGTAGGAACGCTCGATGCTTCGGGTGCCGCTATCTATTTTTCTGAGAGCGGCGGCTTTAAGCTTCGCGGTGTTTCCAAGGAGCTGCTCGACAGCTACCTGCCCGAGTTTTTGCCGTATGGCGCTGGCATTCCGACGTATGTTCTTCGCGAGTCGCGTGCCTGTCGCTTGTCGATCCAACAGGACCTTGAGGGCGATAAGGCCGCCTCCGGTATGTTCATGGACCTGGATAATCGTTCAAAGCACCTGTTGCGCATGCAGGATATGCCTCCGTACCGCAGTGAAATCTGTCTTCCCGTTTTTTACGGTACGCAGATCCTCGGCGTGCTGGAAGTTGGTTGGAAACGCCCCCAGGCACCGCTCGCCTATGACGTTAATGTGCTCGAGGTCATTTGCGATTACCTGTCTATCCAGCTGGTCGGCATGGCATCGAGCCTTCGCTCCCGTCGCACGGCCGAGCTTGGTCGTTCCCTCAATGTGCTGCGTGATGAGTTGTTTACCTTTCTAGACGATTCCGCCGCGGCTACCCAGGCGGTATCGTCCGAGATCTGCAATATGCTCAACTGCCATTTTTGCCCTATTGAGTATGACGCCAGTCTGGATTCCTACGTCATAGATTTTGAAGGCGGCAGTCGCGTTGCTTTGCCGGACGATCCCGAGAAGCTTTTCTTTTCCACGACGGCGCCAGCGGCACGTTTGGGGGCTGCCCCTGATGGCTTTGAGGCATCTGTTTTGGGCGGCACGAGTGCCGAGGACCTTAAACACGTCCGTATAACTCGCGTTGACGAATCGATGCCTATGGGAGGCTGGCTTAGGGCACATGGCCTGCCTTGCCAGGGTCTCTACGTCGACGCCGGCATCGAGGCGGGGCGCCCGCGCTCTGAGGGCGATGGCAAGCACAGTAACGACGCGATCGTTCCTGCTTCTGTTGCGAAGGGGCCGACGACGCGTGCGCTGCTGCTTCGTGATGGTAGCCAAGAGCCGATTGATGACCTTGAATATGACTACTTGGTGCACTTGGCTCATGACTTTGAACTGATCTATGAAGGCGAATCTCAAAAGCGTGAGGAGCGCCATATCGCTCAGACCCTCCAGATTGGCATGAGAAATTCACTGGGGGATGTTCCGGGAATCGCCGCCGATTCGGTGTACCTGTCGGCCACGAACTCGGCGTTGGTCGGCGGCGATTTCTATACGCTCATCCGTCTTCCCGACGATTGCGCCGTCATGATTCTGGGCGATGTGTCTGGCAAAGGCATTGAGGCTGCATCGATGTCCGCACTCGTCAAGACGGCCCTGACGGCATATGCCTGGGAGGGCGCTGGACCGGCCCGCATGGCACGCTCTCTTAACAGCATGCTTATGGGCTTTTCGAGGGTCGAGACGTTCGTGACGGCCTTTATCGCCAAGATTGACCTTAAAGCCGGACGTGCAACGTATTGTTCGGCGGGCCATCCTCCGACCATGGTCATCAGGCCAGAGTCGATGCCGCTGGGTGGCGGCGAGGCTCGTGGGGGAGAGGTCGAGCTGCTTGGATGCCAATCGGGGGTAATCGGTGCCTTTGAGAGCATGGTGTACGAGACAGGCGTGTTTACGTTCGCTCCTGGTGACATGCTATTTATGTACACCGACGGAACAATCGAAGCGCGTGACCGCTCGGGTGCTTTCTTTGGCGAGCAGCGCCTTCGCGACCTTCTGCTCTCTGTCTCGGGTGAGGGCGTGTCGGGCATTTGCGGCAAGGTCTTGGGCGAGCTTGACCGATTTACCGAATCGGCGCTGGACGATGACATTGCATTGGTGTCCCTTGAGTTTTTACGGGGTCGTTCATAGACGACGCTGGGCGGGCTGAATCCGTACGGTTGGGGAAACGAATGCATCGAGTGGGCTTTTTTGGGGAACCATGGTCGTATGAATGAGTGGAATGACATAGCGGTTTTGACGCCACCAGGCGATATCGACATCGCCACGGTGCCTGCGCTGCGTCGGCGGTTGGATGCTTTGATTGGCCGCGGCGTGCGTCGTGTCGTCATCAACTGTCAGGCTGTTAGCTTTATCGATTCGACGGGCTTGGCATTCCTGCTTACGCGCGCTCGTGAGCTCATGAGGCGAGAAGGCCTGCTTTCGCTCGTCAATGCATCGGGTGAAGTTGTTCGCTTTTTGGAGATTGCTCGTCTTGTCGATATCCTTCATGTCGCGGGGCCGGCACGGGAGTCTATTCCCGCCATTCCGGTGGGGGAGCTGCCTCGCTGGAGTAAGAGCGTCGAGGTCCGTCAGGGTATCGAGAATCTTCCATACTACCGACATCGCATCGCCGAACTCCTTGAATCGCTTCCGTTGCGCCGCGACGAGCGCTACGATGTCGCATTGGCGTCGGGGGAGGCGCTGGGTAATGCCTATGACCATGCGGGCGGTATCGGGTGCGTCCTGACGGTTCAGGCCTATGGCGATCGCGTTGTGGTTGAGGTGCTTGATCGAGGTGCCGGCTATTCTATCGATGAAACGAGCGAACCGGTCGCATCTGAGGAGCGCGGCCGTGGTATCAAGCTTATGCGTATGCTCGTCGATAACGTGGAGGTTGCTCATCGTACGGACGGCGCCGGCACGCGCGTGCAGATGGTGAAGCTGTTTAGCGGAGCGCTGGAATCGTGTGCCTAGCCAATCGCTTTAGCGCGTTTAGCTACTAAGAACATGCGGCAGACAAGTTTTTTGAAAAAAGTACTTGCGTCTTTTGGACAACTCGCGTAAATTAATAACCCGCAAGCGGACATGGCTCAGTTGGTAGAGCACAACCTTGCCAAGGTTGGGGTCGCGGGTTCGAGCCCCGTTGTCCGCTCCATTGCATTTCCGGACCGTTTAGGCGGTCCTTTTTCGGCGAAGTGGCCAAGTGGTAAGGCAGAGGCCTGCAAAGCCTTTACCCCCGGTTCGAATCCGGGCTTCGCCTCCAGGCAACATCCGGGCGCTCCGGCACCCGTTTTGTTTTACATATGCGGACATGGCTCAGTTGGTAGAGCACAACCTTGCCAAGGTTGGGGTCGCGGGTTCGAGCCCCGTTGTCCGCTCCAAACGCAGCAGCCCGACTACTACGGTAGCCGGGCTTTTTCGTACCCGTCGTCTGGGCTCGAACCCGTGAGGGAGCGAGCGTTTGGGGCGTGGCTGTGGCGTTGTTTGCCGCGAATGTCCGCT
>CAUBMI010000021.1 GCA_958436995.1 uncultured Collinsella sp.
TTGTTGTCTTGAGGGGCTATTGAATGGTTGTCGGTTGATACTGGCTTGCAGGGCGTATCGAGAGCTTCCGTGGCCCTTGAAGACGGGTGGCAGAACTGCCGAGTTCATCATCGAGACTTGCATCAAGCGCGTTGGCATAGCTTTTGACGGTAAGGCTTGGACGATTATTGTCCTGGCTGATATGCATGGCGATGAGCTGTTCGGTGCGATCGGTAACAAGTTCGCGCGCGGCTTCGGCGGCCTGGTTGTTGGAGAGGTGCCCCTTTGTGGACAGGATGCGCTCCTGAAGAAAGCGGGGGTACGCTCCTTCGCGCAACATAGTTACATCGTGGTTACTTTCGAGCGCGAGAACTCGACAGTCTTTGAGGATGCCTATGGCCTTGCTCGATAACTCTCCGGTGTCGGTGGCAAACCCAATGGAATCATCGAGAGCATTAAATCGATAGCCGACAGGATTGATGACATCGTGCGATGTTGAGTAGGTTTGCACGTGGATGCCGGAAATGGGGAGCGTGTCGCCGGGGTCAAATTCCTCTACGGGCAGGTGCGCGAGGTTTTCTTTGCATGAAAGGGTGTCCCTGCTGGCAAAGAGGGGACCATGCCAGTGCTTGCACCATACATCGAGCCCCTTGATATGGTCACCATGCTCATGGGTGATTACAAGAGCGGCGACGTCGTCTGCCGAGAGGCCAAGCTCCGCCATGCGTTTAAGTGTCTCGCGGCGGGACAGGCCGTTGTCGATCATGATGAGCCCCTGAGGCCCCTCGACGAGTGCGCAGTTGCCTTTTGAGCCGCTGCCGAGGATATGAAGGTGCAGGCGAGACATAAGATTCCAAAGGATACAATGAGTGCGGACGAATAGAGGAGGAAGCGAATGCCAACGGTATCTCAGCACTATGGACATCATGCCGCGCCGAGGACGGATAAGAGCGCCCTGGCAACGCGGCGGGCCGCTGCCCCCGTAGTGCTCATGGTATCAGGCGGTGCGGACTCGACGGCGCTGCTCCTTATGGCTTGCACATCAAAGCTGGATATCCAGGACGGGCGCGGCGTCGCTCCCATTGCGCGCGAGCGATTGCACGTGCTGCATGTAAACCATCATCTGCGCGGGGAGGCATCCGATGGCGACGAGGCCTTTGTACGTGACCTGTGCGCGCAATACGGCTTGCCGCTGTGTGTTGAGCATGCCTATTTTGATGACGAATCGGGCAATATCGAGGCTGCGGCTCGCGAGGTGCGCTATGCCGCGGCACGGAGATATGTTCGCGAACTTTGTGCTGAATCGGGCGCACCGCGGACGGCGGCTCGTATCTGTACCGCGCATACTTCGTCGGACCGCGCGGAAACATTTTTGATGAATGCCATTAAAGGGTCGGGTCCCGCGGGTCTATCGAGCATTCCGCGCCGTCGGAACATTGTGGTTCGCCCCTTGCTCGACCTCACGCACGATGAGCTCGTGAGCTATCTGCAGGTGCACGGTCAGCCATGGCGGGAAGATGAAAGCAACGAGGACGTTTCGTACCTGCGCAACTATGTACGCCATCGGGTGATGCCGGTGGTGGCACGGCGCAACGCGAGCGTCTGTAAGACGATTGGCGCCGCTTGCGAAATTCTGGGCGACGAAGACGTCTTTCTTTCCCAGCTTTCGGCACAGGCGTTTCGAAGCTGCCTGCGCAAGGAAGCGGCGGGCGCACTGGTGCTCGATGCGCGCCGTCTTGCCGCCGCTGAGGTTGTGATTGCACGGCGTATCGTGCGGTTGGCGATTAAGCGCATCGATCCCGACGCGCGACCGGAGATGCGGCACGTGGAGCGCGTGCTCGCCTGCGTCGCTGCGGGCTCGGGCTCGGTTACGCTTCCTGCGGGAATTGATGCCCGTGTGGAGTTTGGCATGCTGGCACTCAAGGCCCCGGCGGCGCGCGAGGGTTTAGTGGCCGATTGGATCTCCGTTCCCGGTTGTCTGCCGCTGGGGGCGGGGCATATGCTGACAGCGGAGCCGATGGCTGTGGAGCCGGGGTGCGATATCGTGCACCGTGCCCGCGAGCTTGCTGCTGCCGGAAAGGTTGCGGCCTTGGTGGATGCGGCGGCCCTGGGGTTTGCCGACCGCGATGGCGAGCGGATGTTAGCCGGCTCGCGCGGGGAGATCCCCACCGAGGCACGATCGGCGCGCCTGTGGGTGGATAGCCCTGTGCCGGGAGACGTGATGTGCCCGTTGGGGATGAACGGCCGAAGCAAGAAAGTGTCAGACCTGTTAAACGAGGCGCGCATTCCTGTTTCAGACCGCTCTGGCGTACCCGTGGTAAGAACGGCTCCGGGAGGTGCCGTAGTATGGGTCGCGGGCGTTCGCGCGGACGAGCGTTTTAAATGCACGGCCGCAACGCGCGTGGCATATCTGCTTCGTGTGGTCGATGCGGAATAGCGCTTCGCGCCAGCTATTCTGTGCGACGTTGACGGTATTCCCGCGCTGATGGCGCACGTGCTGGTAAATATACCCCGTGCGCTGCTAGAATGTGTAGTTCGCGTCCATGCGGCGGTGCGTGGGCGATTAAGCACAAGAAAGGGTTGTCATGGCTTCTCAACATCCGGATATCGAGAAGGTTCTGTTTACGCAGGAGGATATCGACGGTATCGTCTCTCGCCTAGGCGAGCAGATTACTCGCGACTACGCGGGTAAGGATCTGGTGCTGATTGCGGTCCTGCGCGGCGCCGTGGTCTTTATGGGCGACCTGATGCGCAAGATCGAGCTGCCGACCAACATCGATTTCATGGCTGTTTCGAGCTATGGCGACGGTGTGAAGTCCTCGGGCATCGTGCGTATCATTAAGGACCTGGATATCGACATCCGCGGTCGCGACGTGCTGATCGTCGAGGACATTCTGGACTCGGGCCTGACGCTCAAGTATCTGATGAAGAACCTCGAGAGCCGCAAGCCCGCTTCGCTGGAGGTTGCCGCCTTCCTGTGGAAGGACGTTGAGGACCGTACCTCGGCCGTCACGCCCAAGTATGTTGGAACCCATTGCCCCGATGCCTTTGTGGTGGGCTACGGCCTCGACTATGCCGAGCGCTATCGTAACCTTCCGTATCTGGGCATTTTGAAACCGGAGGTTTATTCGTAAGATGCCCGACGACCGTAACGATAACAATTCCCAGACTCCCCGGGAGCCTAAGATCCCGGGGATGCCCGGAGGCAAGAAGCCCACGCGTACGGGCTGGCTGTATTTTATTTTGGCTTGCGCGCTTCTGGGCTACGCCTTCTTTAACATGGGCTCCGGCTTTGCCAGCTCCAGCAATACCGTAAAGCTCGCGACGAGCGAGATGGTCAACGCCATTAAGCAGGATCGCGTCGAAGATTTGACCTATACGGTTCAAGACGGAAGCGTGGCGGGTCATTACTGGAAGACGAAAAAGGACAAGGGTGACACGAGCGAGCTCAAGAGCTTCTCCTCGACCTATGTCGGCTCCGATTCGCTTGCCGAGCTCATGGCGGAGCACCCCGATACCAAGTACATCGTCAACACCAACGACCCCGATTTTTGGGGCGACTTGGCGATGAGTGTGCTGCCGACGATTGCCCTGATCGCCATCATGTTCTACTTTATGCGCCAGATGATGGGCGCCAATAATAGGAACATGCAGTTTGGCAAGACCAATGCCAAGACCAACGAGGCTACGCGTCCCAAGGTCAAGTTCGAGGACGTTGCCGGCGTGGACGAGGCAGTCGAGGAGCTCGAGGAGATCCGTGACTTTTTAAGCGATCCGGATCGCTATCGCAAGCTGGGCGCCAAGATCCCGCGTGGCGTGTTGCTGGTGGGCCCTCCGGGTACCGGTAAAACGTTGCTGGCCAAGGCCGTTGCCGGCGAGGCGGGCGTGCCGTTCTTTAGCATCTCGGGTTCCGACTTTGTCGAGATGTTCGTGGGTGTCGGCGCCAGCCGTGTGCGTGACCTCTTTAAGGAGGCCAAGTCTCAGGCTCCGTCGATCATCTTTATTGACGAGATCGATGCCGTGGGACGTCAGCGCGGAGCCGGTCTGGGCGGCGGTCACGACGAGCGCGAGCAGACGCTCAACCAGCTGCTGGTCGAGATGGACGGTTTTGAGGAAAGCGAGTCGGTCATCCTGATCGCCGCGACCAACCGCCCCGATATTCTGGACCCGGCATTGCTGCGCCCCGGTCGTTTTGACCGTCAGGTTACGGTCGACCGTCCGGACGTGAAGGGCCGCGAGCAGATCTTGCGCGTGCATGCTGAGAACAAGCCGATGGACGAGGACGTTAAGTTTGAGAAGCTCGCCCAGATGACCGTTGGCTTTACTGGCGCCGATTTGGCGAACCTGCTCAACGAGTCTGCGCTGCTGGCCGCTCGCCGTCATCGTTCTGTGATCTCGATGGACGAGGTCGAGGAGTCGATGGAGCGCGTGATTGCCGGACCGCAACGCAAGGGTCGCGTGATGACCGAAGCCGAGCGCACCACGATTGCCTACCATGAGAGCGGCCACGCCCTGGTGGGCCACATCTTGGAGCATTCCGATCCGGTTCATAAGATCTCGATCGTCAGCCGCGGTCAGGCCCTGGGCTACACACTGCAGCTTCCGCAGGAGGATCACTTCCTCAAGACCAAGAACGAGATGCTCGACGAGCTCGCCGTGTTCTTGGGCGGTCGCGTTGCCGAGGAGCTCATGTGCGACGACATCACGTCGGGCGCGAGCAACGATCTGGAGCGCGCGACTAAGATGGCGCGCGAGATGGTCACGCGCTTGGGCATGAGCGAGGAGCTGGGCACGCAGGTCTTTGGCGAGGCGCAACATCAGGTGTTCCTGGGTCGCGACTACGCCGATCACCAGGATTACTCCGAGGAGACGGCGCGCCGCATCGATATCGAGGTTCAGCGCATCATGCGCGAAGCCCATCGCCGTGCGGTCGAGATTTTGGATGCCCGTCGCGATCAGCTCGATCTGATGGCGAAGGTGCTGCTTGAGCGCGAGACCGTCGAAGGCGACGCCGTGAACGCCCTGCTCGACAACGAGTGGGATGCTTACCTTGAGCGCGAGGGCGATATCCTGGCGGCCAAGGAGGAGCGCAACGCCAAGGCGGCCGGCATGCCGACCAAGAAGCGCTCGCCTCGCATGAGCGAGGAGGAGCTGGCGGCTGATGCTGCGGCCTTTGCGCAGGCGGCCATGCAGGAGGATGCCGAAGCCGCATCCGATGATGCCGGTGATGGCAATGCTGTCAACGCTGACGGCAACACCGACGCCGACAAATAGTTCTTGTAGCGAAAGCCTCTGCGGGGAAACCTGTGGAGGCTTTTTCTTTTGAGCGATATGTTGATTGGGGACAGACTTAAATGAGCGTTTTCACGCATTTAAGTCTGTCCCCAATCAACATTGCTGCGGCACTTTGCTCAGCTAAAGCGTACAATAGCGCCTATGCGAAAGGGGAACAGATGATCAACGAAACTATGTATGCTCGCGGTGCGGAAAGCTCCATCATCCGTGAGATCTTTAGCTATGGCCTTGAGCGCAAGGCACAGATCGGCGCGGAGAACGTATTCGATTTTTCGCTGGGTAACCCGAGCGTTCCGGCACCTGCCGCCGTGGCTGAGTCCATTAAGAAGGCCTTGGAGCTGCCGAGCGACCAGCTGCATGGATACACGCCTGCGCCGGGTCTGCCGCAATGTCGAGCAGCCGTCGCCGACTCGCTCAACCGTCGCTTTGGCACGAGCTATGAGGGCAAGGACGTCTTTATGACGGTGGGTGCCGCGGCTTCGCTCACCTGCACGCTCAACGCGATTACCAATCCGGGCGACGAGGTCATCGTTATCGCTCCGTACTTCCCGGAGTATCGCGTGTGGATCGAGAAAGCTGGTTGTACGTGCGTCGAGGCGCTCGCCGATGAAGATACGTTCCAGCTGAGCGTGGATAACGTGCTCAAGGCGATTACCGATAAGACCGCTGCCGTCATTATCGACTCACCCAACAACCCGACCGGTGCAGTGTATACGCGCGATACACTGACGCGACTGGCCAATGTTTTACGCGAGGTCAACGCCAAGCGCGATTCCGAGAACCCAATCACGCTCATCTCTGATGAGCCGTATCGCGAGATTGTCTATGGCGCCGAGGTGCCTTGGGTGCCTTCGATCTACGAGCACACCATCGTGTGCTACTCGTATTCCAAGTCGCTTTCGCTACCGGGCGAGCGCGTCGGGTGGATCCTGGTTCCCAATACGAATCCTCAGGCAGCTCGTCTAATGCCCGCCGTTGCCGGTGCCGCCCGTACGCTGGGCTTCGTGTGTGCACCGGCGCTCTTCCAGCGTGTAATCATCGACTGCATTGATGAACCGAGCGATGTCGAGGCCTATGCTCGCAACCGCACCGCGCTTACCGATGCACTAGCGGAGTACGGCTACACCTATGTTGAGCCGGATGGCGCGTTCTACCTATGGGTGAAAGCGCTGGAGTCCGATGCGAATGCGTTCTGTGAGCGCGCGAAGAAGCGTGAGCTGCTCGCGGTGCCTTCGGATAGCTTTGGCATGCCGGGCTGGTTCCGCCTGGGCTACTGCGTGAGCTATGAGACAATCGTCAACTCTCTGCCTGCCTGGAAGCAGCTGGCCGACGAATATCGTCGAAAGTAAAGCGCTCTGCTTACAATGTTTTACGTGAAACGGGGTTTGGTTTTAAGCCAGACCCCGTTGTCTATGCCGTTGTGTGATTGGGATGAAGCAGTTTTACGACTGCCGAAAGCTATGCGTACAATGAATATACGCGACGGCCATACTGGACAAGGAGACCCGATGCCCTACCTTCTTTCTTGTGATATTCATACTCATACGATGTTCTCTGCGCATGCGTACTCAACCATCGAGGAGAACATCTATTGGGCGGCGGAGCGCGGCCTTCAGGTGCTCGGTTCCGCCGATCATTTAAGCTCGATGGTTACGCCTTGTCCCAATGACCTGCGCAGTTTCCAATTCTTTATTAACCAGGATATCTGGCCGCGCATTTGGAGCGGCGTGCTGGTGCTGCGTGGTGCCGAGGCTGATATCGTTTCGCTGGACGGCAGCTTGTTTGGCGAAGACATTCCCGTTTCGCTCGATATCGCCGGCGATTCGTATAGTCGTGAGCATTCGCTGTTCGATTTGGTGACGCGTAATTTGGATTATTTGGTGGCAAGCGTGCATAACCCGCAGTTTGCCGAAGGCGCGACGCTCGCCCAAACGACCCAGATGTACATCAATGCCCTGGAGCACCCCAAGGTGTTCATGCTTGGGCATGCGGGTCGTTCGGGCGTGCCGTTCGATATCGATGAGGTGCTGTTGGCGGCCAAGGCCAAGCACAAGATCATCGAGATCAACAACCATAGTCTTGAACACGGTGTCGACACTGAGCATTGGGCCGTATGCCGCAAGATCGCCGAGCGCTGCGCCGAGCTGGGCGTGGGTATTGGCGTGTCGACCGATGCCCACATTGGCATGGCCATTGGCAAGCTCGATCACGCGCGCAAGATGCTCGACGAGATTCACTTCCCGCTGGATTTGATCGTGACGCGCGACCGCGAGACGCTGCTGCGCGAGATGGCGGCAGCCGGCGTGTGTGACCTGCGCAAGGGGATGTAGCGGAGTTCATAAACCAAGCGAAGGGGGCGGTCCAGACGGGCCGCCCCCTTTCTTGTCTCGAAAATCTACCGGGGTGGATTAGCGGCGCTCGAGGACCGCTACGGTTTCGGTGTGGTCGGTATGGGGGAACATGTCGACAGGCGTGATCTTGAGCAGGCGATAGCCTCCGTCGAGGAGCTGGTGCAGGTCGCGCTCTTGGGTCACAGGGTTGCAGCTGATATAGGTGATGCGGCGCGGCTTGAGTGCGCAGGCGGCTTCGAGGAACTCGGGGGTGGAGCCGGCGCGCGGCGGGTCGATGGAAAGGACATCGATCCGCTCGTTGTTGTCGGCGGCGTCCAGGATGTAATCGGTGGCGTCGTCGGCCATAAACCAAGCGCTGCGGGTGAGGCCGTTGAGCTCGGCATTGCGACGTGCGTCGGCAATGCCCGCCGGGTTGCGCTCCACGCCGAGCAGCATAATGCCGATGCCCTTGTCCTGGGCATCCTTCGCGGCGCACAGGCCGATGGTTCCGCTGCCGCAGTAAGCGTCCATAAGAATGTCACCCTGCTGCAGGTCCATGCCGTCAATGGCAAGTCGATAGAGCAGCTCGGTTTGCTGCGGATTGGTCTGATAGAACGCGGTGGGGGAGATATCGAACTCGCAGCCGAGCAGCTGGTCGCGCATGCATTCGGCGCCATAGACGATACGAGTCTCCTCACCCAAGATGGCATTGCCGGGGCGACCGTTGATGTTCTGAGCGACGGTGACGATATGCGGATCGAGTGCGGCGACAGCCTCAAAGAACTCCTGCGCATGCGGCAGGTCGCGCTGAGCGGTCACGAGGGTGACCATAATCTGGTCGGTGCGCCAGCCGCAGCGAACGACGGCATAGCGAAGCAGTCCCAGATGCTTGTCTTCGTTAAAGGCGGGAATATGCAGACGTTCGGCCTCGCGAGCGATGCCGTTGAGAATCTGACGAGCGCCCGGCGCCTCAACGGGGCATTTGGGAACGGCGACGATTTTGTGCGTCCCACGTTCAAAAAAGCCGCAGCGGACAGCGCCCTCTTTGCCGGGAGCAAACGGAGTGGCAGCCTTATGACGAAAACCACGCGGCGCAGGATATTTACCCGGGTCTCCCAGGGTGACTCCCATACCGCGAATGGGGTCGACGCTAATGCCCTCGCGCTCGCAGAGCTCAGCAAACAGCTCCTCCATAGCAGCCTGCTTGGCTGCCAACTGCTTCTTATAAGGACGATTGAGCGCCGTGCACCCACCGCAAGCTTTCATGATCGAACAGGGAGACTTGGGGTCCGCAGCCTTATGTGCAGACGAAACCGGATCTTTATGCGAGCGCTCGGAGCGAGTCTGAGATGCCTTGTCCTCGCTCCGACGAGAGCCGGGACGCTTGGCCTTAGTCTTGCCCTTAGCCGACTTGCTTTTTGCAGCTTTAGAAGACTTGGATTTCGTAGAGGATTTCTCCTCTTTTGACCCCTCAGCCGCTTCCACCAAAGCACGACGAGCCCTACGCTCCGCACGAGATTCTGCCATCAATAACTCCACTAATTCATGAATTAAAAGCTGCAAGCATTGTACCGTGCCAAGCCAGCGGGCGATATGCAAGCGGTCATTTCCTGTCAGCGATAAGCCCAACGACGTTTGCCCGCCGGGCACCGGGGCAGGGGTTAAGTTTGTCGCGAGTTCCGCACGAACAGGAGGCCACTTAATGTGGCCTCCGTCGTGAGCAGGACTGTAGAGCAGCAAACTTAACCCCTGCCCCGGTGCCCGGCGGGCAACCTATCCCTTGTACTCTATCAAGGTAAAGTGTATGATTCTGAACGTTACATGACTCACTTTACTTAACTAAAGTGCCATCAAGGGAGAATACCATGAACACCGATATGTCTCGTCGTCAGTTTGTTGGTCTAGCCGGCTCGCTCGCCGCGGTGCTTGGCCTTGGTCTTGTCGGTTGCGGCGGTGGTGCTGGCAAGGGCTCCGCTGCTGGCTCTGCCGCGGCCAAGGATGTGAAGGGCGCCGCGGAGTCCAAGAAGCTCGTGGTGGGCTTTGATAAGTCCTATCCTCCGTACGGCTTTGTGGGCAACGATGGCGAGTACACCGGCTTTGATCTCGATCTGGCCAAGGCTGTTGCCGATAAGCAGGGCTGGGAGGTCAAATACGAGGCCATCGACTGGGACGCCAAGGATACGCTGCTCAACTCCGGCGCCATCAACTGCATCTGGAACGGCTTTACCATGGAGGGTCGCGAGGACGACTACACGTTCTCCGAGCCGTACATGCTCAACGAGCAGGTGCTCGTGGTCAAGAAGGATGCGGGCATCAAGAGCTGGGATGATCTTGCCGGCAAGACGGTGATCACCCAGACCGATTCCGCTGCTCAGGACGTGCTCGAGGGCGATCAGAAGGATCTGGCGGCGACGTTTGCCACGCTCGACACCATCGGCGAGTACAACACGGCCTTTATGCAGCTCGAGAGTGGTGCGGTCGACGCCGTGGCTTGCGACCTTTCGATTGCCCAGTATCAGCTTGCCGCCAAGCCCGATGCCTATACGCAGCTTGATAAGCCGCTGTCCAGCGAGCACTATGCCGTCGGCTTTAAGAAGGGCGACACCAAGTCGGCCGACGCCGTGACCGAGTCGCTCAAGGCGCTCTATGAGGACGGTACGGTCAAGGACCTGTGCGACAAGTATGCGAGCTACGGTCTATCCTTCGACAATTGGGTCTTGAAATAGCGGCTTTCCCAGGCATCCGATTTTGCCGTTCAAACCGTCGCTTGCGTACATTTAGTACGCGGCGCTCCTCTTTCACGGCAAACTCGGGCACCTGGAAAACCCGCTTTAGCATTGGGTTCGCTGTTCCGTTACTGTGAAAGAGAGCTTGGGTTGTCTATTCAAGTCATGATGCAGATGCTTGGCCAGGGATTCTTGGTCAGCTTGCAGCTGTTTGTGCTAACGCTGCTCGGGTCGATTCCGCTGGGAATCCCCGTGGCGTTCATGCGCATGAGCAAAATTGCGCCGCTTCGCTGGATTGCGCGCATCTACATTTCGGTCATGCGCGGTACGCCGCTCATGCTGCAGATGTTTGCCATCTACTTCGCCCCGTACTACGTGTTCGGCATTTCGCTCACGCCCGATTCCAAATGGACGGCGTGCGTTGTGGCGTTCATCATCAACTACGCCGGCTACTTTGCCGAGATCTATCGCTCGGGCTTGCAGTCCATTCCGCGCGGACAATACGAGGCAGCCGAGGTGCTGGGCTATTCGCGTCTGCAGACATTTTTGTACATTGTGATGCCGCAAGTCGCCAAGCGTATTCTGCCGGCGATGGGCAACGAGATCATCACGCTGGTCAAGGACACTTCGCTGGCGTTTGCCATCGGCGTGGGGGAGATGTTCTCGACGGCCAAGGCGCTGGTTGCCTCGCAAGTGAGCATGGTGCCGTTTGCGATTGCGGCGCTGATCTACTGGGTCTTTAACTTTGTGGTCGAGATGCTGCTGGGCGCCGCCGAAAAGAAGCTGGACTATTATCATGACTAGATCGTTCCGCCGTTCTAGCGAACGGCGGACTGCTCGACGCTGCGCGCGTGCCTGACGGCCAATCTGCTCCTCAAACCGTCGCTTGCGTACAGAAGTACGCGGCGCTCCTCTTTCGAAGCACATTGTCTCGTCAGCCACACGCTCGCTGACTTCTCAAACACATGGAGGTTCCCGTGTCCGGAACGGTAATGATGATAACGAACGCGCGCAAGGCGTTTGGCGGCAATGAGGTGCTCAAGGATATCTCGCTCGAGGTAAAGCGCGGCGAGGTCGTGGCGATTATCGGGCCTTCGGGCGGCGGTAAGTCCACGCTGCTGCGCTGCGCCACGCTGCTCGAGACGCTCGATGGTGGCTCGCTCTCGTTTGGCGACCTTGCGGTTGCGACGGATGCGGGATCGGGTGCGGTCTATGCGAAGGGAGATGTTCCCAAGCAAGCGCGTTCGCGTTTTGGTCTGGTGTTTCAGAACTACAACCTGTTCCCGCACTATACGGTGATGAAAAACATCACCGATGCTCCGATTCGCGTGCTCAAGCGCCCGCGTGAGCAGGCGGAGGCGCGTGCGCTTGAGTTGATCGCGCAGATGGGGCTTACGGGCAATGAGAACAAGGTGCCATGTGAGCTTTCGGGCGGCCAGCAGCAGCGCGTGAGTATTGCCCGCGCCCTGGCGCTCGACCCGGAAATCTTGTTCTTTGATGAGCCGACCTCGGCGCTCGATCCAGAGTTGACGGCCGAGGTGCTGCGCGTCATTAAAGACCTCGCCGCGCAGAATATGACGATGGTGATCGTGACCCATGCGATGCAGTTTGCGCGCGATGTTGCCGACCGCGTGGTCTTTATGGACGGCGGCCGCATTGTCGAGGAGGGTCCTGCCGAGCAGGTTATCGACCATCCGCGTGAGCAGCGCACCCGTGAGTTCTTGAGCCGTATCGAGAGCTAGACTCAACTATATATTGAGATGAAGCCGTCGCAGGTCTTATGGTCTGCGGCGGCTTTTATTTGTATCGATGGGGTTTAATAATCCTCTCGCCTGCTCGCCCCATCCTCTCGCCGCCTGTATTCATACGTGCGCCGAAAGGTATGCATGGACAGCCGCCCGTGAGGGTAGGGTGGTGGCATAGGACATTTGGAGGGTGAGTCGGCTCGGCTGCCGACCATGCTGCTCCCGGGACGGCACCGACCGCGAACCCTCCCCGTTGGCGTCGCGCCTTGCGCGCGGCCCTGCAAGGAGGTCATCATGGGTGCTCCCAAGACCGGTAACGTAAGGAACGTGGTGCTCGTAGGCCAAGGCGGGGTGGGCAAGACTTCACTCGCCGAGGCCATGCTCCACCTTTCCGGCAAGACCGCCCGCCTGGGCGGCCACGACGGCACCAAGCCCACGCTCGACTATGACCCTGAAGAGGTCAAGCGTGCATTTTCCATCTCGACGACCATTGCGCCGATCGACTGGAAGGGCGCGCGCATCAACGTGCTCGATGCCCCGTGCTATCCCGATTTTATCGGCGACGCCTATGCCGCGATGAGCGTCTGCGAGACGGCTCTGTTTGTTGTCGACGCCGAGGCCGGCCCGCAGCCTACGACGGTTAAGCTCTGGTATGCCGCCGAGGACCTGCGCCTGGCGCGCGCGGTGTTCGTAAACCGTCTGTCGCGTTCCGAGGCCAGCTTTGCGACCACGATGGACCTGCTGCAGGAGCGCTTTGGTACGCGTCTGGGCGCCGTGACCCTTCCCTGGGGCGAGGGCGAGGACTTTGACGGCATTATCGACCTGGTGCGCATGAAGGCGCGCCATTGCAACGGCGCTGAAGCCGTTGAGTCGGAGATCCCCGAGGAGTATCGTGCCCAGGCCGAGGAGGCCCATGACCATCTGTGCGAGTTGGTGGCCGAGGCCGACGACGAACTGATGATGAAATACCTGGAAGGCGAGGAGACGCTGACGCAGGAAGAGCTCGAGGGCCTGCTGTCGAAGGCGATTGCCGAGCGCATCTTTGTGCCGGTCTTTGCGGGCGATTGCATTAAGGAGCAGGGCGTCAACTCGCTGATGGATGACATCGCTACGTACTTCCCGGCGCCGACGGACTACGGCGAGATGCCGCTCATCGACGGCGATTCGCTCAAGATCTCGAGTGACGATGACCGCCCGGTGGCGTTTGTGTTTAAGACCCTGGCCGATCCGCAGCAGGGTCGCATCAGCTTTATCAAGGTGCTGACGGGTACGCTTGAACCGGGCCTTGAGCTGGTCAATGCGCGCACGCGCAAGGGCGAGCGTCTGGCTCACCTGTATGTGATGTGCGGCCGCGACATGACCGAGGTCGGACACGCGTATGCCGGCGATATCATCGTGGCGCCCAAGCTGGCTGCCGAGACGGGCGATACGCTCTCGATTACCGGTAAGGTCGAGGCTGCGGCGTTTAAGTTCCCCAACTCGCAGTACCGCATCGCCATTGAGGCCGAGAATCGCGGCGACGAAGAGAAGCTCTACACGTTTATCGAGAAGGCCTGCAAGGCCGATCCGACCATGAGTATCGACCGCGACGAGGAGACCGGGCAGACCATCATCTCGGCGGTGGGCGAGGCGCAGGTTTCGGTGCTGCTCAACCGTTTGGAGGACCGTACCAAGGTTGTGGCAAAGAGCGTGCCGATCCGCATTCCGTATCGCGAGACCATCCGCCGCACGGCAAGCGCCCAGGGTCGCCACAAGAAGCAGACCGGCGGCGCCGGTCAGTACGGCGACTGCTGGCTGCGCGTGGAGCCGCTCATTGGGCCCGACGGCACGAGCGACGGCTATGAGTTTGTTGACGAGGTCGTGGGCGGCCGCATCCCGCGCTCGCTCATCCCCGCCGTGGACAAGGGCGTCCAGGAGACTATGAAGGACGGCATCATCGCCGGCTACCCGCTCACGGGCATTCGCGTGGCTGTGTACGATGGCTCGTATCACAGCGTCGACTCCAACGAGATGGCGTTCCGCGCGGCGGCTCGCATCGGCCTGCGCAAGGCATGCGCCGATGCCGATCCAGTGGTGCTGGAGCCTATCGAGGAAATCACGGTGACGATCCCCGAGAGCTACGCCGGCGCCGTGATGGGCGACATCTCGGCCTCGCGCGGTCGCGTGACGGGCATGGAGACCGATGAGCGCGGAGACACCGTGGTCATTGCCCAGGCGCCGCTGGCCGAGCTGACGGATTACTCGACGCGCCTGCGCTCCATCACGCGCGGCACGGGTGACTTTACCATGAAGCCCGCGGGCTATGAGCAGGTGCCCTATGACGTTCAGGCCAAGCTGGTCGAGCGCTATGAGGAGGGCCGCGCCAAGTAACGTGTGGCTTTGTCTGCGCCACGCATGTCGATGCAAGGGCCGCTCTGGGTGATCCGGAGCGGCCTTTTTTGATCCCTAGGGGATTGCAAATCGGTTCTTGTCGTGGGTAGGGCTAGTCCCCTGAGGCCTGATTGCGGCCGGTGGCGTAGTCGATCTGCACATGCGGTTGCAGGTTATAACAGTACACGTGGAAACACAGCGTCTTGCCGTGATCCTCGACCGATTGGGCCTCAAGGCGCACGCCGCGGCAGAGAAGTTCCTCTTCGTTGTACATGGGCGTGACGCGGTAGAGCACATGGTTGCCCGTGTCGCGGATGTAGTCGAGGATCTGCTCCTCAAAGGGCAGCATGCCCGTTTCGTTGAGATAACGCGTGCCGGTCAGGAGATTTTTGCGGTTGGCGTTTTCGCCGCAGAGCGACCAAGCGATAAGGTGGCAGCGGTTATAGAGGCTCTGGCCTGGAATAAAGTCGTAGCGCTGCTGGTGCCATCCGGCGGGGTGGATACGCGAGATATCGCCGCGCTTGCCCTGACCGAGCGATTCGGGTCCTATGCAGGCGAGTGCTTTGCGGGTACGGCCCAGGCTGTCGAGTTTAGAGAACTTCTTAAAGCAGCCTTCTTCGGTGGCGCGCTCGTATTCATCGAGCGTGAACGACGGCGTGCCGAGCGAGTGCGTACCATCGGCGCGAAGGGCGACGTAGGGGTTACCGGCGTAGTCGGGAATGCTGGTGAGGTATACGCCGCGCGCGCGGTTGAGGTCGGGGTTTTCGACCTCGTCGATGGGGGTGGTGGAGCTGTCCTCGGCAACGTTGCCGTTGGTGTCGGTCGTGGCGGATTCGGAGCCATCGCCGGAGTCCTCGGAGCTCGCTGTTCCCGATTCGAGCCGGGCGACCAAGTCCGCTTCGTCGTCGGTGCGGTTGGGGCTCTCGCTTTGCTTCTCGGCCAAGGCCGCCGCCTGCTCATCGCTTTGCGGCGACAGCAGCTTGGGCGCCCCGTCGAGCGATCCCGTAAACAGCGCAAATCCCAGCACCACGGCGGTGCCGATGGAAAGTACTTGCTTGTAGGCGGACTTGCGCGACATGGGGGCTCCTGGTTGTTCGGCTGCGAATCTACCAGTCTAGCAGGAGCCGACAGGGGCCGTTCTGTCGAACAAATACTTAAGATTTGGGACAAACACTCCTGATTTATTTGTCCCGCGGTCTAGATCGAGGTGGAGTCGAGCCAGTTGAGCTTGCACTCGAGAATGCGCTGCTCACCGGGCGTGCTGCTGCCATCAAGCAAGGCGAGCAGCATCTCGGCCGCCTCCCTGCCTTCCTGGTCGACGGGCTCGATGATCGTGGAGACGGTCGGCGTGGTGAGGTTGGTCCAGTCCTCGCAGTTGAGTCCCAAAAGGCCGATTTGCTGCGGAAGCAGATGGGTCATGGGTTGGAGGGCCTTGTAGACACGGGGAAGTGCCCATTGGTTTTGTACGAAGATGAGCGTGCGCTTGGCGGGGTTGAACTTGTATTTAAAGTATTCGGTGAGCTCGTTGATTGACGGCTTGTTGTGATCGATGGGGATGGCTTTATAGAGCTGCCCACTCGCAGCCAATGCCTCGGCATATCCCTGAAAACGTTCCATGCGAGTGCGCATTTCGGTCATATTGGCGGCAATGGAGAAAAAGTCCTCGTAGCCGGCATCGAGAAGCGCCTGCGTGGCATTGTACACGCCGTCGTAGAGGTTGGTTTTGATCCAGCTGGTGCCTGGGCTGTAGATGGCCGCGTCAAAAAAGACGACGGGCTTGCCGGCGCGCTCGATGCGGTCGTGGACGGCCTTGAAATTTGCCGTGGGCTGGATGATAAAACCATCGACGCCCAGTGAGAGCATTTTGTCGACATACATGAGCTCGGTCTCGGGGTCGAAATTGCTGGTGCAAACGACCGTCTGGTAGCCCGCGGGGAGCATGACTTGTTCCATGCCGTTGAGGACGAGGCCCGCCCATTTGTTGGTGTTATCCAAGATGATGATGGCGATGACGTGGGTCTGCTTGCCGGTGAGCGTTTGCGCTTGGGCGTTGGGAACGTATCCGAGTTCCTTGATGACGCGCGCAATCTTTGCCTGCGTCTTTTCGCTAAGCTTTTCTCGTTTGTCGTTGAGGTAATACGAGACGCTTGCCGTCGAGGTTCCCGCCTCTCGAGCGACGTCTGCGATCGTAACGCGCTGTTTTGCCACAGCGACTCCTTCCGACAGATGAGCATTTTCCAACATGATGACTTTGAGTCTTGGTGAGGGATGTGCTTTGGTGAGCGACTTTTTCCTTTCATATGAGTATGCAACAAATGCGGTATATGGGTGGGGGCGAAATTTGTGACCGGCATGCGCATCTGCCGTCTACCGAGAAAATCAAATACTTCTTGACTTTTGAAATCGAGGGTAAAATCGCAGGATTCATTTTTGGTTAAACGCATAACTAAATAGCGTAACCAACGCTCTGACCTGCGCGTTTACCGAAATAAACTGGCATTAAGAAAAACGAGCACCTATATTGGTCTTGTCGAAAAGACAGCAAGTCCAAACGGCAGGGGATGCTCCGGAGGCCTCCGCAAACGGTGTCTTGCGCACGCAACTCTATGAAAAGAGGGAAGCAATGAAGATCGTAGGCGTTGCCGCCTGTACCGTGGGTATCGCCCACACGTATATGGCCCAGAAGGCGATTCAGGATGAATGCGCCGCTCGTGGCATCGAGTGCAAAGTCGAGGCTCAGGGTGGTCTGGGTATCGAGAATGAGCTCACGCAGGAAGACATTGATTCCGCCGACCTGGTGCTCGAGTCCGTCGACGTGGGTGTCGAGAACGAGGACCGTTTTGAGCAGAAGATGGCCGAGGGCAAGTTCCTCAAGGTCGGCACCTCGGATGTAATCGCCGATCCGGTAAAGATTATCGACCAGGCTGTCGAGATCATCAAGGCGACGGGCGGTGCCGTTGACGCGTCCAAGGCCGAGGCCAAGGCAGAGAAGAAGGCCGTCTCCGCTGCCCCGCAGGCCCCGACACCGGCGTCCAAGCAGTCCATCTTTGCCGATCCTGGCAAGACGCTGCTCAATGCATTCAATACCGGCGTTTCCTATTTTATCCCCATCGTCGTTATCGGTGGCGTGTTCCTCGCCTTCTCGTTGGCATCCGGTACTGCCGGTGCTAGCGGCATGGAGGTCACCAACCCGTTGATGGTGAGCCTTAACACTATCGGCATGGCCGGCATCTCTATGATGATTCCGGTGCTTGCGGCATACATCGCCTACTCGATGGCCGGTAAGCCCGCACTTGCCCCCGGCTTCGTCCTGGGCTACTTGGTTAACAACGCCGTCGTCACCCCGAGCGGCAACAGCGTTTCGACCGGCTTCTTGGGCGCCATGATCATGGCTGTCATCTGCGGTTACTTTGTCCGCTGGATGAAGACCTGGAAGGTCAACAACACCATCCAGACCATCATGCCCATTCTGATCATCCCGATTCTGACCTCGCTCGTCCTGGGCATGGCTTACATCTACATCCTTGCCACGCCGCTTGGCTTTGTGATGGATTGGCTCACCAGCGTGCTCGGCAGCCTGCAGGGCGGCTCCGCCGTCGTCCTGGGCCTGGTCATTGGTGTTATGACCGCTTTCGATATGGGTGGCCCCATCAACAAGACCGCTTCGACCTTTACCATGGCCATCATGGCCTCCGGCATCTACGGCCCCAACGGTATGTTCCGCGTCGCCGTCGCCATTCCCCCGATTGCTTGCGGCCTCGCTGCGCTCATCGCCAAGAACAAGTTCGATGACGCTGACCGTCAGATGGGCATCTCCGCGCTGTTCATGGGCTGCATCGGTATTACCGAGGGCGCTATTCCCTTCGCGGTCAAGGATCTTGGCCACACCCTGCCCGGCATTTGCATCGGCTCTGCCGTGGGCGCGGCGCTTGCCGCCTTCCAAGGCATCGACTGCTATGTTCCGCATGGTGGCTTTATTGTCGCCCTGGCCACCAACAACGTCGCGCTGTTCTGCCTGGACATCGTGATTGGCTCCTTGGTCGCCGCTGCAATCCTGATTGCCATGAAGCCCACGCTCGATAAGCAGGCCAAGTAAACCTTTAAGGACTTCGGTTGTGCGGAGGGATGGATTTGACTCCGCACAACCGCCCCTACACAACAAAATCCATCCGCACTGATAGGGCCCACATCTGGGTCCCAGGGAACTTTTGTCAAAAATCCTCTGGAGAAGGAGAACAAAATGTCCAACCTCACCATCCGCCAGGCCGTTCAGGGCATGCTCAAGCTGCAGGACAGCGGCGATCACGCAACCATGGTCGGCATTGGCCCCATGAGCCCCAACCTGATTCAAGCCGTGTTCGAGCTTGCCAAGGACGAGGATTTCCCGCCCATGTTTATCGCTAGCCGCAACCAGGTCGATATGGACGAGATGGGCGCCGGCTACGTCAACGGTTGGGACCAGACGCGCTTTGCCGCCGACATTAAGAAGGTTGCCGACGAGGTGGGCTATACCGGTCCGTACTACCTGTGCCGCGATCACGGCGGTCCGTGGCAGCGCGACGAGGAGCGTAACGCCCACCTGCCCGAGGACGAGGCCATGGAGCTCGCCCGCAAGTCCTTTGTCGCCGACATGGAGGCAGGCTTTGACCTGCTGATGGTCGACCCCACCAAGGACCCCTATCAGATCGGCAAGGTTATTCCGCTCGACGTGGTGCTTCGCCGCACGATCGATCTTATCGACTATCTTGAGCAGTACCGTCGCGAGCATAACCTGCCCGAGGTTGCCTATGAGGTCGGTACCGAGGAGACCAATGGCGGCCTGACCTCCACCGACAAGTACGAGGAGTTCATTTCTCAGCTGCAACCCGAGCTCGAGAAGCGCGGCTGCCCCATGCCCACCTTTATCGTCGGCCAGACCGGTACGCTCACCCGTTGGACCGAGCAGGTCGGTCATTACAACTTTAAGAATGCCCGCGAGCTCGCCGACATGGCCAAGCGCTACGGCGTGGGCCTGAAGGAGCACAACGCCGACTACCTGGACGACGCGACGCTGCTCGAGCACATCCCGGCACACGTGACCGCTTCCAATGTCGCCCCTCAGTACGGCACCGAGGAGACCCGCGCTTACCTCAAGCTCTGCGCTACCGAGCAGATTCTGGTCGACAACGGCCTGTGCGACGATCCCTCCGATCTGTATCACACGCTGCTGGTCAAGGCCATCAAGACCGAGCGCTGGCGCAAGTGGATGACCGGCGACGATGTCAACCTGCAGGTTGACGACATTCTGGCCGACGACGAGCTCAGCCTGAAGATTCTGGATGTCTCCGGCCACTACGCGTTCAACGATCCCGAGGTCAAGGAGCAGGTCGAGAAGCTCTATCGCAACCTCGCTGCCCAGGACATTGACGGCAAGCGCTTTGTGATCGAGCACATCAAGCGCCCGATCAAGCAGTACGTCGTCGGTCTTAACCTCAAGGGCGTCACGAGCCGCATCGAGAAGGCTCTCTAAGTAGCTTTTCCTACACGACGCCAGGCCTGGGGCATGTCCCAGCTGCAGGCCCGGCACATAGGACAAAGGGACATCCCCTTTGTCCTATTTTTTGAGTTTTGGATTCCTTAGAAGGAGTTTGCACCATGAAGTTCTTTATCGATACCGCCAACCTTGACGAGATCGCCGAGGCCAAGAGCTGGGGCTGCCTTGCCGGCGTCACCACCAACCCGTCCCTGTACGCCAAGACCGGCGGCAAGCTCGCCGACTTTGAGCCCCATATGCTCAAGATTGCCGAGCTCTGCGAGGGCCTGCCCGTGTCTGCTGAGTCCACCGCGACCACTGCCGAGGGCATGATCGAGGAGGGCAAGCGTCTTGCCGCCCTGGCTCCCAACATCGTGGTCAAGCTTCCCGTGTGCGAGGCCGGCCTCGCCGCCTGCCGCGCCCTGGCCGATGCGGGCGTGCGCGTCAACATGACGCTTGTTTTCTCGCCGACGCAGGCCCTCATGGCCGCCAACGCCGGTGCCCGCTACATCAGCCCGTTTGTCGGCCGCTTTGACGACATCGCCGAGGACGGCATCTCGCAGCTCGACAATGTCGTGACATGCATCAAGAACTATGACTGGACCGGCAAGAACGTCGACGACACCGTCGAGATCATCACCGCTTCGGTCCGCACGCCCAACCACGTGACCCAGGCGGCTCTTCTTGGTGCCGACATCGCGACCGTGCCCATGGCCGCTCTCAAGAAGTGCCTGCATCACCCGCTGACCGACCAGGGCCTCGCCTCTTTTGAGGCTGACTGGCAGAAGGTCGTCGCTCAGGCTTAACGACCGGGTTGCCCTCGGCATCGCGCCATCCGGTGCCGGGGTTGTTCTCAAGAGAGGAATTCGTATGACCAACCAGGAGCTGGCGAAGGTCGCCAATGAGGTCAGGAAGGGTGTCGTGACTGCGGTTCACGCGGCCAAGTCGGGACATCCGGGTGGATCGCTCGGTGCAGCCGACATCATGACGTATCTGTACTTTGAGGAAATGAATATCGATCCTGCCGACCCTCACAAGGCCGATCGCGACCGCTTTGTGCTCTCCAAGGGTCACGCGGCGCCGGGCCTGTATTCGGTGTTGGCAAATCGCGGCTATTTTCCCGTCGAAGAGCTCGAGACGCTCCGCCATATTGGCAGCCGACTGCAGGGCCATCCCAACATGAACGATACCCCAGGCATCGATATGTCCACCGGCTCGCTCGGTCAGGGCATCTCTGCTGCAGTTGGAATGGCGCTTGCCGCTAAGCACTGGGGCGACAGCTACCGTGTCTACACGTTGCTGGGCGACGGTGAGTGCGAGGAAGGCCAGGTGTGGGAGGCGGCTATGTTTGCCGGCAACCATGCGCTCGACAATCTTGTTGCCGTCGTCGACCACAACGGCTTGCAGATTGACGGCACGATCGATGAAGTCAACTCGGCCATGCCGCTTGCCGACAAGTTCCGCGCCTTTAAGTGGCATGTGATAGAGCTAGCCGATGGCAACGACATGGCGCAGATTGAGGCGGCTTTCGCCGAAGCTCGCGAGGTGACCGGCGCGCCCGTCGCTATCATCGCCGAGACGGTGAAGGGCAAAGGCGTCTCCTTTATGGAGAACCAGGTTGGCTGGCATGGCAAGGCGCCCAATGACGAGCAGTTTGAGCAGGCCATGGCCGAGCTCGCGGCAGCAGGAGAGGAGCTCTAATGGCAGAGGTCAAAAAAGTCGCCACGCGCGTAAGCTACGGCGAGGCGCTCGTCGAGCTGGGCAATGAGCACGATGACTTTGTAGTGCTCGATGCCGACCTGGCTGCCGCTACGCAGACGGGTAAGTTTAAGACTGCCCATCCTGAGCGCTTTTACGATGCCGGCATCGCCGAGAGCAACCTGATGGGTCTTGCCGCCGGCATCGCGACCACGGGCCGCGTTGCTTTTGCGAGCACCTTTGCGATGTTTGCCGCCGGTCGCGCCTACGAGCAGGTCCGCAATTCCATTGGCTACCCGCACCTCAACGTCAAGATTGGCGCCACCCATGCCGGCATTTCGGTGGGCGAGGACGGCGCCACGCACCAGTGCTGCGAGGATATCGCACTCATGCGTACGATTCCGGGTATGACGGTGGTCGTTCCCGCCGACGATGTCGAGGCCCGCGCCTGTGTGCGCGCCGCCTATGAGTTTGAGGGGCCGGTCTACATGCGCTTCGGCCGCCTGGCAACACCGGTCATCAACGATCACGAGGACTACGAGTTCAAGATCGGCCGCGGTGTTGTTGTACGGGAGGGCTCTGATGTCACGATCGTCGCGTGCGGTCTCATGGTCGCTGAGGCACTCGCTGCTGCCGAGGCGCTCGCTGCCGACGGCATCGATGCTGAGGTCATCAACATGCATACGATCAAACCGCTCGATGAGCGTTTGGTGGTTGCCAGCGCCAAGAAGACCGGTCGCGTGGTCACCGCCGAGGAGCATTCGATTATCGGTGGTCTTGGCGAGGCCGTTGCCTCGGTGCTCGCGGAGCAGCATCCAGTGCCGATGCGTCGCGTCGGCGTGCGCGATGTGTACGGCGAGTCCGGCCCTGCGGTCGATTTGCTGCATAAGTACGGTTTGGACGCCGACGGCATCGAAGCTGCGGTCAGGTCCGTGTTGTAAGGAAGGCTTTCCATGGGGTTTGTATCTGCCAACCAAGTGACGATTGGCTACGCCGCCGCCTCGCGCGAGGACGCGCTGCATTATCTGTCCGAGCAGGCTGTTGAGCTTGGTTTTGCCGATGACGCGTCTGCTGTAGAGACGGCTTTTATTGCTCGCGAAAACGAGGCCGAGACTGGCCTCGTCGCCGGTTTTGCCGTTCCGCATGCCAAGAGCGATGCGATCCATACGCCGGGCGTGGCCGTGCTCAAGCTGTCCGAGCCTGTTGAGTGGCCGAGCTTTGATGGCGTGCCCGTCGATGTGGCGCTCGCGCTGTACGTGCCCGCCGGCGAAGCGGGAACCACGCACCTGCGTCTGCTCTCCAAGGCTGCCGTGATGCTGATGGATGCCGGTTTCCGTGACAAGGTGCGCGCGAGCACCGATCCCGCCGAGATCGCGGAGCTTATTAACGCCGGGCTCGAGGGCTAGTTGCAACCAGCCCGCTCAATCTATCGTTCCTTCTCCAAGGAGCAGGGCCGCAACGCATACGGCGTTGCGGCCCTGCCTGCGTTTCCCCAGATAAAACTTACCAAAATAAACCCGTCCTCTTTTGGCGGGTTGGCGGGGTAATGCCCGCCGCAACTTATGGCACGGTTGGGATGTGTACGCTTTAAAGAGCGGAGCCCATGGTTAGAGAGATGCGCTCGTCTCTCTAAACGTCTCTCTAAAGAGAACGTCGGTTAGAGAGATGGCCTTAGGTAATCTAGCAGTGAATTCGATACATCTCTCTAAATTTCTCTCTAAAAGAAGGTGCTCATCTCTCTAAAGTTAGAGAGATATACTAAGCTTTAGAGAGATAAATCTATTGTTTTAGAGAGACGGAATGCCAATGCTGTTGGATGAACCTCTTGGCCTTATCGTTGAGCGCCTTCGCAGGCGGGGAACCGATGACGCATCGGTAGAAGTTAAAGCCTGCACGAATAAATTGAGTGCAGACGTATGGGAGACAGTGAGTGCTTTTGCGAACACTGCGGGCGGGCTCATTATTTTGGGTCTGAACGAAGCCAAAGGATTTGTTCCTTCTGCCAACTTTGCTATCGACAGGGTACGCGACCAGTTTGTTTCGGGTATCGGAGACGGAGGCTCAGCGGCGGTGGTGACCCATGCGCCACGGTATGAGCTTGATCGAGGCGAGGTCGACGGGCTCCAGGTACTTCTGGTGCGCATCTTTGAACTTGAGCTCAAAGCGAAGCCATGCTATATCGGCGCGCGCGGCGTGCAGAACGGTAGCTACAAGCGCGTGGATGATAAAGATATCAAGATGTCGCCCGCTGAGCTATATGAGCTACAGAGCGCGCTGCTTCCGAGTGATGCAGACGGTACGGTGGTTTCGGAGGCAACAGTCGAGGATTTGGATCCAGATGTCGTGCGGTCCATTATCGCAAATCGCCGGCTGCAGACCCCGCGCGTTTTGCGCGGGGCCGATACGCTGGAAAAGCAGCTGGCCAGACTCAATATCACTACAAAGGATGGAGCTGTGAAGCTCGCGGGGCTGCTGTCGGCGGGAATTTACCCCCAGCAGTTCTATCCTAAGCTGATGATCGATGTCGCCGTTCATTCCGATGTGGAAAAATCTGCTCCTGGGCAACCCCGGTTTATTGACCGCCAGTTGTGCGATGGCCCGATTCCGGCTTGCATCGAAGATGCCCTCGCTGCGATCGGACGAAACTTGCGCAAAGCGGCGATAGTGCGAGGCGCTGGTAGAAGGGAAGATTGGGAAGTACCCCAGGAGGTTTTGCGCGAGGCCTTGGCGAATGCCTGTATCCATCGAGAGTATTCGCCCATGTTTGTGGGGCAGGCCGTGAGCGTCGATATCTACCCAGACAGAATAGAAATCAAAAACCCCGGCGGGCTTTGGGGCGGAAAGACGTTGGACAATCTTGCGGACGGGGAATCGCGCTGTCGAAACCCAAAGCTCATGAGTCTGATGGGGGCGACGCCGTTAGAGCATGCTGAGGGGGCTGTTGCGGAAAGTCAGGGATCTGGCATCCCGGCTATGATTCGCGAGATGGAGTCTCGTTCGCTTGGCAGGCCGAAATTTATCGTTAAGGCCGATTCGTTTACGGTGCTGCTTTCCCGGCACGGGGCGGAGCTTGCTGAAAACCGCATGTGGATTCAGGGCCATGTGGACACCGAACTGACGCATCGCGAGGAAACATTGCTCATGTTTATGCGGGAGCATGGGTGCGTATGCGATGTTCAAAAAATACGAGAGGCTTTGAAGTGGGATTCGGATGACATTCGCCTGATCTGCGGGGACCTTGTCGATAAACATGTCCTGTCAAAGTGTGGCAAAGACACGTTTGAAATTATCGATATGAGCAGAGAATCGTCAGCTTCGACGGCGGATAGGATCCTGGAGGCTCTCAGCGCCGGAATGGATATGACGGCGCGAGAAATAGCGGTTGCATCGGGGGTCAAGATTTCGTCCGTCCGTTACCATCTGCCAAAAATGGCGGATAAAGGACTCATTGAAGTAATGGGTTCATCGACGAGCCGCAACCGCCGCTATCGGAAGAGGTAGATGCAGCCGAGTCGCCTCTCTAGTGTCTCTCGAAGTTAGGTGGATACTAGAGAGGCGATGGTTCCGCGATATTTCCCCAGATAAAACCTGCCAAAATAAACCTGTCCCTTTTTGGTAGGTTAAACGGCGTAACTTAAAGGTTCATGTTGCCGTGGATGTAGGGGGTGACCTCGGGGGAGATATGATCGCAGCCTAGGTTGCGCAGGGCAGATTCGATGGCGGCGGGAAGCGGGGCCTTGCCCTCGTCGTTGACCGCGGTGCTGCCGAGGGCGGCGATCTTGGCGACGTCTGCCGGCGCGGCCTCGATATGCATGCAGCCGCCGACGAGGCGTGCGCGGACCTGGTCCAGGCCAAGGTCGTGCAGGTAGTCCTCACAGGTGCGGATTACATCGACCTTCTCGCGCGTGAGCTCCTCGCCCGTGGGGACGCGCGTGGCCAGGCAGGCTCCTGCCGGCAGGTTCCAGACAGGATAGCCCCAGGCGCGTAGCAGCTCGCGCTCCTCGTCCTTGGTAAAGCCGACCTCCATAAGCGGCGAGCGCACGCCGAGCTCCTGGGCGGCGCGCATGCCGGGGCGGTAGTCGCCGCGGTCGCTTGCGTTGCTGCCGTCGATGACGGTGGGAAAGCCCAGCGACTTGGCGTGGTTGACGATGGCGGTAAAGCCGGCGCGCTTGCAGTGGTAGCAGCGGTCGGCGTCGTTGCAGGCTATCTGGGGGAGCTGCAGCTGATCGACCGAGAGATTGAGCACGGGGAGCTTAAAATGCGGCCCCTCATTGGCTTGTCCATCAACGGAGCGCTCAAACGAGGTCTGTTCGGGCGTGCCGATGAGCGGCGTGGTGAGGTGAACGAGAAGCGTGTCGGCGGGCATGATACGGGCGCAGACCGCGGCCAAAAAGCTGCTGTCGACGCCACCGGAAAAGCCGATGGCGACGCGTCCGTATGCCAAAAGCAGCTGCTCGAGCGCTGCGAGTTTGTCCTGAAGCCCCTCTGCGGGCGCGGTAGCGTCTGAAAACATGAATTGATCCTTACCAATATGTACTCGGTCGAAAACTATAATCCTACTGGACTGCTTGTCATAAGACTTCTATCTATGTAACGAAAGTGCAATATGCTATATACGTTATATACAAGTTTACAGGTGCGGTAAAGTTGCGGGAGTACAGCAGCGCGAAGAGATGGGGGACCGATATGATCAAGGCCGTTATTTTTGACATGGACGGAACGCTGGTCGATACCGAGCGTTTGGGTATCAAGGCGTGGAAGGCGGGCGCGGCCGAGCTGGGATTCGCGATTGATGATGCGCTGATCCATCAGTTTATCGGTCGCACGCTGCCCGATGTCATGGAGATCCTTGATGAGCATTACGGCAGCTGCGAAACCGCTGAGGCAATCTATCGTCGCCATAGGGAGATTCGCGACGAGATGGTCAAGACCGATCTGGAGCTTAAGGACGGTGCCGCCGAGTGCCTCGACGAGCTACTGACTGCGGGCTATCACGTGGGTCTTGCGACGTCGTCGCGCCACGTTACGGCCGAGCGCAACCTCAAGATGGTCGGCCTCTTTGATAAGTTTGAGACGGTGACCTGCGGCGAGGACGTCGTACACGGCAAGCCCGACCCCGAGATGTACCTGCTCGCCTGCGTGCGCGCGGGCTTTGCCCCCGAGGAGTGCGCCGTGGTCGAGGATTCCCGCAACGGCTGCGTCTCGGGCATCACGGCCGGCTGCCACGTCTTTGCCGTTCCCGATATCGTGCCGCTGCCGCAGGACGTGGTGGACGGCTGCGAGGCTGTGCTCGATACGCTGTTCGATCTGCCGGCGGCGGTCAAGGCCGTGCGCTAGCGTTTGTACGCGAGTCGCCATGTCCCGCGCCCGATCCCGCGGGACGGTGACGGCAACGGCGCCTGCGTGGAAGCGCTGACGCAGTCAGCCCCTTTTATCACGCCAAGATTGCTGTTTTGGCCGATAAGAGGGGCATTGTGCTTTAAGCGACTGGGGCTGCGGCCTTGGTAAGGAGCTGGCGGAGGGTTATGACGCTACAAGTTACTCCAGGAGCCAGTCGATCACGTTGCGCTTGCGGACTCCTTCGTAGTTCGCGTTCGCAAACAGCGTGTCGAGCGTAAGAAGCGTCTTGGGGTAGTTGTCTCGGACTTTTTTAAAGGGGGCCAACTCTCGATTGAGGGTGGTTTCGTCGAGTGTGGTGGCTGAAACCTGAAAATAGGCCGTCTCGTCTGAGCGTAGGGCAACAAAATCGATTTCCCCACCGTCGATATCGCCCACGTAGACGTCGTATCCGCGGCGTAGGAGCTCGAGATAGACAACATTTTCGAGGATATGACCGATATCGCTGCTTTGGGTTTTGACAAGAGCGCCTCTAAGCCCAAGGTCAACGGCGTAGTATTTGCCGTTTGTTGTAAGAAGCTGCCGACCGCGCACGTTATAGCGCGGAGCATAGTACAGCACAAGGCTGTCTGTTAAGCCTTTGAGGTACTTGGCTACGGTTTTCTGGTCGGTTTTGTTGCCGTTGGACGAAAGCGTGTCGGAGATTTTTTTAATCGAGATCCGGTTTCCAATGCTATGGAGTAGGAACTTGGTGATATCGCGCAGGGTCGGGACGTCCGAGACCTTCAGGCGTTCGATAACGTCGCGTATGACGATGGTATCGTAGAGGCTCATAAGATAATCGCGTGCCTGGGGTCCCTGAATGCCCGTCTCGGCGATAAAGGGAAAAGAGCCCCGGGTGATGTACTCGTCAAACAACTGCGCGGGAGCCTTTCCGTCATTGGTTTTTGCCGAGCAAAACTCTTTAAAGGATAGGGGCAGCATCTTGAGCTCTACGTAGCGACCGGAGAGCAAAGTTGCCAGCTCGCTCGAGAGCAGATAGGCGTTGGAACCGGTTATGTAGAGGTCGACATTGTCTTTGATAAAAAGACTGTCGACGGCTTTTTCGAAATGCTCGACGTGCTGTATCTCGTCCAGAAAAACGTAGTTCATCTTATCGGGGACGAGTCTGGCGGAAATGTAGTCGTAGAGTGCTCTATACGACGTAAGCGACTCGAACTCCAGGTCTTCAAAGTTGAGGGATATAACCTGGCCGCCCGTGATTCCATGATCGCGCAGGTAGCTGCGGTAGATTTCGAATAGCTTTGATTTGCCGGACCTTCGGACGCCCGAAACGACCTTGATGACGTGCGAGTCTTTCCACGAAATGAGCCAGTCGAGGTACTGTTTGCGATCAATCAGATTCATGAAGCCTCTTTCTTGGCGAGAAAAAACTGGAGCAAAATCAATACTTATAGGAAATTTCTAAAAATATGGAATTGAATCCATTTTAGCAAAAAAGTTAATAAAAAACGGATTATATGCCATAAATTTCCGTAGCCGCAGGCCCGGCTAAATGGGGAGGGCACGTGGGGCCAACAAAAACGCCGCAGCGTAGTTATTTCCGCTGCGGCGTTTATTTGTTACAGGTAAGCGCCCAGGTTGATGTCGGTTATTGGGGCCGCGGATGGGCCCGTCGGGTGCTGCTCGGCCTTTTGGGTGCTCACACGCTCGAGCAAGAAGGGGCGCACGAGCTCCTGACGGTTAATGTCCTCGGTGGCCGTGACCGTGGTGACGGTGCGCGCGGCGGAGCCGATGCGGACTCGTTTGGTCTTGGCGGCAGGTTTATCCTCGATTTGTTCCATGAGCAGCTGCACGCCCTTGCGGCCGATCTCGTAGCCCGGTGGTGCTACCGTGGTGAGGGGGACCGATCCGCTCCAGGCAAGCGGGTTGCCATCGCAGCCGGCAACAAGAATTTGGCCGGGGACGGAAATGCCTTTGTCGGTCAGCGCCGAGATAACGCCCGAGGCCAATACGTCGGTCAGGCCGATGACAAAATCGGGGCGCTCGTCAGCAGGGCGTTCGGCAATCTGGGTACCGATGCTGTAGCCGTCGGCTGCGGTATTCCACTCTCCGGCATCGATGACCTCAATTTTGATATCGGGATGCAGGGCAAGTGCCTTGTGGATGCCAAGGACGCGCAGGGTGAGCTGCATAAATGCCGCTCGGCCTACAACGACGATGCGGTGTGCGCCGCGGGCGATGGCGAGCTCGGCGATAATGCGCCCCTGTGCCTCGTTGTCGGCGGCCACGTAGTAACCGGGTTCTGAACAATGGACGTCCAGATGGACGATGGGGACGGGAATCTTGGTCATGGCGGGGTGCCAATCGAGGGACGCCATGGGCTGAACCATGACGCCGGACATCTGCGTGCCCATAAAATAGCGCAGGTAATGGTCCTCGAGAATATCGTCGTTATCGGCATTGGCGATGAGCAAGTCATAGCCGTGCTTGCGTGCCTCGTTGTGGGCACCGCTGGCGATTTGGAGCGAAAAGCCGTGATCGAGACGGGGGAGGACAAGGCCAAAGGACTTAGTGGTGCCGCCGGCCAGCTGGCGAGCGCTTTGGTTGGGCAGGTAGCCTAGGCGATTGATGGTCTCGTTGATGAGTTTGAGGGTCTCGGGGCGCAGCTTTTCGGGGTGGTTGAGCGCGTTGGAAACCGTGCCCAACGAAACCCCGGCCTCGCGCGCGACGTCGCTGATTTTTACCTTTGCCATAGCGGCCCCTTTGATGCGTTTCAAGTACAAGTCCGATTGTAGCATCGCCCGCCCCCAGGGTGTCAAAACCTGCCAATTAGGGACAGGTTTATTTTGGCAGGTTTTATCTGCGGAAACGCCGTTGCCAGCGCG
>CAUBMI010000022.1 GCA_958436995.1 uncultured Collinsella sp.
ACCCGGCGGCCGTGCCGTGGAACAGGTCGATGGCCATCATGCAGGTGGTGATGGGCACGTTGAGGCCGGCACAGAAGACGCCGAGCATGCCGAGGGCCGCCATAAAGCTCGGGTCGAGTCCAGCGAGGCAGCCAATCCATCCGCCGAGCGCCGCACCGATGCCAAACAGGGGCGTGACCTCGCCGCCTTGGAAGCCGGCACCCAGGGTGAGCGCCGTTACGACGAGCTTGATGGCGGCGTCGGCGAGGGTGGTGGTGCCGGCAAACCCGGCGCCCGAAAGCCACGTGGAAAGGCCGGCATACTCCCAGGCGTCAAGCAACGCATAGGCCGCAAGCACCACGAGTGCGCCGACGAGCGCACGGACGAGATAGTTGGTGATAAAACGCGCATACAGGTTCTTGACCGTGCGGACCGACCAGGCAAAGAGGCGCGCCGTCAGGCCAAAGACAATGGCTCCGATAACGACGATGGCAACCGTTCTGGGCGTCATGTCGGGAACGCTGGCGATGACGTTGCTCTCGTACTGGGTTCCCAGGGCGAGTGACGTAAAGTAGCCGGTAAACGAGGCGACGAGGCAGTAGAGGCCCGCGGTGTAGTCGATTTTGCCGATAAAGCACATCTCCATACCAAAGAAAGCCCCGGCGAGAGGTGATCCGAACACGGCGCCAAAGGCAGACGAGATACCGGCGAGCATGAGGTCGTGGTGGTCGTGCTTTTTGAGATGGGCAAGGCTCGAGACATTGCTGGCGATGGTACCGCCGATCTGCACCGCGGCGCCCTCGCGGCCAGCCGAGCCGCCCGTCAGATGCGTGAGCGTGGAGCACACAAACGTGAGGATGGCCATGCGCGCATGGATGAGTCGTGTGCCCAGGGCGGAGTCGATGACCAAATTGTTGCCGCGTTTGGCGGCGAGACCGTGGTTCTTGTAGACCCACGCGGTGGCCACGCCCACGACGGGGAGCAGGGCGTAGATCCACGCATGGCTCTCGCGATAATCGGTCGCAATATCCAGTGAGGCCAAAAACGCCCAAGCGGCAACGCCCATGGCGAGCGAAACGACAACGACGAGCGCGAGCAGCTTGGCGCTCGCGAGCATGTTGTGGGCATTGCGGCGCGTGTCGGCGGCCAAGAGTTGTTCGGAGCGGGTGAGCTGGTTGCGACCGCTGATGATCAAGTCGGCCGGAGAGAAGGACCTGCCGTCTGTGTCCTGACGGGTGTCATCAGACGGGTCGAGTGTATTTTCACGTTTATCGATAAAAGCCATAACGTCCTCTTTTTTGTTGCGATGCATGCATTATAAGACGGCACCCCGTGCCTCAAGGCAATTGACAGGTTTCGGTTCTGTTACGAAAGGCGCGTGGCCGACAGGTGTATTTGCCGTTGCGGGCCATGTCTTGAGCGGGCAGCGGGGGATTATACTGAACCAAACATAAAGAATCGGCGCCACTGTTGCGCGCCGTGGCATGTAAGAGGTGTATATGGCTAAGACGCTCATCCCGCTGGAGGACGCGCAGGCAATCGTCCTTTCGCAGGTGCGCAGGACCGAGCTCGTCGAGATCCCGGTTTGGCAGGCGGCCGGTCTTCCCCTGGCTGAGGATGCCACGGCCGATATCGATATCTCGCCGTTTGCCAACAGCGCCATGGATGGATATGCCGTGCGTGCCGACGACCTCGCCAAAGCGTCCTCCGATACGCCCGTGACGCTTTCCGTCGTGGGGCACGAGGCGGCGGGCCATGTGTTTGAGGGCGCGATTGGCGCGGGCGAGACCGTCCGTATTATGACGGGTGCACCGGTGCCCGAAGGTGCGGATGCCGTTGTGAAATACGAGGTCGTCGAGGTACTCGACGGCGACGGCAACGAGGGCTCACACGTGAGCTTCTCGGCACCGGCTAAGGTGGGGGAGAACGTTCGAGCTGCAGGCGAGGAGGCCCATGCCGGTGATGTTGTGATGCACGCTGGCGAGGTTGTGGCCCCGGCCGGCGCCGGTTTGCTGGCGAGCGCCGGTTACGCGAACGTTAGAGTGCACGCCGCCCCGCGTGTGGGCGTTATCTCGCTGGGCACGGAGCTGGTCGCGGCCGGCCAACTGCCGGCGCTTGGGCAGATTCGCGATTCCAATTCCTCGGCGTTAATGGCCGAGGCACTCGATGCTGGGGCCGACCCAGTGTTCTACGGCATTGCGCCCGACGACGAGCGGGCGATTGCCGAGCTTGTGTACCGCGCCGCGCAAGAGTGCGATTTTGTCATTACGAGCGGTGGCGCCTCGGCAGGCGACTACGACTACGTGACGGCGCTGGTCCAGCGCGAGGGCGAGGTGCTGTTTGACCGCATCTCGATGCGTCCGGGCAAGGCCATCACGTTTGGGCTGCTCGGCGGCAAGCCGTATCTGGGGCTTTCGGGCAATCCCGCGGCGGCGTATGTGGGCTTTGAGATGCTCGCCCGCCCGGCGATCCGCAAGATGCGCGGTTTTGCCGAGGGGGCGCGTCCCGTGCAGCAGGCGATGCTCACGCACGGCGTGAAAAAGCGACAGCATCGCCGCTTCTTCGATCGCGCCACGGTTTTGCGCGACCCCGAGACCGGTGAGCTGTTGGTGACCGAGGCCAAGACGCAGAATTCGGCGTTGCTCGGCACGATGCAGCGGGCCAACTGCCTGCTGCGTATTGACGAAGGTCCGTGCGAGCTCAAGGCGGGCGACATCGTGGATGTTGTGCGTGTCGACCTGCCTGAGGGCGCCGTGTTGTAGGAGGAATGCTATGGAGCTGAAGATATCGATCGTGACGTGTTCGGATACGCGGGACCTTGCCCAGGACGAGGCTGGAGCCGCACTCGAGGAACTTATCGAGGCGCAGGGCTGGACGGTCGTCTCACATCTGGTCGTGCGCGACGACGTCAGCGAGATCGGTGATGCCATTGTGGAAGCCGCCGATGAGTGCCACGCCAATGTCGTGCTCACCTGCGGCGGCACGGGGCTTTCGATGCGCGATGTGACGCCCGAGGCGACGCGTGCCGTCTGCGATCGCGAGGTGCCGGGTATTGCCGAGGCGATCCGTGCGTACTCGATGACCAAGACGCGCCGCGCCATGCTCTCGCGCGCTATTTGCATGCAACGAGGTCATACACTTGTCGTTAACTTTCCCGGTTCTACGAAGGCCGCTCGCGAAAGCTGGGAGGCCATAGCGGACCAGCTGGAGCATGCGGCTCAGATGACAGCGGGCGGCGGACATACCAACTAAGCGGTTTACCTGCGGCGGAGCGACCTGAACGGCTGCTCCGCCTTTTATTTGCGCCCAAGGGGACGGCATTCTGTAGGCATGCTTGAAACTATATTCTCAGACGAGAATAATTTCTCATAATCATTATTCGCACCGAAGTATAATCTAGTTACAGAATAAAGCCCGCGGTGGGGTACCCGGGCATAAGGTCCGAAAGGGTTGAACATGTTCGATATGGTTTCTCGCCGCGGATTCGTCTCGCTCTCTGCTGTCGCCGCTGCCGGCCTTGGCCTTGCCGGCTGCTCTGGCAACAAGACGTCTGAGCCGACTGGCTCCGATGCCGGTTCTGCTAAGGCATCTTCCAAGAAAGCTGTCGAGCTGCAGGTCTTTGCCGCCAACTCGCTCGAGAAGGCTCTGCCCGAGGTTCAGGAGCTTTACACCGAGCAGACCGGTACCACGTTTGCCGACACGCAGTTTAAGGCGTCTGGCGACCTCGTTGAGCAGATGCGCGCCGGTGCCACGGTCGACGTGCTCATCACCGCTTCCAAGGGCACCATGGACGACGCCGAGGCCGTCGAGCTCGTCGATGCCGACACGCGTGAGGATATGTTCGTCAACGATCTTGTGATCATTCGCGCTGAGGGCTCCGACACCAAGATCGAGGCCATCGCCGACGTCGCGAACCTGGACGGCAAGATCGCCATCGGCGACGCCAAGACCGTCCCCGCCGGCAAGTACGCCAACCAGGCGTTGGCTTCCGTGGGCCTCTACACCGGCACCGAAGGCGACGACGGCGAGTATGCTCCCGAGATCGCCGACAAGGTCGCACTGGCCGACAAAGTTGGTACCGCTGCCGCCTATGTGTCCACAGGCGACTGCGTGGCCGGTTTTGTCTACAGCTCCGATATCTTCCGCTACGACGGCATCGAGGAGGCGTTCGTGTGTCCCGAGGACTCGCACAAGCCCATCGTGTATCCGGGCGCCGTTGCCGAGAGCTCCGAACATGCCGACGAGGCTAAGGCGTTCATCGACTTTTGCCTGTCCAACAAGAAGGCTCAGAAGATTTGGGCTAAGTACGGCTTTGAGCTTTCCGCGTAGTGCGGCTTGGCGCGATAATTCCATCGTTTTGTGTTTCACTCCGTCCTTGTATTCGCTTGGAGCTTTTCGTGCTTAATAGATTCCGCATGCTTGTCGCCTGTGCTTTGACCTTCGCGCTTTGCTGGATGCCGGGATTTGCGTTTGCTGGGGACGCTGAGGACGGGGCCCAGGTTGCTGCGACCGCTCATGGGCTTTCCTATGGGATCGAGGGTTTTGAGCGGTTGGCCAAGGGGACCGCTCGTGCCATGGAGGGCCAGCCTGAGGGCTACCGGTTTTCCGTTGACGAGGACGTGGACCTTGTAGCGGCGCCTGCTGCCGATCGCGTTGTGGTGTGGATATCGCCCAAGGCGGTCGAGAAGTTTGGATTGGATCCGCAGGACAACGAGTGCGTATCGGGTCTCAAAGCCCTCGTCTGTGAGCTCGACAGCTCAAACTGCATGGGAGGTGCGCAGCTAGGGGACGTGGATCTTCCTTGGTATGTCACGGCGGAAACAACGTTTGATACCGGCGGGTATACCTATGGCTTTGACGAGCGTGGTACGGATGGGGACCGCTATGTGGTGATTGCATCAGCCTCGGGTGATGCCAAGGGCGGCGCGCGTTGGCTTGATAGCGCTCAAATGGTAGAGGCATCGTCTGCCGTGTTGCGGGATGAGCGGGGGCCCTTGACCTCTCTGGCCTCCTTTTTGGGCGACATCGACTATCGCCCGTTTTGGGTGTCCATTAAAACGAGCGGCCTTGCCCTGCTGATCTCCTTTGCGCTGGGCCTGTTCGCCGCGTGGAAGACTATGGGTACCTCGAGCCGCATCAAGGGCCTGCTCGATTCGGTCTTTACGATTCCTATGGTGCTGCCGCCCACGGTCTGCGGCTTTCTGCTTCTCATGCTGTTTGGCCGCTCGACCGGGGTGGGCCAGTGGCTCATCGCGCACGGCATCTCGATCGTCTTTACCTGGCCCGCGGCGGTGATATCTGCCGTGGTAGTGTCGTTTCCGCTGGTCTACCGCACGACGCTCGGAGCCTTCGAGAGCCTCGACACGCAGATGCTCGACGCCGCGCGAACCCTGGGATGGTCCGAGCGTCGCATCTTTACCAAGCTTATGATGCCGCTTGGCTGGCCCTCGATTGCCGCCGGCACGGTGCTCGCCTTTGCCCGCGCGATGGGCGAGTTCGGTTGCACCCTGTTCTTTGCGGGCAACTACGCTGGCATTACCCAGACCATCCCCATCGCCATCTACTTTGAGTGGATGGGCGGCAACACGTCGGTGGCGCTCTTTTGGGTCATCGTCGTAATCGTGTTCAGCTTCCTGGTCATTCTGTTCATCAATATGTACACGGCGCATTCGCAAAAGTACCGTGAGCGCGGCCTGTCCCGCGCAGAGCGCAAGCAGGCCAAGCAGCTGGGCGGCCAGACCGATTCGCTCGACCCAGTCGGCGGCGATGCACTGCGTATCGATCGCGAGGCGCTGGCCGAGCTTATGCGCGATGACACGGTCGCAAAGGGAGGTCGATAAGCCATGTCGCTTGTTCTGGCTATCAAAAAGCGCTATCCGGGGTTCACTCTCGACATGCAGCTTGAGGCCGGCGAAGAGCGCGTGGCGCTGCTGGGCGCCTCGGGTTGTGGCAAGAGCTGCACCTTGCGTTGCATTGCCGGCGTGGAGACGCCCGACGAGGGCGAGATCGTCGTCAACGGCGTGACCTTCTTTGACTCGGCGGCGGGTATCAACCTGTCGCCCCAGGAGCGCAAGTGTGCCCTGCTGTTCCAAAACTATCAGCTGTTTCCCAACATGACGGTGGCCGATAACGTATGCGCCGGTGTAAAGGACGCGGGTGACGCCGCCGCGCGCAAAACGCTCGCCGAGCGCTATCTGAGCATTTTCGGTCTGGCCGATTTTGCCGATCGCTATCCCGCGCGCCTCTCGGGCGGCCAGCAGCAGCGCGTGGCGCTCGCGCGCATGGTGGCGGCGCACCCGGGCATCTTTATGTTCGACGAGCCCATGAGCGCGCTCGATGCTTACCTTAAGAGCGCGCTCGAGCAGAACATGCTCGACCTGTTCGACGTGTGCAACCGCACCGTGCTCTACGTGAGCCACGACATCGACGAAGCGTGCCGCCTGTGCCAACGCATCTGCGTGATGCATAGCGGGCACATTGAGGAGATTGGTTCTGTCGAGGACGTAGTTCGCCGCCCGCAGACACTGGCGGCGCTGCGCCTGACGGGCTGCAAGAACACGAGCCGTGCGCGCAAGATCGGCTACGAAGAAGTTGAGGCCCTCGATTGGGGCATGACCTTTAATGTGGGCCGCGAGGTCCCCGATGATGTGGCGTACCTGGGGATTCGTGCAAGTTACTTCCATGTTGACAACCGTGCCGAACGGGGCCGCAACAGCTACGATTTGCACGTGGCCCGTGTGAGCGATTCGCGTTTTGAGCGCTTGGTGCTGTTGGATGTGCCACGTACCGATGCGTCGACTCGCCTGCAGTGGAAGGTCAACAAGGTGGGCGTACCTGTAGAGGAGTTGCCACAGGCGGGGGAGACCTTGCGCATGCATTTTGATGCGAGCAGGATTCATTTGGTTTGTCGATAGCGCCGGGTAATGCCGTCGGGGGATATAAGCCTCGGCGGCTTTGTTTTTGCCGTTCACCGAATGAGGGATGACAAACTCTTATCAATCAAGATAATAATTTATTGAATGACGGAACACGACGCTGTCGTACGAATGTCAACGGTGTTCGCATGGTAGATGACCGTTGATATAGTTGACCTCAACTTGTAAAGGAGGGTGCGCACATGCCGCAGACGACATACATTCGCCGCGTTGCCGCGCGCGCCCTGTATATGGCTCGGAGTCGCATATGAGCAGGTATGTTCACGGCTCCGGGAGAGACGACACACAGCTAAATAACCGAACGCAAGGCAGGTTCCCCAAAATTCCGGGTTTAGGCGCGGCTGGGTTTTCGCCACCCACCGTGCAGCAATACCGTAGCTATTCATATTTGGTTCGAGAGGGGAACCGTCATGGCTGAAGAATTTGATTTCCATCCGATGTGGGAGAGCCTCGGCATGAATCTTGCCGACCACGACATGCTGCTGGGCGCCGTGGGCCAGATGTACGGCGATATGTTCTTGACGCAGAACAATCGCCCCAAGTCCACGTCCTACCTGGACTTTGTGGCCAGCAACATCTACAGCGGCCGTATTAAGGAGATGCTCGACAAGAAGGAGGCCGGCGAGGCCACCAAGATCGTCGGTTCGTTCTGCGTGTACGTGCCCGAGGAGATCGTGCTTGCCTGTGACGGCATTCCCGTTGGCCTGTGCTCGGGCGCCGATTGGGCAACGGACAAGGTCGAGGAGCACCTGCCGCGCAACACCTGTCCGCTTATCAAGAGCTTTGCCGGCTTTAAGCTGGGCGAGGTCTGCCCCTACATCGAGTCGAGTGACCTGGTGGTGGGCGAGAACACCTGCGATGGCAAGAAGAAAGCCTACGAGTTCTTTGCCATGCAAAAGAACATGTACGTCATGGATATTCCCAACGTGCACGACGAGTCGACGCTCGTGACCTGGAAGGCCGAGGTCAAGAAGCTCGCCGCCAAGATCGAGGAAGAGTGTGGCGTCAAGATTACGCCCGAGCGTCTGAAGGCCGCCATCCACGCCGTCAATGAGAAGCGCCGCGCCCTGCAGCGCCTCGCTGCCACGCGCGCTGCCGACCCAGCGCCCATCAGCGGTCTCGACAGCCTGCTGACCGTTCAGGCCGCCTTTATGGACGACACGCCGCGTCTGACCGGAGCCATCAACGATATGGCGGCTGAGTGCGAGCAACGTGTCGAGGCCGGCGAGGGCGTGGCGCCCAAGGGGACCAAGCGCATCCTGTACACCGGTACGCCCATGGCTGTGCCCAACTGGAAGCTGTTCAACCTCATCGAGAAGGCCGGCGGCGTTGTGGTGGGCGAGGAGTCCTGCACGGGTTCGCGCTATTACAAGGACCTGGTCGATGAGTCCGGTGAGACGGTTGACGAGATGCTCGATGCTATCGCCGAGCGCTACTTTAAGATCAACTGCGCCGTCTTTACGCCCAACGACCAGCGTATGAAGGACATTGTCCAGATGGCCAAGGACCTGCATGCCGACGGCATTGTCGACGTGGCTCTGCAGTTCTGCACGCTCTACGAGATGGAGTCGTTTGCCGTGGAGAAGGCTGCCGAGGAGGCAGGCATTCCGTTTATGCACATCACGACCGACTACGCCGGTGAGGATGCAGGCCAACTGCAAACCAGGATCGAGGCCTTCTTGGAAACCATTTAGGGCTATCCGTCCCGGCGGCTTTTCCAGGCACCCGATCTTGCCGTTCAAACCGTCGCTTGCGTGCGAAAGTACGCGGCGGGCCTCTTTCACGGCAACCTCGGGCACCTGGGAAAGCCGCTTCCTTGGTTGGTTAAAAGGTTTAGGAGTTATATGTCGGAAAATATTGAGCAGCCGTTGCCCAGCACGTTTGAGGAGTTCAACGAGCAGCGCAAGGCGGCGTTTATTCGCGTCAAGGATTACAAGCAGGCCGGTAATCGCCTGATCGGTTTTCTGTGCAGCTACACGCCGCTCGAGATTATCGATGCCGCGGGCGCTGCAAGTGTGGCCTTGTGCGGTACGTCCGATGAGGTGATTCCCGAGGCCGAGAAGGTGCTGCCGGCAAATCTGTGTCCGCTCATCAAATCGACGTACGGCTTTGCCTACTCGCAAAAGTGCCCGTTTACGTACTTTAGCGACATGATCATCGGCGAGACCACCTGCGACGGCAAGAAGAAGATGTACGAGCTGCTCAACGAGCTCAAGCGCACGCACATTCTGCATCTTCCGCAGGGCCGCGATCGCGCTTATGAGCGTGAGGGCTGGTACGAGGAGTGCCGCCTGCTCAAGGAGGAGCTCGAGAACTTCTACGGCATCACGATTACCGACGACGACCTGCGCGCCGCCGTCCGTCGTCGCAACCGCTTGCGTGCGGCCCAGCTCGAGATGTTTGCGTTGCAGGCTAACCAGCCGGCGGCCATGAGCGGCGTCGACCTGATGAGCACGATGTTTGCCGGTACGTTCAGCTTTGATATTGAGGCCTATACGGAGCAGCTGGAGCAAAAGGTCGCCAAGCTGCGCGAGGCCTACGACGCGGGCGAGCGCCCGGTTGCGGCGGATGCCAAGCGCATCCTGATCACCGGCTGCCCTGTGGGCGGCGTGATTAACAAGATCGGTCGCACCATCGAGTCCAACGGCGGCGTGGTCGTGTGCATGGACGATTGCTCGGGCGAGCGCACGGCTGCCATGATGGTCGACCCGGACGCGCCCGATATCCTGCGCGCCATCGCCGACCGCTACCTTGACATCAACTGCTCGGTCATGACGCCCAACGACGGTCGTATGGAAAACACGCTGGCCATGTGCGAGAAGTATCATGTCGATGGCGTAGTGGAGAGCGTGCTGCAGGCGTGCCACACCTTTAACGTGGAGAGTGCGCGCATGCAGGAGGCTGTCGAGGGTGCGGGTATTCCGTATATGAAGATCGAGACCGACTACAGCAACGGCGACATGGGCCAGATTGAGACGCGCATCGCCGCCTTTATCGAAACCCTCTGACGTCTGAGGCACCCGACCTTCCGGCTCCAACCCTCCTCGCGTACCTTGAGTACGCTTCGTCGGGCTTGTCGCTCGGAATCTCGGGCACCTCAGACGCCAGAGGGCCGTTGTTGCAGCAGTGTCTGATCGTTTGATTTTCTTGCTGATTAGGAGAGAGCCATGATAGGGATCGGGATCGATATCGGGTCTACGGCGGCTAAGGCTGCTGTGGTCGATGGGGAGGGTTCGGTGGCGTGGACGTGCGTGCAGCCAACCGGGTTCTCCTCGGTCGATGCTTCCGAGCGGCTGCGCGAGGCACTGGCAGCGGCCGGCTATGACGTGACAGCCGACGACGTGCGCGTGATCGCGACTGGCTACGGTCGCATCGCGGTGCCCTATGCGCACAAGGTCGTGACCGAGATCACCTGCCACGGCACCGGTGCCGTGCGCCTGTTTGGCGATCACGGCACGGTGATCGACGTGGGCGGCCAGGACACCAAGGTCATTCAGCTTGAAAGTGGCCGCGTGGCCAAGTTTGCCATGAACGACAAGTGCGCCGCCGGCACGGGGCGCTTTTTGGAGATCATGGCCGACCGCCTAGGCATTTCCCAGCAGCAGATGGCCGACCTGGCGCGTTCCGGCGAGCCTACCAAGATCAGCAGCATGTGCACGGTGTTTGCCGAAAGCGAGGTTATCAGCCTGATCGGTCGCGGTGAGCCGCGCGAGAACATCGCACGTGGCGTGATCGACAGCGTGGTCTCGCGCGTGGCGACCATGGCCGGGCAGGCCGCAGGCGCCCCGTACTACCTGACCGGTGGCCTGTGCGAGAACGCCTTCGTGGTGGAGCGGTTGGGCGAGCTACTGGGGTCGCCGGTGACCACCTCGCCCCAGGCTCGCTTTGCCGGTGCCATCGGCGCGGCGATTCGCGCGCAGGCGCTCAATTAATGCATCCGCCCCAGGCTCGCATTCATGCGTATACTGGGAGAAAATGATTGACCGATGAGAGGAGGTATCGATGGCTGACGATCAGATTAAGCTCACGTCTATGACTGCCGCGAGCGGTTGAGCCGCTAAGTTGGCTCCTGGAGCCCTCGCCCAGGTCCTGGGCGACTTACCCAATGTGCATAACGACAACCTGCTCGTGGGGTTCGATACCTCCGACGATGCGAGCGTCTTTCGCGTTGGCGACAACTTGGGCCTCGTGCAGTCCATCGACTTCTTCCCGCCGATGGTCGATGACCCGTTTCTGTTTGGTCAGATCGCCGCGGCCAACTCGCTTTCGGACATCTACGCCATGGGCGGGCGGCCGAGCCATGCCATGAACCTGCTGTGCATACCTAACTGCCTGGGCGTCGAGGTTGCCGGCCAGATTTTGGCGGGTGGCGCCGACAAGTGCGTCGAGGCTGGCTGCACCATCGCGGGCGGCCACACCATCAACGACGACGAGCCCAAGTACGGCCTGTCCGTGAGCGGTTTTGTGCCACTCGACCGCATGCTCGCCAACAGCGGTGCGCGCGTGGGCGATGTCCTACTGCTGACCAAGGCGATCGGCTCGGGCATTATCACCACGGCCATTAAGGGCGAGCTCATCGAGCAGGACGAGGCCGCAGCCATGTTTGACTCGATGCGCACCCTCAACGAGGCGCCGATTCGTCTGGCCGAGGGACTCGAGCTTCACGGCTGTACCGACGTCACGGGCTTTGGCCTGATCGGGCATGCGTGCGAGATTGCCGAGGGCTCGGGCGTGCAGATTGAGCTTGCGTCAGGGGCCGTACCGCTCTTTGACCAGGTGCTCGACATGGCGCGTCTTGGCATTATCCCAGCCGGCGCCTACCGCAACCAGGACTTCTTTGGCCCCCGCGTGGCGGCCGACGATGACCTGGAACCGGGCATGTTGGATGCGCTGTACGATCCGCAGACCTCGGGCGGCCTGCTCATCGCGGCGCCTGCTGCCGATGTGGATGAGCTTTCGCGTCGTCTGCATGCCGAAGGACGTATCGCCGCCGTCGTCGGTCGCGTGTGCGAGCCGGTGCCAGGCGGCCCTGCCGTCCGCGTTGCCCGTTAACGACACGTTTATCGAACTATGCACCGTTCTAGAACGATTTATTCGAAAGGAAAAAAGCTATGTCTACCAAGATTGAAGTCAATGCCATGGGCGATGCCTGCCCGCTGCCCGTCGTCAAGACGCTCAAAGCTCTGAAGCAGCTCGATGGCGAGGGCGCCGTCGTGACCTCGGTCGACAACGAGACCGCCGTCAAGAACATCTCCAAGATGGCGCAGGAGAAAGGCTGCACGGCCTCGGTCGAGAAGGTTTCTGACGCCGAGTGGCACGTGACCGTGGCGACCTCTGGCGCCGTTGCCATGGCCGATCCCGAGCAGGATGGCGCTGCCTTCTGTGATGCCAGCGCCGGCAAGGGCAGGCTCGTCATTTCCGTCTACACCGACTGCATGGGCCGTGGCGACGACGAGCTGGGCCACAAGCTCATGAAGGCGTTTATCTTTGCCGTGACGCAGCAGGAGGAGCTGCCCGCGACCATGCTGTTCTACAACGGCGGCGCCAAGCTCACCGTTGAGGGCTCGCCGGTGCTCGACGACCTGAAGGGCCTGGCCGAGCAGGGCGTCGAGATTCTCACCTGTGGTACCTGCCTCGACCACTATGGCATTAAAGACCAGCTTGCGGTGGGCGAGGTCACCAACATGTACGTGATCGTGGAGAAGATGGAGCAGGCCGTGCGCGTCGTGCGCCCGTAGCGTATTGGTTGGAGTTGCCATGAGGGAGAAGCGCCCGGCGCTTGTCATCACGTTTCCCACCACGGCGGCCGCCATGGGCTGCGAGTCCCTGTGCATCGAGCGCGGCCTTCCCGGGCGAACGATTCCCGTGCCCGGGGAGGTCGCTGCCGGCTGTGGTCTGGCGTGGAAAGCGTTGCCTGCCGATGAGGAGCTGCTGCGCGGCGAACTCGCCGCGGCGGGCGTTCCCACCGAGGGCTATACCGTGATTGATATGTGGGAGGTCGTGCGATGATCTACCTGGATAACGCGGCGACGACCATGCACAAGCCGCAGACGGTCATCGATGCCGTGACGCAGGCGATGTGCTCGCTCGGCAATGCCGGGCGCGGCGCCACGTCGGGTGCCCTCGATGCCGCTCGTACGATTCACGGTTGCCGTGCCAAGCTCGCGCGCCTTTTAGGTTGCCCGAGGGCGGACCATGTGTGCTTTACGCCCAACTCTACGGCGGCGCTCAACACCGCCATCTGTGGCGTGGTGCGCCCCGGCGACCGCGTGGTCACGACGGTGCTCGAGCACAACTCCGTGCTACGTCCGCTCAATCGCTTGGCGGCAGAGCAGGGTGTGACGGTTGAGCATGCGGGTTGCGACGCGAACGGCGCGCTCGACTACGACGAGCTCGAGCGGCTAGTCACGCCCGGTACGCGTGCCGTGGTGGTGACGCACGCCTCAAATGTGACCGGCAACGCGGTCGACATTGCGCGCGTGGCGGCCATGGCCCATGCGGCCGGTGCGCTGGTGATCGTCGATGCCTCTCAGTCTGCCGGCACGGCGCGTATCGATATGCATGCCATGGGGCTCGACATTGTGTGCTTTACCGGCCACAAGGGGCTCATGGGACCCCAAGGCACCGGCGGCCTGGCCGTGGCGGAGGGCATTGACGTGTCTCCGTGGGCCATGGGCGGCACGGGCGTGCACAGCTTTGACCCACTGCAGCCACTTGAGTGGCCCACGCGTCTTGAGGCGGGCACGCTCAACGGCCACGGCATCGCGGGACTTTCTGCCGGTCTCGACTTTATCGAGGCGCAAGGCGGGGTCGAGGCGATTACGGCGCATGAGCGCTCGCTTGCAGAGCGCTTCCTCGCCGGTGCTCGCGAAATCCCCGGCATTGCGCTCTACGGTGCGTTTGACCAGCCCGTGCGCTCGGCGATCGTCTCACTCAACGTGGGTGATATCGACTCGGCCGAGATCTCGGACGCGCTCATGCAAGGGTGGGGGATTGCGACGCGCCCCGGTGCCCATTGCGCTCCGCTCATGCACCGTGCGCTGGGAACCGAGCGCCAGGGCGTGGTTCGGTTCTCGTTTGGTTACTTCAATACGGCCGAGGAAGTCGACATGGCGATTGAGGCTCTGCGCGATTTGAGCTGCGATTAGACCAACCTTTTGCGCCCTTAGATAAACCGTTTGCGCTACCTTCCCGCATTGTCGCTTATACAGGGTAATGTGAAATGATGGCCCACTCTGGGACTCTGTATCTTTGCGAATTGCGGGAAGGTTCCTATGAACAGGATCACTGCTGCCCTCTATAGGTTTTTGGTTGTCTATCTTTCGGTCGCGATGGTCGTGACCTCGATACCCCTTGCGCCCAGCACGGCTTATGCCGATGACGCCGGGGCGCTTGCCGTTGAGAGCGAGGCCCAAGAGACCGACTCGGGCTCTGACGCTGATGTCGATGCGGTCGATAACGCGTCGTCTTCGAGCGAGGGCAGCTCATCCACAACTTCCGACCAAACGAATAACGCTCAGGACGAATCGTCCAGCTCGGATACCAGCACTTCCACGTCGAGCTTGGCCCAAGACCTTTCGAGCTCCGCGACCAACTCCGATGCTGCAAAGAGCTTGGCTGCTACGGCGGAACCCTCGTCCGATGACAGCGAAGTCGATTCCCTCGTGTATGAGGACCCAACGGTCTATGAGTATGCCAAGCTTATGCCGAACGGCTATGTGTATCCGTGTGATGCAAGCGGAAACGTTACGGTAGAGATCGATGGAAACGACCCGTATGAGAACTCTGTCGATGGTAAATTGGTGACCAACCTGATCGTTGATTACGGAGTGGATGGGGTCCCCGGATATATTTGTGAGTACTCCTCCAGTCTGCGCTCGGTACGTTTTGAGAACAGCTCTATTTCTTCAATTGGACTACACGCCTTTTCTGGTTGCTCGAATCTCGCCGATATCAGTTTTTCCGGCATGACCATTGGGGGCATCGGAACAGAGGCGTTTTCTGGGTGCGGATCGCTTACGAGCCTGAACATTAATGACGTTGCTACCATCGGCTCTATGGGCGATGCCGCGTTTGCCTGGAGCGGGCTGCGATCTACGGGTCTCGACAAGGTCGTTGGTCTCAGTTCGATTCCTGAGAACGCTTATAATGGCTGCAGCGCTCTGACCGATACCGGTCTGGGAGGGAACACATCTATCACATCAATCGGCGTTAATGCGTTCAAAAACTGCTCTCGCCTTGCGACGACGGGACTCGAGAACAATACGACGATCAAGACGCTCCGCGAAGGTTGTTTCTCCGGGACCAATATGAGCGGCGGGCTGACGCTGCCCCTTTATTCCAAGATCGAGGAACTGCCGGGTCGTGCGTTCTATGGCTCTAAGCTTGAAACTGTGTACTTTGGATGCGACCATGTGGTGCTCATTTATTCCACCACGTTCCCCAAGCAAAACATGACTGTCATGGTCCCTGCCAAGATGGTTTCGCAATACGCAAGCGGTCGCCCCAAAGAGGTTTGGGAGAGTTGCAATGGCAGCCTGCCCGTCCCCGTGGGCAAGATGCTTCAAAAGATTAAGGTCTCGCGTGATCCCGACAAGATGGCCTATCGGCAGGGTGACACCATTTCGCTCGAGGGCATGAGCGTCACGTTTCAATATCCTCATTCGACGATGGATAGCGACTACGAAGCGCTCATAAAGGACGAACTCGGCGAATACCTTACGGCGACCCCCTGCGATGGTGATGTCTTCGACGAGTCGATGGACGGAGAACCTATACAGCTCGTGTACGACGATGGCTACACGCGCCTTGTCGCGTACAGCAAGGGCAACCTGCAGCAGGCGGCCTACGAGTATGCCAAGCTCATGCCCAACTACTATCTGTATCCGTGCGACGCAAACGGAAATCTTACAGTAGAAATCGATGAGAACAGCCCGCGCGAGAACTCCGTCGACGGTCGAATGGTAACGAATTTGATTGTCGATTACGGGGTGGATGAAGTCGACGCACAGCTCTGTGCCGACTCTACCAATCTGCGTTCAGTGCGCTTTGAGAACACTTCCATTTCCCAAATCGGATTGCACGCCTTCTATAACTGCCCGAATCTCACCGATATCAGCCTTTCCGGTATGACCATCGGCACCATCGGGAAAGAGGCATTCTATGGCTGCAAGTCGCTTGCGAGCCTGAACATCAGCGAGACTACTACCATTGGCTCGATGGGCTATGCCGCGTTTGCCGGCAGTGGGCTGGTGTCCACGGGGCTCGACAAGGTTGTCGGCCTCACATCGATTCCCGACAGAGCCTACGAAGGCTGCAAGGCTCTGACCGATACCGGCCTGGACAAGAATGCCTCCATTACATCGATTGGCGTTTGCGCGTTCAGGTTCTGCTCGAACCTTGCTACCACAGGGCTCGAGAGCAACACAACGGTCGAAACGCTTGGCCGCACCTGCTTCTACGGCACCGACTTGAGCGGCGGGCTGACGCTGCCATATAACTCCAAGATCGAGGAGTTGCCGGAAAAGGCGTTTGGCAGTACCAATCTCGAGACCGTGTTCTTTGGATGCAACCATGCGGTGCTCATTAACACCGACACGTTCCCCAAATACAACATGACCGTCATGGTCCCCGCAAAGATGATTCCAAAGTACAGCAAGGGAGAGCCCAAGGCTGTTTGGGAGAGGTGCAACGGCTGCCTGCCCGTCCCGGTGGGCAAGGTGCTCGAGAACGTTGAGATCTCATGCGACCCCAACAACATGACCTATGAGCCGGGGGACACCATTTCGCTCGAGGGCATGAGCGTCGAGCTCGATTACCCGCATTCGGTATCGATTTGGGACTACGAGGCGCTCATAAAGGAAGAACTGGGTGAGTACCTTACGGCCACCCCCTGCGACGGCGACGTCTTCGACGAGTCGATGGACGGACAACCCGTAAAGCTCGTGTATGACGACGGCTATTCACATTTTGAAACCCAGACCAAGGGCACGCTACAGCTTAAGAAGCCTGAGCCGACGTCGTTCCAGATCTCCTATGCCCAAACGATCGATAAAGGCGAACACAAACTGATGGACGGCGTTGAGCTGCCCGATGTTTCCGGCGCGACGACGATCGATGCGGGCGCCGAGGTCACGCTCGATGCCGGTGCTTTGGGGATGCTCAATGACAACATCACGTTTAAGGGCTGGTATGACACCGAGTCCGGCAAGTACATCTCCAAGGAAGCGGTTTGCACGTTTACGCCAGATAAGGACCTGTCCCTGGAGGCTCGCTTTAAGCTCAAGGACTATGCGGTGCATGCCAACGATGCGCAGGCGACCGACTCGTCGCAGGACTTTGCGCACCTAAGCGTTACCGCGCAAAACTGCTATCGCAATGCCGGCGAGACGGTTGAGCTTTCCGCCGCCACGGATAACGCTCTCTTCCTGGGCTGGTATCTGGGCGAGGGCGATGATGCGTATGCCGTGAGCGATCAGCTCGACTTTACCTATACGGTGGACAAGGCAGATGCGATTGTGTCCGAGGACAAGACTGACGCTAGGATCGAGATCACTCCGCGATACTGCGCTCCGCAGGCGAACGTTGTGCTGAGTGTGGACGGGGTCGATGAGAACGGGCAGCCGCTCGGACAGTTCCTCTCTACCGGTCTGTACGGTATCGGGTCGCGCGTAACGGTCGTGGCGGTGCCAATGCCTGGCTATGTGTTTGACTACGCGACCGATGCTCTCGGCAACGTTGTCTTTACCGGGGACGATGGTCCGTCCTACACGTTTGTGCTCGAGGGGGATGTGCAGTACACCGCGCATTTCCGCGAGGCGACTGACCCCGACGAGTCACTCGCGGCGCTTAAGGCCGCGCTCATCGCCGCGATTACGGCTGCGGCCGTTCTCGCTACCATGTATGGCTTGGGCGAGATCGTCGACCCCATCGCGGCCGATGCAGTGATTGAGATCGGTATGGCCGACAACATCGAGGATGTTGCCGCTGTGGGCACCAAGGTGCTCAAGGAGATTAAGGACATCATCGACGACCACAAGAAGCCCAAGCCTCATGGCGACCATAAGATCGAAATAATTGCCACCGCGCAGCCCGAGGTGGGCGGCGTCGTTACCGGAGGCGGTATCCACTATGAGGGGACGGTCGCCACGCTCGAGGCTGTCGCAAATCCCGGCTATCGCTTCGTATGTTGGAAAGAGAACGGCGTCGAGGTCTCGACATCTCCTCTCAAGACGATGACGATCACGGACCTGACGCCCGAGGTCGTAAAAATGACGGCCGTTTTCGAGAAAAAAGTCGAGATTACGGCGGTTGCCGAAGCCGATGGCATTCAGGCCGATTTTTCGACAGGCTGCACCGCAAGCCCCGTAAAGCAGAGCATTACGCGTGGCGATCAGGCTATGGTCACCGCGAGTGAGGGTCCTGACTATGCCTTTGTGGGATGGTTTGAGGACGGCATCGAGGTTTCGCCCGAGCGCACGTATATCTTCAAGGCCGAGGTCGACCGCCATCTGGTTGCGCGCTTCCGCAAGGCGGATAAGACCATCCTGGTGAATACCGATCCCTTTGACAGCGCCGAGGTTCTGTGCGATGGCGTACCGGTCGTGGACGGCAAGGTTCGCGCGAAGGATGGCGACATTCTCACGTTTACGATGCGGCCCAAGGTGCGCCCCGACAATCCAGAGAAAACGTACCGGTTTGTAGAGTGGCGCGAAACCGATGCGCGGGGCATCACGATTGCCAACAAGCAGGAAGTTTGCGAATACCGCGTTAACGGGAATGCCCGAATTGAGGCTGTAATGGACGGCAGGGATGCGCATACTGTGCGTGCCGAGGCTGACCCGCTCGAGGGCGGCACCGTTACGCTGAAGCGCGGCGAGACTGCCGGCATGGTTCTCGAGGTCCCCGAGGGTGAGCGCGTGACCGCGGAGGCCACCCCATCCGAGGGCTATATCTTTGACGGTTGGTATCTGAGCAACGGCGGCTCGGATGCCACCTCGACGCTTGTTTCGAGCGAGCGCTCCTATACCTTTGAGCCCATTACCGACTGCGTGATCCAGGCAAAGTTTACGCGTGCCTGCAAGGTGGACGTTGTTGTTGAGCCGGCCGCGGCCATGGCGGGCAAATATTTGGTGCACGGCGAGGGCTACTGCATGAAGGGCGAGCCTGCCACGCTGAGCATTGAGCTCACGGCCGAGGCGAGCAAACAATTTACCTTTAAGGGCTGGTACGACGCCAAGACGGACCTGCTTTTGGGCACCGACCCCAGCTACCTTGAGTTCTATCCCGAGGACGTGGATTGCACGGTGCGTGCGGTGTTTGAGGAAAACACGTATACCGTGACGGCGAAGGCAAAAAAGACCTTTGTGGAGCGCGGTGCCGTTGAGATCGAGGGGCATCCGGGCGCATTTTCTGTTACCTGTGGCTACGGCGATACGGTGATGCTCAAGGCAAAGGCCAACGACGGCTATCGTTTTGACCATTGGAAGGATGACTCCGGTAAGGAGTACGACACCGCCGAGCTGGTCGTCAAGGTCACCAAGAGCGATACCTATACCGCGATTTTTACCGACTCAAAGCCCGAGGTCATCGTCACCGCCGATTCATGGCTCGGCGGTACCGTGACGTGCAATGGGACCGTGGTGAAGCCTACGACCGATACGTTCAAATTAGGGGAAACCCTTCATTTGACGGCCAAGGCCCATCCTGGCTTTTTGTTCTGGGGTTGGTACGTCAATGGCCGCCTGAAGAGCCTTAAGCACGAGACCTCGTTGGTTGCAAAGGCTCGCGGTAAAACCGGGCACTGCGTTATTACCGCGGGCTTTGTGCCTATCGATACCGTCTGCGTGCCCCTCGCTGATCCTGCGGAGGGCGGCACCGTCAAGGCGAGCCGTGTTCTTGCGGACCGCGGCGCGGAGGTTGCCCTTAAGGCAACGCCCAATCCCGGTTATGTCTTTACTGGTTGGTATACGGCAGACGGCACGTTTGAGTCTGCCGATGCGGAGTTCACCTGCCACCAGGAGCGCAGCCATGTGCACATCGCTCGCTTTATGGCAAAAAGCTATGAAGTCGACGCCACGACGGTAGTCGATTCCGGCACCGGCTCGCTGGTCGAATCGAGTGTCGCCGGCTGGGTCGAGGGCACGGGTACCGTTGAGGCGGGGCATGCCGCCACGCTGACCGCGCATGCGCTTTCGGACTATGCGTTTGAGTATTGGGCCGATGCTTCGGGCGCCGTGGTAAGCCGTGATAGCACCTATCACGTGATGCCAACGTCCGACACGACGCTCCAGGCCGTGTTCTCGGCAAAGCAATATACGGTGGACGTCTCCTGCGAAGAGAACATGGGCACGGTCGAGGGTGCGGGGGCGTATGCCGCCGGACAGGTTGCAACCGTGCGCGCTATCGCCGCCGAGGATACGGCTTTTGTGGGCTGGTTCCAGAACGGCACGTGCGTGAGCTCCAAGAAAACATATCGATTTACCGTGCGTGAGGACACGTCGCTCTATGCCGTCTTTGCGTCGGGTTCGTATGTCGTGCATACCGTTGCTTCGCCTGCCGAGGGCGGAGCCGTGAGCGGTTTTGGTGGCTATGAGGCCGGCGACCGCGCAACGCTTCGTGCGATCGCCAACACCGGGTATTCGTTTGCGGGTTGGACGGACGACAAGGGCGAGTCAGTCAGCGAGAACGCCGACTATACCGTTAAGGTCACAGGTGACGCCACCTATACGGCGACCTTTACGCCTAAGTCCTATCAGGTCGTTTTGAGCGCGAGTGACGATAGCGTTGGTACCCTGAGCGGAGAGGGTGCCTATCAATTCGGTGATACGGTCGAACTCAACGCTACGCCTATGGGAACCAAACGTTTTGTCGGCTGGTATGTCCTGGATGCCGAGGGCAACAAGTCGCTGCTGAGCTGCGACGCCCATTGTTGGGTTAAGCTCGACAAGGATATGGTCGAGGGGCTCGAGGACGATACGTTGGAGCTCCGGGCCGTGTTTGCCGATCCGTACGAGGTGACCGTTACGGGCGAGGTCGTGGTGAAGGACAAGGCATCGAACAGGGGCTGCCGTGCTACGGGCAGCGGCAGCTTTGCCGTGGGCGATCAGGTGGAACTGACCGCTGTTGCCGGTATGGGCTATCGCTTTGTGGGCTGGAGCACCGATAAGGAGGGCACCTCGATTGTCGAGACTGCGACGACTCTCGATGTGACCGTCACGCAAGACATAACGTACTACGCGCAGTTCGAATCCGATGGACAGGTGACCATTACCGTCACCGGCTCGTCCATCTTCCGCGGTACGGCCCTTCTGGTCGACGGCATTCCTGCCGGCAGCAGGTCATACGACAGGGGCGACATGTTTATGGCGATCGCGATCCCGTGGAAGAAGTACCACTTCTCGCATTGGGTCGACGATGCGGGTGTCACGGTGAGCTACAGCGCGTTCTATATCGGTACCGCAAAGGAGAATAGGCAGCTTACGGCCGTGTTCTATGAGACGGGCTGTGATGTTCAGGTTGCTACGTATCCCAAGGACGCGGGCTTTAGCATGGTTGCGCTTGGTACCGGCGGCTCCTACCACTCCGCGGCGATTATGTTTACCGTGCCGCACAAGGGTTGGAAGTTTAAATACTGGGTCGACGAGAACGGCATGCCTGTGGGTGCCACGCCAGTGATCAACCGCGTTGTGTTTGGCAACCGTACTTTTACGGCCGTTTATGAGCGGGCGTCGATGACGGTTACGGCGGTGGATTCGCGTCAGGGCGGACACGTCGAGGGTTCCTCCGAGGACGAATCTCTGGGCTATGCCGTGACCAACGAAGTCGAGAACGGTGAGTCCACGACCCTGACTGCCGTTCCCGATGCGGGCTATGTGTTCGATGGGTGGTATGCACGCAACGACGACGGGTCGCTGGGCGATGAGCCGCTGAGCACGGATGCTACCTGGACGTTTGTCCCCGAGGATAACATGACTGTCGAGGCGCGCTTTGCGGAGGCGCCTAAGTACAAGGTGACGGCCCGAGCGGTCAACGGATCGGTTGATCCGGAGTCTGCTTTGGTCGCCACGGATGGCAAGGTGACGCTTTCGGCGGCGCCCGATGAGGGCTGCTACCTGACGCGCGTGACCGTTGCCGAAGAGGCTGGCGAGGATGGTTCGGCCGGCAATGCCTATGACCTTGATATTTCTGACTATAAGGGTGGGGCGTATGAGGTCACGCTGAGTGGCGTGAGTGCTCCGCAGCAGGTCACGTTTGAATTCGCAAAGGCTGCGGCTCCGGAGGTGCTCGCTCAGCCGCAGGATGCAAGTGCTTATGAGGGCGATCCGGTTGAACTTTCGGTTGCCGCGGAGGCGGGGCGCAACGTTCGCGTCCATGCGGCCGTGTCTTCTGGATCCGCTGCAGACGTCAAGCTGAGCTACCAGTGGTATCGCGTGTCTGACGATGGCGGCAAGGCGGTGGCGCTGAAGGGCGAGACGGGGGAGACGCTTTCGATCACCCAGCTCGACAGCGACGGCGAAGGTGAGTATTTCTGTCGCATTACGCAGAACTACCTGGGCACGGTGACAAAGACGGATACCGAACATGCGAAGGTATCCATCGTGCCGCGAGAAGCACTTGTGTTTAACGGGCGCGTGCTGCCGGTGGCGACCGCTCACGATGAGTACCGCGTCGTGATTGCGGGCGCTACGGGCGGCAAGGCACCGTATGCGTACAACTTGGATGATGTTGAGGTTCCTGAGGGCATGCAGCTGACGCTGGCAGATGACGGATCGGGCGCCTTGGTACTCTCGGGCGTGCCTGCGGCTACGGGTGTGCATAGCTTCAAGATTGGGTGCACTGATGACCTGGGCAACAAGTGCGATGCGCACTTCGCGCTGCTCGTGAAGGCGAAGGAAGCCCCGCTTACATTTGAGGGCCAGACCTTTACCTACAACGCGACGGCGCAGGCCCCGGAGCTTTCGGGCGTGCCCGAGGGTTGCGAGGACGATGTCAAACTGACCTATGTTGGCACGGGCGACACACATTACTCGTCGGATCAGGCGCCGGTGGATGCCGGCACGTATCGTGCGGTGGTGACGCTCGACGCCAAGGGATATGTCGGTAATGCCTCCTGTGACTTCACGATCGAGAAGGCCCCGGTCGATATTTCGATCGAGACGTCTGATGTGACATACGATGGCGCACGACACGGTGCGGCGGTTGCGGTTGCCGGCCTTGATGCGTCTGGCTATTCCGTTGCCTATTGCGGTATAGATGGAACGTCCTATGGTCCGACGGCGCTGGAGCCGTGCGACAGCGGTAACTACCGCGTCACGGTTAAGGTGACTGACTCCAACTATCAGGGTAAAGAGTCCGCCGAGTTCTCGATTACAAAGGCGAGCCAGGTCATTACGGGAACGACAAGCTATTCGGGCGTGTATGGTGGAGACCCCATTGTGTTTAACAACGTTGCCCAGACTCCCGTGACTTTTGAGCTGGTCGATTCCGATGACGATAGGGGCCCGGTTTCGATTAAGGGACGCTGCGCGACGGTGAAGGCTGCCGGTACGGCACGTGTTGTCGCCCATGCCAAGGCGTCTCGAAACTATCTTGCCGCCGAGGACGTCGAGTTGACGGTTTCCGTTGCACCTGCCCAGTTGCTGGTGAAGGTCGACGATGCCGAGCGCTTTGAGGGCCAGGAAAATCCCGAGTTTACCTCCAGCTTGGTGAGCCGTTGCGACACCTCGGACGTTAAAGTTACGTACTTCTGCTCGGCGAATAAGAAATCGCCGGCGGGTGAGTACCAGATCGACGCGGCGGTTGCCGATCCGAACTTTGATGTCGCGGTCGACCCCGGTACGCTGACGGTCAAGAAGAAGCCCGAACATTACAAGGTGACGGCGAAGGCAGTCAACGGTTCGGTCGACAACGACTTGGTTTCGGTCGTTGAGGGCGGGGATGCGACCGTCTCGGCGACGCCCGACGAGGGCTGCTACCTCGAGCGCGTGACGGTCGCGCAGGCCGGCTCAGATGCGACCGTTGACCTCGACATTTCTGATTACAAGGGCGGGGCGTACAAGGTCACGCTGAGCGATGTCACCACATCGCGGGAGGTCGCGTTCGAGTTTGCGAAGGCGGACGCTCCGCGTGTGGTCGCGCAGCCGCAGGACGTGAGCGTCCATGAGGGCGATTCGGCTGTGCTCTCGGTCGCGGCCGAGGCGGGCAAGAACGTCGCCGACCACGCGGCCTCGTCCACGGGTTGCGCTGCCGAGGTTGAGCTCTCCTACCAGTGGTTCCGCATGGTGAATGGCAAGGCCGTGGCGCTCGAGGGCGAGACGGGGGAGACGCTCTCGCTCGCGGACCTCGACGACGAGCTGGCCGGCGAGTATTTCTGCCGCATCACTCAGCGCTACCTTGGTACTGAGAAGCAGACGGACAGTGATTGCGTCTCCGTCTCCGTCGTTGCCTGGGACACCCTTGTGTTTAACGGTGGCCTGCTGCCGGCAGCGAGTGCGCACGGCACGTACATCGCCACGATTGCCGGGGCCGCGGGCGGCAAGGCTCCGTACGAGTACGCATGGGATAAGACGAAGCTCCCCGACGGGCTCAAGCTCTCCCGTACTTCGGGCGGTCTGACGCTCTCTGGTGTTCCGTCCAAGACGGGCGTTTTCGCCTTCGATATTACGTGCACGGATGCCCGTGGCGAGGCCATGACCGCCCGCTTTGCGCTCGCTGTCCAGGCAAAGCGCGTAAAGCTTACGTTTACGGATGGCGACTTTACCTTTAATGGCGCGTCGCAGGCCCCCGAAGTTTCCGGTGCTCCCAAGGTCTGCAAGGGTGACCTGAAGGTCTGGTACTACGGATGCGGAAGTACGCAATATTTCTCGACGGATGCCCCGACCGATGCCGGCACATACCGCGCTGTCGCCACGCTGCGCAGCCACGGCTACATCGGTGCCGCTGCCTGCCAGTTCGAGATCGCTCCGGCAAAGCTCAAGGTGAAGGTTGACGACGCCGAGCGCTTCGAGGGAGAGGCGGACCCGGCGTTTACCTCGAGCCTGGAGAGTGCGGTTGATACTTCGGGTGTGAAGGTCGAGTACTCCTGCGATGCCGATGAGAGCTCTCCTGCTGGCAAGTACCAGATCGGCGCGACGGTCACCGATCCGAATTTCGATGTCGAGGTCGTGCCCGGAACGCTGACGGTGAAAAAGAAGCAGGAGCCCGTCGGTCCCGACCCGGTGGTTCCGGACCCGGACAATCCGGATAACCCCGACCCGGACAACCCGGATCCTGATCAGCCTGATCCTGGTCCTAACCCCGGCCCGGATAATCCGGAGCCCGATAATCCTAATCCGGATCCCAAGCCTGATCCAGATCCCAAGCCTGATCCAGATCCCAAGCCTGATCCCGATAATCCCGACCCTGATAACCCCGAGCCCGATAACCCGGACAAGCCCGAGCGCTTTGAGGTGACGGCAAAGGCGGTCAACGGTTCGGTCGACAACGCTTCCGTCACCGTTGATGCGGGCGGCGACGTGACGCTCTCGGCGACGCCCGACGAGGGCTGCTACCTCGAGCGGGTGACGGTCACGGAAGCCGGCCCGGACAAGGCCATCGATCTCGATATTTCCGGCTATGAGGGCGGAGCGTACGAGGTCACGCTGAGTGGCGTCACCGCGTCGCACGAGATTACGTTCGAGTTCGCGAAAGCGGACGCTCCGAAGGTGATTGCGCAGCCACAGGACGCGAGTGCCCACGAGGGCGATGCTGTTGTGCTCTCGGTTGCTGCCGAGGCGGGCAAGGGCGTCCTCGACCACACGTCCTCGTCCACGGGTTCCGCCGCCGATGTCGAACTTTCCTATCAGTGGTTCCACATGGTGGGCGGCGAGACCGTGGCGCTCGAGGGCGAGACGGGGGAGACGCTCCTCATCGAGGGCCTTGATGAGGATTGCGCCGGCGAGTATTTCTGCCGCGTCACTCAGCGCTACCTTGGTACCGAGGCGCAGGTGGAAAGCGATCGTGCCGTCGTTTCCGTTGTGCTCCGGGATGCCCTCGTGTTCAACGGCGGTCTGCTGCCGGTCGCACGTGCGCATAGCACGTATCGAGCGACGATTGCGGGTGCCGCGGGTGGCGAAGCTCCATATGAGTACACATGGGACGACGCTAAGCTCCCCGACGGGTTTAAGCTCACCCGCACAGCGGGCGGCCTGACGCTCTCGGGCACCCCGTCCAAGGCCAGAGTGTCTAGCTTTGACATCACGTGCAAGGACGCTCGGGGTGAGACCGGGACCGCGCACTTTGTTCTGGTCGTTCAGGCGAAGCGGGTCAAGCTTGCATTTGAGAGCGGCAACTTCGTCTATAGCGGTGACGCCCAGGCGCCCGAGGTCACGGGGGTTCCCAAGGCCTGCGAAGGTGACCTGAGGGTCAGGTATTACGGGACGGGCGGCACGCACTATTCGTCGAGTGAGGCCCCGACCGATGCCGGCACGTATCGCGCCGTTGCCACGCTGCGAAGCAACGGGTATATCGGCGCCGCCTCGCGCAAGTTCAGGATTGCGCCGACGAAGCTTAAGGTAAAAGTCGACGATGTTGAACGCTTCGAGGGAGAGATGAATCCCGCCTTTACCTCGAGCCTAAAGAGCTCGGCCGATACCTCGGGCGTGAAGGTCGAGTACTCCTGCGTCGCCGATGAGAGTTCTCCGGCGGGCGAGTACCAGATCGAGGCGACGGTCACCGACCCGAACTTTGATGTCACGGTTGAGCCCGGTACGCTGACGGTGAAGAAGAAGCAAGAGCCTGTCGACCCGGACCCGGTGGTTCCCGATCCGGACAAGCCCGATGGACCCGATCCGGACAAGCCGGACCCGGACCAGCCTGACCCGGACCAGCCGGACAAGCCCGAGCCCGACCAGCCTGACCCGGGCAGGCCCGAGCCCGGCAAACCGGAGCCTGATCAGCCGGACAAGCCGGACCCGGATAACCCGGATAAGCCTGAGCCCGACAACCCGAGTAAGCCGGAGCCGGAAAAGCCCGGAACGCCCGATTCGGACCAGCCGGATTCAAAGGATCCGACAAAACCCGGTAGTTCGGATGACTCCGCAGCTGATAAGGCAAAGGCATCGGGCGCGGAAAACTCCGGCAAGAAGGAATCTTCCAAGTCGAGCGCTCAGCAGCTCGCCGATACGGGCGATCACGCGCCATTGGCCGTCGCCGTGGCTGCGGGCGCCGTTGCGCTTATCGCAATAGCGCTCGAGCTGCTGCGTCGTCGTCGCTCGGACGCGTAACGGCTCAAAAGGGGTGGCTAGATTGAAGCTGTGCGCGATTTAGCCTGCTAAAGCGTATATACTTGCGGGACGGGTCTTTTGCCCGTCCCGTTTTTGTTTTGACTCGAAAGGTGGTCCCATGGCTTCATCCGCCCCGCGCGGTCTGCGCTCCGACCATGTCCTCACCGTCGGCATCGCCCTGTTCTCGATGCTCTTTGGCGCCGGCAACCTTATTATCCCGCCGCTGCTGGCGCTGCAGGCAGGCTCTGCCACGCCGGTTGCCATGCTTGGCTTTCTCATTGCCGCCATCGGCCTGCCCGTCATGGGCTTTATCGCCGTTGCGCTTGCCGGAACGGCGCGCGAGCTTGCCGGCCGCGTGCACCCCAAGTTTGGCGAGTTCTTTGTTGCGGCGGTGTATCTGGCCATTGGCCCGTGCCTGGCCATTCCGCGCACGAGCTCCACGGCCTTCGAGATGCTGGTGCCGCTGCTGCCCGAGGGCGTCTCGCTCAGCACGGCACGCCTGGTGTTTGCCGTTGGATTCTTTATCATCGCGTTTGCGCTCACGCTGCGCCCCGGCGTCATCACGCGCGTGCTCGGCCGCATTACGGGCCCCGCGCTCATTGCCCTTATCGTATTGGTCGTGGGTGCCGCTGTGGTCTCGCCGCTGGGCTCCGCTGCCGCGCCGCAGGCTCCCTATAATGCTGGCGCTGCCGTACAGGGCTTTTTGACCGGCTATCAGACCATGGACCTGCTCGCGTCGCTCGCCTTTGGCATCATCATCGCCGAGACCATCCACGAGCTGGGTGTTACCGATGACAAGCGCGTTGCCTTCGAGATTTCGCGCTCCGGCGTGATCGCCGGTGTGCTCATGGCCATCATCTACTGCGGCTTGGGCCTTGCCGGCGCGCAGCTCAGCACCGTGATGCCCGATGCCACCAACGGTGCCGCCATCCTCGCCCGTTCCGCCTCTATGCACTTTGGCCTCGCCGGCACGGTCGTGGTCTTTGCGATCTTCTTCCTCGCCTGCATGAACGTGTGCATCGGCCTTATCAGCTGCTGTTCGCGCTATTTCTGCGAGACGTATGTGGTCAAAGGGGGAGCGGAGGCTTCCGAGGAGGCCATGCGTCGTCCCTTTGCTGTTCTCGCCTTTGTGTTCGCGGCGTTTTCGTGCGTGCTTTCCAACGTGGGCCTCGACGTGATTCTTATGTTCTCGGTGCCCATGCTCAACGCCCTGTACCCCGTCGCCATCGTGCTGGTGCTTATGGGTCTGGTGCACGGTTTTTGCGACGCGCATCCGCAGGTGTGGGTCTGGGTCGGCGGCGTTGTCGCAGTGCAGAGCGTGATTACCTCGGTCCGCGATGCGTTCTTTACGGGCGCGTGGCTGCCGTTCGATGCGCTGCCGCTGGCAGACATTGGAGCCGCGTGGGCGCCGGTTGCCGTGGTGGCGTTTGTGATCGGCCTGCTCCACAGCTGGTTTGTCGTACATTCGAGGAGCTAGGGTATCGTCGCTTGCACAGGCGGGGAGTCTCCCCTATAATTTCCTTCGCTTTGGGACACGCAAGGTTTAGACCTTAGCTGCTCAACACCTTCGGGACGTGGCGCAGTTTGGTAGCGCGCCTGCTTTGGGAGCAGGATGTCGCAGGTTCAAATCCTGTCGTCCCGACCATATCTTGCGGGCGTAGTTCAATGGTAGAACCCCAGCCTTCCAAGCTGATGACGCGGGTTCGATTCCCGTCGCCCGCTCCA
>CAUBMI010000023.1 GCA_958436995.1 uncultured Collinsella sp.
GCGCACGGGCCATCTGTTCCAGAACCGTTTTGACCGGCGCTCGCTCGATACCGACCGTTATCTGATGGCTGCCATTCGCTATGTTCACGCTAATCCGCAGGAGGCGGGTATCGCCCTGATCGAGCGTTATCCCTGGAGCAGCTTTGCCGAGTATCTGAGAGCGTATGACAACGATACGACGAGGGGATTTTCGGACCCTTCTTGTGTGCTTGAGCTCTTTGAGTCTGCCAAGGGGTTTCTGGATTATTCTCTGTCGATGCCCGATGGTTCCGATCCAGTGATTCACGATATGGATGAGACAGAGTGGGAGCGGCGTGCGTTTGCCGACAAGATGGCGAAGCGCCTGGGCGTGCCGCTCAACGAACTCAAGACCGTAGCGCCCTCGCGGCGAGATGGAATCATTTTCGCCCTGCACAATGTCGGCTACACGGTGCGCGAGATCGAACGGTATACGGGAATCAGCAAGAGTACCGTCTCTCGTATCGTGCGCGCTTATGCGCGGGTGAATGCTCAGGCTGAGGGCTCGGAATAGAAAATGGCCGAACCACTCTTGTCAAGCGATTCGGCCAACAAAATTCTTAAGATTTGGGACAAATACTACTGATTATTTTGTCCCGTGAGCATGCCGTCGAGGGTGCGCCAGGCGAGCTCGGCGCATTTGACGCGGGCGGGCATGTGCGAGATGTCCTGGAGCTGAGCGGCTTCGTCCAGGTCTTCCAGGTCCTCCTCGGAGAGCTGCTCGCCGCGGATCATGGCGAGGAAGAGCTCTGCCAAGCGGCGAGCTTCCTCGACGGTCTCGCCGGTGATGAGGTCGGCCATGATGTCGGCACTGGCCTGGCTGATGGCGCAGCCGTGGCCGGTAAAGGAGGCCTCCTCGATCACGTTGTTCTCGACACGTAGCTGCAAGGTGAGCTCGTCTCCGCAGCTGGGGTTGATGCCGTCGTGCTCGTGCGTGGGAGCATCCATCTCGTACTTATAGTCGGGGTGCGAGTTGTGCTCCATAAATGTGGTGGAGGTGTACAGATTACCCATTGAATGTGCTCCAAACGTGATGCAGGCCGGCGATGAACTTGTCGATGTCGGCCTTGTCGTTGTAGAAGGCCACGCTGGCGCGGCAGCAGGCAAGGTTCTCGACGCCCAGCCAGGTGAGCAGCGGCTGCGCGCAGTGGTGACCGGCGCGGATGCAGACGCCGTCCATGTCCATGATGCTCGCGACATCGTGCGGGTGGATGCCCTTGACATTAAAGCTCACGACACCGTGGTGGTTATCCCAATAGATTGAGCCGATGATCTGGACAAAGTCGAGCTGCATGAGCTCGCCCATCAGGTAGTGGACGAGTGCCTGCTCGCGTGCCTGGATGTTTTCGTAGCCCACCGTGTTGACGAGGTAGTCGAGGGCGGCGCCTGTGGCGAAGATGCCGGCGGCGTCCTGCGTGCCGGCCTCGAACTTCTCGGGGACGGGAGCCCAGACGGCGTCCTGCTCAGTAACCGAGTCGATCATCTCACCGCCGGTAAGCATGGGCGGCATGGCGTTGAGCAGGTCCATCTTGCCCCACAGCACGCCGATGCCCATGGGGCCCATGGCCTTGTGCGCGCTAAAGGCAAAGAAGTCGGCGCCCAGATCGGCCACATTGACTGGCATGTGCGGCAGCGACTGTGCGCCGTCGACGACCAGATAGCCGCCGTACTTGTGCACGAGCTTGCCGAGATTCTTGACCGGGTTCTCGACGCCCAGCACGTTAGAGACCTGACCCACGGCCAGGATCTTGGTCTTGGGGCCCACCTTGGCCAGAACCTCCTCGGTCGTGAGCTGGCCGGTCTTGGTGGGGTAGAGGTAGACGAGCTTGGCACCGGTCCCGCGGCAGACCTGCTGCCACGGAATCAGGTTGGAGTGGTGCTCCATGATGGTGATGACGACCTCGTCGCCCGGTTCGAGCACTGTGGGCGCAAAGCTCTTGGCGACCAGGTTGAGCGACTCGCTCGTGTTGCGGGTGAAGACGATCTCGTTGGCGTTGGGGGCGCCGATGAGGTCGGCGATCTGTTGGCGGACCTTCGCGATGGCGTCGGTGGCCTCGACGGACAGCGAGTACAGGCCGCGCAGAGGGTTGGCGTTCATGCGCTGGTAGAAGTCGCGTTCGGCGTCGAGCACACAGGCAGGGCGCTGCGCGGTGGCGGCGCTATCGAGGAAGGCGATCTCGGGGTGCTGCTGGAACAGCGGGAACTGGCCCTTGTAGGGGTTGGTCTCGATATCTACGGTGGGCCAGCCGCGCGAAGCCTCGTCGCTGGCGTCGAGCTCCATAGGCTCCGGTGCGGTACAGGTGTCACATTTAACGTGCTCGGTATCGATCATGCGAGCTCCTCCTCAAAGTTGTCGATCAGGTTGTTGCCCAGGCGGACGACGGCGGCGCGGGTGCGCTCGTCGGTGGCGGAAAGCGCAGCGTCCTCCAGCTTGGCGCGGATGAACAGGTCCTCGGCTGCGTTTTGGTCAAGGCCGCGGCAGGCGAGGTAGAACAGCTGCTCGTCGCGGACGTGGCCGATGGTGGCGCCGTGGTTGCCGGCGACGTCGTCCTCGTCGCACAGGATGACGGGGACGGTCTTGTTGTCGACGCCCTTGTTGGCCAGCAGCACCGTCTCGCGCTCGGTGCCGGTTGCGCCCTTGCAGCCGTGCACGAGGTCGATGGTGCCGCGGTAGACCTTCTTGGACGTGCCGGTCAGCACGCCGTTGGCGTCGATCTCGCACTCGGTCTTGCGACCGCGGTGGCGCAGCTCGTAGTTAAAGTCGCGCACCTGCTCGCGGGCGCCCAGGTAATCGGTATCGATGGTCACCTTGGCGGTGTCGCCCAGCAGGTCGCCGGCAAGGCCGGTGGCGCTGGCGCCGGCGCCCAGCACGGTGTGCTGAACGTTGACGCGCGCGCCCTCGTCCAGGAACAGGCCGGTGTCATCGAGTGTGATCCAGCTGTCGTCGAGCGTCTGTGTGCAGGTAACGTTGACGGTGGCGTACTCGTGGGCGCACACGCGCAGCACGGAACCCACGACGCCCTCGCCGGTAACGGGGGAGTCCAGGGCGATCTGCAGGTCGAGCGTTGCTTGCGGGCGGGCGACGACGTCGATGGCGGCAATCGCAGCCGCTGCGTCGACGCCACTCACGCGCACGGTAACCGTGGCGTGCTGGTATGCGGGCACGTCGATGACGATGCGCTTGGTAGCGTGGTCGGACAGGTAGGTGTAGGCAGCCTCGCCCATGCCGGTCTCGAAGGCCTCGGCAGGGGAGAGCTCTTCCTCGAGCTTGATGGCGCCGGCCTGGTAGACGGAGGTGGCGGGCACGTCGAGCTCGGTTTCGGGCGTGATGCGGGCGCGGTCGGCGGCATCGCCGGGGGCGGAGGCGCGGCGCTCGGGGAAGCGCTCGGCCATGGTTTCCATGGCGGCGTCGAAGGCGTCGGCCGAGCCGGCAAACTGCTCGTCCAGGCCCTCGACCTCAACGGCCTCGGCGGGAGCGGTGGCAAGCTCGTCGGAAAGCTCGAGTTTGGTCTGGTTCATCTTGAGCCAACCCCAAGTGGCGGCTGGCATCGCGTTGACCTGCTCGAGCGTGGTAGCAGCGGTGTTGGTTTCCTGTTTCATTATCCGATCGCTCCTTCCATCTCGAGCTTGATCAGGTTGTTCATCTCGACGGCGTACTCAAGTGGCAGCTCCTTGGAGACCGGGTTGGCAAAGCCGTTGACGATCATGGTGCGGGCCTCTTCCTCCGAGATGCCGCGGCTCATCAGGTAGAACACCTTGTCGTCGCCGATGCGGCCGATGGTGGCCTCGTGGCCAATGTCGACGTTCTTGGCGCGGATGTCCATGGCCGGAATAGTGTCGGAGCGGCTCTGGTCGTCGAGCATCAGTGACTGGCAGCTCACGGTTGCCTTGGAACCCTCGGCCTTGGGCGTGGCCACGATGGAGCTGCGGAAGGTCTGGATGCCGCCGCTCTTGGAGATGCCCTTGGTCTCGACGGTTGCCGAGGTATCGGGCGCGTTGAGCACGACCTTGCAGCCGGTGTCGAGGTTCTGCCCGGCGCCGGCAAAGGTGATGCCGGTAAAGCTCGAGCGGGCGCGGCGGCCGTTGAGCACGCTCATGGGGTAGAGGTAGCCCACGTGGCTGCCGAAGGAGCCGCTGATCCACTCGATGTCGCCGTCCTCGTCCACGCGCGCACGCTTGGTGTTGAGGTTGTACATGTTCTTGGACCAGTTCTCGATGGTCGAGTAGCGCAGGTGCGCGCGCTTGCCCACAAAGAGCTCGACGGCGCCGGCGTGGAGGTTGGCCACGTTGTACTTGGGCGCGGAGCAACCCTCGATAAAGTGCAGGTCGGCATCGTCCTCGACGATGATGAGCGTGTGCTCAAACTGGCCGGCACCCTTGGCGTTGAGGCGGAAGTAGCTCTGCAGTGGGAAGTCGAGCTTGGTGCCCTTGGGCACGTAGACAAACGAGCCGCCCGACCACACGGCGCCGTGCAGGGCCGCAAACTTGTGGTCGGTGGGCGGGATAAGCGTCATGAACTTCTCGTGGATGAGCGGCTCCCACTGCGGATCGTGCAAGGCCTCCTCGATGCCGGAGTACACGATGCCCATCTTGGACGCCGTGTCCTGCATGTTGTGGTAGACCAGCTCGGAGTCGTACTGCGCGCCGACGCCCGCCAGGTAGCTGCGCTCGGCCTCGGGGATGCCCAGGCGCTCAAAGGTGTTCTTGATGTCGTCGGGCACCGACTCCCAGTCGTGCTTTTGGTCGGTGTTGGGCTTGACGTAGGTGACGATGTTGTCCATGTCCAGGCCCTCAATGGAGGGGCCCCACGTCGGATCCGGGAAGCGGTTGAAGATCCCGAGGGACTTGAGGCGCAGGTCGAGCATCCACTGCGGCTCGTCCTTCTTGGCGCTGATCTCGCGCACAATGTCGGGCGTAATACCGGCGTCGAGGCGCTCGAATCCCTCCTCGCCATAGGTAAAGTCGTAGAGACTGCGGTCGATGTCCGCGACCTCGGTGCGGTTCTTGGTCATTGCGTCGCCCCTTTATGCCTGCTGCGCGGCAGCGGCGGCCTCGGCCTGGGCGCGCTGCTCGGCTGCCTCGCGCTCGAAGGTTTCAAAGCCGTTCTTGTCGATCCAGGGGATGAGTGAGGCGTCGTCCTCGCGCACGATGTGGCCCTTTACCATCACGTGGACGCGGTCGACATCAAGGTGCTCCAGGATGCGCGTGTTGTGCGTGATGATGAGCATGGAGCCGTCGCAGCTCTTGCGGTAGGCGTCCATGCCGTGGCTGACGGTGGACAGAGCGTCGACGTCCAGGCCGGAGTCGGTCTCGTCGAGGATGGCGAGCTTGGGCTGCAGCAGCAGGAGCTGGAGCATCTCGACCTTCTTCTTCTCGCCGCCCGAGAAGCCCACGCCCAGCTCGCGGTTGAGATAGGCGGTGTCCATGTTGAGCTCGCCCGCGAGCTCCTTCACGCGACGGCGGAACTCCTTGCCCTTCATCTCCAGGCCGGGGCGGCCGGCGATGCTGGCGCGCAAAAAGCTCGACAGCGGCACGCCCGGGATCTCGACCGGGGCCTGGAAGCTCAGAAACAGGCCGGCGCGCGAACGCTTGTCGGTGGTGAGCTCGGTGATGTCCTGGCCGTCAAAGACGATGCGTCCGTCGTTGACCGTGTAGACGGGATCGCCCATGACCAGGTGGCCAAGGGTGGACTTGCCGGCGCCGTTGGGTCCCATCAGCACGTGGGTCTCGCCGGCGGCGACGTTGAGGTTGACGTTGTGGAGGATGGTCTTCTCGTCCACGGAGGCGGTCAGACCTTCGATGGAAAGCAGCGGATTTGCGCTCATGCTGTCCCTCTCTGTATATGGTGTACTCATGGGTGTGCGAAACCCTAGGAATCTTCTCGGAATAAAGTTACTATGGGTTCGGCGTTAGTCAAGGGAAAACCCGACTAATCCACTCGACTTTTCAAATTCTGGGACAAAATAACCTGTTGTGTTTGTCCCACTTACTTAAGAAATGGGACAAACAAACCTGGTTATGTTGTCCCAGATGCAATGGGAGGGTAGGTATGCTCATTTCTTCTAAGGGCCGCTATGCCCTCCGACTGATGATCTATATCGCAGCGCTTGGTGACGCCGAGGGCAAGATTGCCCTGCGCGAGGTCGCCGACCGCGAACATATCTCGCAAAAGTATTTGGAGCAGCTGGTTCGTCCGCTTATGAAGGCGGGCCTGCTTAAGAGCGTGCGCGGCAAGGGCGGCGGCTACATGATGGCCAAGGATCCCTCCGAGGTGCGTGCTGGCGACATCCTGCGCGCCGTCGAGGGCAGCACGGCTCCGGTGGCGTGCGATGGCATCGACAACAGCTGCGCCCGCAGCGATCTTTGCTCGACCGTCAAATTCTGGCGCGGTCTGGACGACGTGATCGAAAAGTACGTCGACGGCGTGACGTTGGCCGACCTTGCTGCCGTCCCCGAGATCAACTTCGACATTAAGCTGTAGGGCTGCAAATGACATCTCTCGACAAGGTGTATAAGCAAATTGAAGTTTTTGCTCGGGAATGTGACGCCGAGAAGGTTGTGCTGTTTGGTTCCCGCGCTCGAGGTGACAACTTGCCTAAGAGCGATATTGACATCGCCGTAGCAGGTTGCCGGGATTTCGGCCGGTTGTCATATTTGATCGAGGAGCGTCTTGATACTCTTTTAGATGTAGATGTCGTCAATCTCGACGAGTCCTTATCGCGTCAATTGCTCGATGAAATTGCCAGGGATGGTGTGATTCTGTATGAAAAAATATGAGAACTTTGTCAGCGCCTTGGCGAATCTTGAGGATGCGCCCAATCAGGATCTCAACAATGATTTTGTTCAGAGTGGTTTGATTAATAAGTTCAATCTTCAATTTGAACTGAGCTGGAAGCTCCTTAAGCGTCTGCTCGAGTATGAGGGCGCCACGCTTGCCGCGTCGGGGTCTCCTCGTGCCATCTTGAAGGAGTCCTACCGATTCTACGACTTTATTGATGAGGCGGCCTGGCTAGATATGCTCAAAGACCGCAATACGAACGTCCATATCTATGACAACAAGCTCGCTCAAGATTTGATTCAGCGCATCTTGAACGTATATATTCCCGCTTTTTGTCAGTTGAGGGACGGGCTGATGGAGCGATACGGCGAGCTTCTGATGGCGCCCGACGACCAGTTTGTTTAATTCCTTAAGATTTCGCGGAGGGTTGTTGCCGTTTACCGAGGGGTTGTTGTGCAACAACGGGCGAGCTGCAATACTTACTCTTATCTTTGCAAACTGCACTTTAACTACACCAATGCAGGGAGGATCTTATGCAGCGCAAGCATTCTGCTATTGTCGCGGGCCTGACGCTGGCGCTTTCGTTTGGCGCCGTTTCCGCGCCGGCACCCGCCGCTGCCGAGGAGCCCACGCCGGGCGTTGCCTCGGGTGCCACCGATATCGATAAGGGTCTCTATACCCAGCAGTCCTTCTCGGGCGTGCTGAGGTCGGTCCAGGGCGTTTCGTTTGTTAACGTTACCCCCGAGATGAAGTACTTTACCAAGTACGAGAGCCATGGCAACTATAACCAGGGCTTTTCGTATGGCGACGGCTATAACGCGCTGGGTTATTACCAGTTCGACCGTCGATGGTCGCTCATTCCGTTTATGAAGCAGGCCTACAACTACAACCCCGAAAAATACAGCATGCTCAAGGATGCGATTGATCGCGGCAGCGAGATTTCCAACACGAGCAATGCCATGTACGAGAACGGCCAGCTCACCGAGTTGGGCCGTATTGCGCAGGAGGCTTTCCAAGGTGCTTATAACACCGACCCTGTTGAGTTCTCGGCTCTGCAGGATGCGTATGCGTACAACTCGTACTATGCGGTGACCGAGGCGTGGCTCAAGAGCGGCCTGGGCATTGATATTTCGGGCCGTGCCGATTGCGTTAAGGGCATGGTGTGGAGCATCACCAACATGTGCGGCACCGGTGGCTGCAGGGACTTCTTCCGTTGGGCAAACCTTTCTAACAGTATGACTGATCGCGAGTTTGTGACGGCGCTTTCCAACAGTGTGGTCAATAACGTGGCGACCAAGTATTCGAGCCAGCCCCAGTATCATGAGGGCTGGAAGAACCGCTACCGCAACGAGCTGAAGGACTGCTTGGTTTATATCGCCGAGGACGAGGCCGCTGCCGCTGCGACGCCCGTGCAGCCCGAGCCCACGCCGGCGCCCTCGCCGACGCCCTCGCCGACGCCTGATTCGAATGACGACTCGAGCGACGATGCCAACGATGACAGGATGGATTCGCCCTCGACCGATGCTGACGGTGATGGCTCTGCTGGTGGCACTACCAACAACGGCTCTACCTCGAACGGCTCCGTTTCGAACGGCTCTGCTGCGGGCGATTCGTCTTCAAGCTCTGCAGGCAATACGGACAGCGACGCTTCTGGTTCGACCGGCGCTGGCACCTCTAACTCATCCACCGGCTCGAGCGATTCGTCCGTTGGCACCGGCTCTAACAACGGCTCCGGCTCTGACGCAACCCCTGGTTCCGATGCTTCCAAGGATGACTCGAATAAGGCGCCGGACGTTCCCGTTGCTTCGCCGGACAAGAAGCCTTCTTTCTCCGAGCAGCTTGGTTCTACGCTGGGCTCTTCGCTGATGGCTGGCGTCAATAACGGCTCGACCCAGAACAAGGGCAACTCTGATCAGGTTTCCACGGAAAAGATCGAAGCCGCAAAGGGCGACTCCAAGGACAAGGCTTCCGAGAAGACCGAATCCGATAAGGGTTCTAGCTCTGAGGAGAAGAGCGACAAGTCCGAACAGAAGAAGGACGAGGATAAGAAGTCTGAATCTGAGGAGAAGGACAAGAGCAAGGCCGAGGGCGAAAAGAAACAGTCCGAAGACGACGACAAGAGCGGTGCTGACAACCAGGTCCAGGAGCAAAATGACTCCAAAACGGTGACCACCACGACCACGACGACTACAACGACTAAGTCCTCGGGCGGCAACATGCCCAAGACGGGCGACTTGATTGTGATGGCGAGCCTTGCCAGTGCAAGCTTGGCCACACTGGGCGCTACGTCTATCGTAAGTGGTAAGCATAAGCTCGATCAGCAGAAGAAGGCTTCTGGGGAGGACGGCTTGGAGGAGTAATCTTCCAGATCGTTTTCTATAAGAGTTTGGGACGGGGTCCGGTGCGGCGGCATCGGGCCCCTTTTTTGTTGTGCAACGATTTGTTATGCCCCCTCGGGGGTCTGTTGCTACCGCTGCCCGAAACGTTTGCATGTCGATATTGTTGCGCTCTACCCGCTCGCTACAATGGGCATCGTGCTGCGTTAGAGGGAGAGCTTACGGTGTCTGAACAGGCGAATTATGGTGTTACTCATGCGTTTGGCGCACGGTTGCTCAATTATGCGGATAACGCAGCTCTGCCGGTTGATGTACACGACTTTTCCGATGCGATCAATCGGTATTTACTCATCGATAAGACTATGTTTATTGCCGATATATTGGACAGCGTAGCATCTGTTGCGCTTTGCTGCAGACCCAAGGGTTTTGGCAAGAGCATGAATCTATCGATGCTCAAATGCTATTTGGAACGACTTGATCACCGGCGGCCGGATCGAAGTCCGTTCGTCGGCACCCAGATTTGGCAGGCGGACGGTGCTCACTATCGTGATGAGTGCGCGTGTTATCCGGTCATCTTGCTCGACTTTTCAGCTGCCGCTTCGAGGCATGGCGCTGGTGCAGCGGCAGCTATTCGCGGGGCTGTCGTGCGCGAGTGCGCCCGATTGCTGCCGCTGCTTGCCGCGCCTGATCTGTCAAGACGTGAGGTTCGTCTTATCGAGAGGGCGGCGCGTGGGGTGGCCAGCGATAGGGAGATCGATGCGGCGCTTGGCGTGCTTATTAAGCTGCTCCAGACAGCTTTCGATGAGCAGGTTGTTCTTCTGATAGACGACTACGACGTGGTGTGTCCAAATGGTTTGGACGCTAAGGACGACGGTGGCGTGGATTTCCTAGAGTCGCTCAGCCGGATGTTGTTTGACACCATTGCCGACGCCGGCGACTCGTTGCGATTGACGTGTCTGATGGGCGAGCGCCCCGGTCCTGCCGAGCTTGCGTTGTCCCAGCGTGGGGTTTCCTATCGATCGGCGACGCCACTGTCGAGTTGGTGTGATCGATGGTTCGGTTTTTCGGACGACGAAGTCCGGGTGCTGTTAGATCGCATCGGGCGCAACGGCTGTCTGGATGACGCGCGTGAGTGGCTCGAGGGCTATCTGTTTGGTGGTTTTTATTGCTCGAGCCCGGAGCGTGTGGTGGACTACGCACATCGCGGTTGCGTCGCTCCTGTTCGGGCAGATCTGTATGGTTACGCCGACCGTCTGAGCGCATGCATCGGTGACTGGAACCTCATACGCTTGTCCACATTGTTCGATTTGCTTGAGCCGCATGGGTTTATTGAGGCGCCAATACATGTGCATGCCGAGGAGGCCGATGCCGCCAAGCCCGAAGATATCTGGACTGCGCTGTATCTGTCTGGATTCCTTACGACGGACATGACGGGGCATTCGGAGGACGGCGCGTGCCTTCGTTCCCTGCGTCTGCCTAACAACGAAGTGCGTCAGGTACTCCGTCTTGTAATTCTGGAATGGTTTGAGTGCTCCGTTGAGGACGTTGGAGCTATCGACTCGTTCCATGACGGGCTATGTCGAGGAGACGAGGACGCTGTAAAGCAGGCTTTGAGCTGTGCTATCGGCGATCTAGGCATCGATGTGGGCCAATCAGATATGCCGACATCCTATCATCTGGCGCTGCAGGGGCTCTGCTTTGGCTTGCCGGGCTATGCCAATCCTGCTTCGAGGCGAAAGTGTGGCGCGGGTCGCTGGGACATCCAGGTTTTTCCTACGGGCGCTGTGTTCGACGTAGCAGATACGATTGGCATGCTGGACGAGCGCCCGCTGATAACGATTAACTTGATGTACGACCCTGGCGTCGATGCCCTGGGCCTGGAACTGTTGGCGGTTCAGGCGCTGCTCGAAATCGAGCGCAACGGCATCGATGATATTCGCGTGCCACGCCCCGCCGTCGGGCGCATGCGTTGGGGCTTTGGCTTTGACGGGCAGCGTGTGTCCGTGGTGTGCCAGCGGTTATAGGGGATGGCGAAAGCCCTTTACTACTCCGCGTCCTTCAGGGGCGGCATGGGCTTCCAGTTGGGGTCCTTGACGATCTTGCGGGCGTCCTTCATGCCACGGCGCAGCGCCGGAATGCCGGTCTTAAAGCACTTGTCAACGGCGGCCAGACGAATGAACTCCTTGCAGAAGGTCGCGGCGTTGCCCAGACGGAACAGCATGGGGTGATAGTCGCCGTAGATCTGCATGTAGCGGGCCAGATAACCGCGGTTGCGCATGATGTAGTAGCGGTTGGTGTCGCTCGTGGAGTTGAGCTGGCGCTTGCCGGCGATGTCCCAGTTGGAGACGGCGCGGGCGCGCTTGAGCACCACGTCGGCAACAACGGCGGCGGGGAAGTGCTGGCTGGCCACGTAGCCATAGCAGGCATCGTCGCCGTAGATGAAGAAGCGCGCATCGGGCAGGCCGATCTTGTCGACCACGCGGCGCGAGAACATGCCGCCTTCAAAGCACAGCTGGTTCATGGCGCGGTAGCCCTCGGGTCCCAGGTCCCACTTGGCGACAGGGTTGGGAATGCCGAGCGAAAGGATGAGTTGGTACTGCCAAAAGAAGGCGCCGCCGTCAAAGTCCAAGCGCGAACCCTGGATAACATCGTAGCGGTCGGTCCACTTGGCCAAGCGCTCGATGCCTTCGGGGATGACGAGCACGTCGTCGTCCATCACCCAGAACCACTGGGCGCCCAGGTCGTAGGCGCATTTAGTGCCGGCTGAGAAGCCGCCCGCACCGCCGCCGTTTTCGAGCTGCGGGGCGTAGATGACACGGTCGGTGCCGCCCTGTGCGTCGGGCTGCTCGGTGTCGATGCCCCACAGGTTGGCCAGGCGCTCGTTGAATGCGGTGCACATGGCCTCGGTCTCGCGCGAATTCTCGTTATCGACAATCACGATGCGCCAGGGCGTTGCCGTGAGCTCGGTCATAGAGTCGAACAAGTTGACCAGGAGTTCCTGGCGCTTGTACGTAACGACGACGATGGCGAGCTTATCGATGGGAGCGGGAAGGGTTGAAGGCATGGGGCAATATATCCTTTCACGCGCGGCGTACATGCGCTGCACGGAAGCTATCGAATACGTCCTTGGGACTGTCCTATTGTAAAGGCTCAGCGCACCTTGACGGCAAGCTTTGAATAAAACGCAGGAACCTGCCATGGGTGTAGCGGCTTTGGCGTCTGACGGCAGCGTGTCTATTGCCGCTTGAGCTTGCGAGCGATAAGGCTTCTAGCTGCATCGATGATGAGAAGCGCCAGAGCAAAGACGATGCTAATGACGGTACCCGTGACGATACATATAGCTGCCGGGCTGTTTTGGCTGACCAGTATGTTTGCGAGCAGGGTGTTGAAGACGGGACGCCACAGGCTACTGGTGAGCGACTGCATCACATAGAAACCGAGCGTGGCGGTCGATAAGGTGACGATGACACCTGCAGTCCGCGGATTGCCTGAGGCACTGCGTCGGGTTGCCGCAAAGAGCAGGGAGGCGGCAGCGAGGGCAAACGAGATCAACGAGGTTGATTTGTAGGAGAGGGTTGTCATGGCCGTGAGGTTGCCGGTGAAGGAGAGCACTCCTTCTAGGATGGTGGCGATCGCCAAAACCGCTTCGAGCGAGCGCATACCCAAGGTGCCCACCTTGTCCGAATCCATGGCATCGGTAACGTCGCGGAGCAGCCCGCCGATCAAAAACGCGATTACGTACGTGGCAGCGCTCATGAGTTTCTGGAGCCAAGAAAACTCGCCGGCGTTTGTCGTACTCATAGCGGCTAAATACCCGTTAACAACAAATGCGAGGATGCCAACGGCGATGACCGTCGTCGTGGAGCTCTTCTGGGAGACTCGACTCTTAGCCAGTCCAAACCATGGCGCCATGAAGACCGTTGCGGCATAGACCCAGATAAACTCAAGGCCTAGCGTGTACCAGTAGTGCGTGTTGAGGGTAACATCGGGAATGGGGGAGACGACCGTGGACCACGCGAGTGTCACGAGGCAGTAAAACGCAGTGGGCATAACGACCTTGCCAAGGCGCTGCGCCGTCCGTTGCATTTGCGACTTCCACGTTGTCCCACCGTCCCAAGCACGTGCGGCCGAAGCGATGAGAAAATAGCCCGAGATCATAAAGAAGACCTCGTTGGCCCAGCAGCCCAGCAAGTTAATAAAACCGAGCACGCCGGAATAGGGGAAGGCGGCAAGCGGCGCGTATTCCGGCAAGCCGACGCAGGTCGCTTGGAAGGTCCACTGAAACGTGTGGAATACCGCGATGCCGGCGACCGCGATTAAGCGCAGCGCTTCGATGGATATATTGCGTGCGGCTTTGGGCTGCATGGCGTCCTTTCGTAGGTTGGGCTCCATAGATTATATAAACGCCCGCTGGCGCGCTGACCCTTTGATACCATGAAACGACAGGTATTTCCTAAGGAGCACATTTGTCTACTAACGCCTCTGGCAGCCCTGTTCTGTCGCTGCTTATTCCCATTTACAATGTTCAGCGCTACCTGCGCGAGTGCCTCGATTCCGCCCTGGCGCAGACGCTCAAGGATATTGAGATCATCTGCATTAACGACGGGTCGACCGACAACTCGCCGGCGATTATCCGCGAGTATATGGAGCGCGATGGGCGCGTCAAGATGATCGACAAGGCCAACAGCGGCTACGGCGACTCGATGAACCACGGTCTGGAGATGGCGCGTGGCAAGTACGTTGGCATCTTGGAGTCCGATGACTTTATGGCGCCCGACGCACTCGAAAAGCTTGTCTCGGCTGCCGATAGCAATAATGCCGACTTTGCGAAGGCGAACTTTGATTTCTACTGGTCTAAGCCCGAGGAGCGCCGTTCGCTGCACGAGATGTTTAGACCTCAGGATTGTGGCAAGCCAGTGCACCCGAGCGATACAACGCAGTTCTTTAAGCAAAAGCCGTCGATTTGGTCGGCCGTGTACCGTCGCGATTTTCTTGAGCGCAACGGTATCAAGTTCCTGCCGACTCCGGGGGCATCCTTTCAGGACACGTCATTCGCCTTTAAGGTGATCGCGTGCGCCGATAAGGCTGTTTACCTGCACGATGCCGTGTTGTCGTATCGCCAGGACAACGAGAATTCCTCGGTCAATTCTTCGGCTAAGGTCTTTTGCGTCAATACCGAGTATGCCGAGATTGAGCGCTGGATTCGAGAGGATTATGCTCGCGACCACGCAAGTGATGACGTCGCGCGCATGCTCAAGTTCAATCAGCTCATTAAGTACGATTCGTATATGTGGAACTACGTGCGCCTGGCGCCTAAGTTCTATAAGGAGTTCTTGGTGCAAATGGCCAAGGAGTTCCAAGCCGCCCTGGATGCGGGTGAGTTTTCGCTTGACGACCTCAAGCCGTGGAAGCGCGCGAATCTCGCTGCCATCCTCAAAGATCCTGAGGGCTGGGTTGACGAGCATCCGAGTTTTGCGACGGATGGTGCCTTGGGGCGTGCTAAGTATTACGCCTCGGTTGGAGGCCCAGGCGTGGTCGCCGCCTTCCTCATCGAATCGCTGAGGGGGTAGGTTGGCATGGGAGAGGTCTCGTGTCCTAAAGCTACCATTGTCGTCCCCGTTTACAACTCTGCACGCTCCATTCAGCGATGCCTCGATTCGCTGTTGGCCCAGTCCGAGCGCTCGATTCAGGTTGTCTGCGTCAACGACGGTTCGACTGATGATTCGTTGGACGTGTTGCGCCAGATCGCGCAGGCCGACGATCGCGTGTTGGTGATTGACCAGGAAAACGCGGGCGTCTCGTGTGCTCGAAATGCCGGTATCGATGCCGCCGAGGGCGAGACCGTCTTTTTTGTGGACGCTGACGATTACATCGATGCCCAGACGGTCGGGCGCGTGCTGCATGCCATGGAGTCTGCAGATGCCGAGGCCGCCGTTTTTGGCGGCGTCTGTGAACCTGCCGATGCTGCCCCCAAACGCGTCCAGCAACTCATGAGCCCCAAAGCCGGTACCTTCGGCGCCCGTGATCCCCAACTGCTGTTCCATTCGAATGCTCAGCCCTATGCCTGCCGTGCGGCTTTTTCGCGCGAGCTGCTCAATCGCGAAGGCATTCGCTTCGCCCCCGGTTTGGCTTTGGGCGAGGACGTCGTCTTCCAATTTGCGGCTTATGCGCTTGCCCGCAAGACCGTCGTCATGCCGGATAAGTTCTACCACTACGTGATGGAGAGCGAATCGGTGACGCACGAGTTCAACAGTGCCGAGGCTCGCGCCAAAAAGCTTGACGCCCACATGAGGATGCTCGAGGAAGTCTTGGAGGACTGGGTGGCCTACGGTCTTTTGGACCTGTGCCCCGGCGAGCTGATAACTTGGTTTTTGGACCTCATTGTGTTCGACCTGGCGCGCTTGGATTCCGATGACTTCCACCGCGTGGCGGCTCGCGTCAACATGGACCTCACGACGTTTTTGGGAACGGAGTGGGCGGATATGCCTGCTAAGGGCGCCGTTCGCCGTGTTGCCCACAAGCTCGTTGCGGCGACCGCGGGCGTTTCGATGGCAGACGCAACGCTGTTCTATCTTTCGACTCGCGGTCTCAAAGCCTGCCTGGAGCGCTTTATCTAATTCCAAGCGCTGCCGCCCGCCGCAACTCGGCTGCTAAAATAACCCTGTTACACGCTATTCAACAGGAGGTTCTCTTGCAGAACTCTGATACCCCTAAAGTTTCGCTACTTGTTCCCATCTGCAATGTTGAGCGTTACCTGCGCGAGTGCCTCGATTCCGCCGTGGCGCAGACGCTCAAGGACATCGAGATTATCTGTATCAACGACGGCTCTACCGATAGCTCGCCGGATATCATCCGCGAGTACATGGAGCGCGACCCCCGCGTCAAGATGATCGACAAGGCTAACAGCGGCTACGGCGACTCGATGAACCGCGGCCTGGAGATGGCTCGCGGCGAGTACGTGGGCATCCTTGAGTCCGATGACTATATGTTTGAGGATTCGCTCCAAAAGCTGGTCGCCAAGGCCGATGCTGAGCATGCCGATGTGGTAAAGGGCGACTTTTACCTGTATTGGTCCACGCCCCGCGAGCGCCGTGAGCTGTTTGGCATTATCGACGAGCATATGACGGGCGCCGCGTATCGCCCCGTCGATCGCCCGGGCATCTTCTACCGCAAACCTTCCATTTGGTCGGCTATCTATCGACGCGAATTCCTCAACGACAATCAGATTCGGTTCCTTCCCACGCCGGGTGCCTCGTATCAGGACGCAGGCTTTAACTTTAAGGTTTGGGCTTGCGCCGAGCGCGCCGCGTTTATTGCGGACCCCATTTTGTGCTATCGCCAGGATAACGAGAAGAGCTCCGTTAATTCGCCCAACAAGGTGTTTTGCGTGTGCGACGAATATGCCGAGATGCAACGTTTTTTGAACGAGCGCCCCGAGCTCAAGGCTCAGCTCCAGAGCATCTTAATGCGCATGAAGGTCGATACGTACCGTTGGAATGATGAGCGCCTGGTCGATGAGTTGCGCGAGCAGTTTTGGGAGAAGGCCTCTCCCGAGCTTAAGGCCGATTGGGATGCCGGTCGCTTTGATCTGTCGCTGTTTGATCCGCGTGGCGAGACCGACTTGCGCCTGATGGTCAAGTCGCCCCGCGCCTATATCGATTCGCGCTTTGACTTTAAAAAGCCGGGCAAGCTCAATACGTTTAAGCATTACTTTAAGATCGGCGGCCTGCCGCTGGTCTGGCGCGTGCTGACGTATCAGCGCACCTACGGCGACAACCCGCATCCTGACGACGTTCCGGCCGCACAGTAGGAGCGAGTGACTATGGCTATCCCCAAGATTTCCGTTGTCGTTCCCATCTATAACGTGGAGGAGTGCCTGGCCTGGTGCCTCGACTCCCTGCTTGCGCAGGACATGCCCGATTGGGAAGGCGTGCTGGTCAACGATGGCTCGCCGGATGGGTCGCGCGATATTGCGGCTGCCTATTGCGAAAAGGACGCGCGCTTTACACTGGTCGATAAGGAGAACGGCGGCCTGTCGAGTGCGCGTAATGCAGGCATCGCCGCGTCCACGGCGCCTATCGTTGCGTTTTTGGATTCCGACGATCACTTTACGCCCGATGCATGCCGTGTGATCGTCGATGCCTTTGGGCGCGAGGACTGCGACGTTTTGACCTTTGGCGCGAATCCGTACCCGCTGGAGGCGGGGTATCCGTGGCTTAACTATGTGCTGAGCCCGCGCGATGTGTCGTTTGAAGGCTATAGCTCTGACCTGCTGTTTAAAGAGGCATCTCGTCCCTTTGCATGGCGCACCGCCTGTAAGCGTGAGTTTTTGCTGGGCAACGGGATCGTGTTCGATGAAACCGTTAAGTATGGCGAAGATCAGGTCTTCGATTTTTCCGTGTACGGTCGTTCGCGCAAGACCGCGCTTATCTCGAACAAGCTGTATGACTACCGTGTCGCGCGCAAAGGCTCGCTTATGGACACCATGCGCTATGACGACGAGACGCGACTGCTGGAGCATGTGAAGATTTACTCCGCGGTGCTGGCTGACTGGCAGCGCGACGGTCTCGATGTACAGCATGCCGATGACCTGGCCTACTTCCTGTGCGATCTGGTGCTGTACGATGCGCTCAGGTTGCTGGGCTCGGACTGCGGCAAGGTGTTTGCTGCCGTCTCCGTGGCGCTTGCCGGTTCTGCCGTGGGCAGCGATGCTGCGCTCGCACAATGCGCTCCTTCTGTTGCTGCTATGGTGCGTGCGGCGCTTACCGGTAAGGCGCCCAATGCCCGTGCGTGCAAAAAGCTCATGTTCGATTACGACGTCTTGAGGTTTGGGCGCCTGGGTGCCTGCAAACGCATGGCAGCGAACGCCCTGGGAAAGCGAGAAGTGTAGATGAGTATCAAGCGTTTGGCACTTTGCCGCAGTCAGGGCCGTCTGTTTGTGCTGCTTCGTTTTGCCGGTCAGGATGTCGCTGCGCTTATTGAGCGGGAGGGTTCTCAAGCGTTTGCCCATGCGACGACGAGCGGTTCTTGTGTGCCGTCGCTGGCGCTCCCGGTCGATCATGGCCGCGTGCTGGCGCTTTGCCCTTCCGTTTCCGATTACGAGCGCGAGCTCGCCGTCTTGGTGCTTCCGTTTTTGGATGGCTCGTCGATGGATGTCGTTTTTGCATCCGGTGGCCAAAGGTTGGGCTCCATTCGCCTCGATAGCCGCGTGGCCAAGCTGGAATCCAAGATTAACTACAAAGCAAAGCCTGCGCTGTGTGCGCTTATCCGCGATGCGCAGCGTGGCGAACACTGCGGCCGCTACGAGATCGATGCCATTCGCTATTTGCCGGCAGACGCCGGCGCGGTGTGGCGCTATGAGGTTACCTGGGCGGGAGACCCCCAGTGCATACCTGAGCTCCAGATCTTCGATACGCATATGAATGCCATCGATGTCACCGTGCATGTGTTTGAATCGCAGGCCGATGTGCCGCAGCGCAACGGTTGCCGTGTCAATAAAACGTATCTGAGCGTTGAGATGCCTCGGGATATACGAGATTTTGTCGCGATTGTGAGCGATCCCACAGAGCAGATTCAGAGCGGTTTTTGCGCCATGGATGGTCGCCTGTATAACGGCATGGTCGACGACAGCTGGAACCGCATGAAGGACGCGCGTGCAGACGACGCAGCTTATCGACGTTGGTTTGAGCAACATCGCGCAAAGCCGGGCGATTTGGCGTGCCAGCGTGTCGCATCGGCGGCATTTGCTTATAGGCCGCTTGTGAGCATTGTGGTGCCGTGCTACAAGACTGATCGGGTCTACCTGCGCGAACTGTTGAATTCGGTGCTTTCCCAGAGCTATGACAACTGGGAACTGCTTCTTATGGATGCCTCGCCTGAATGGGATGCGGTGGCCAATCTTGCGGCGGATGCCAATGACGAGCGCATCCGTCGCATCGGTCTTCCCGGCAACGGCGGCATTGTGGTCAACACCAACGCTGGTATTGAGCATGCGACGGGCGACTACATCGCGTTCTTGGACCATGACGACATTCTGGAACCGGACGCGTTATTCCACTATGTTGCCGTGCTGAACAAGGCTGCCGAGGACGAGCGTCCCCAGGTCCTGTTCTGCGACGAGGACATGTTCCAGAAAACGGGGGAGTGGGGCCAGCCGGTCTTTAAGACCAAGCTCAACGTCGACCTGCTCTATAGCCATAACTGCGTGACGCATTTCCTGATGGTGGAGAAGACGCTCATCGATTACATTGGCACGTCCCCAGAAGACGTTGCGGGTGCCCAGGACTACGACCTGACGCTTCGCTGCCTTGCAGCCGGCGCGCGGTTTGAGCACGTTGCGCATGTGCTGTATCACTGGCGCGTGCATCCGGGATCGACCGCCGACGGTTCTGCTGATAGCAAGCCGTATGCTATTGAAGCCGGGCGCCTTGCGCTTCAGCGCCACTTTAACGCGCTGGGCATTTGCGGAACGGTCGAGGAGACCGAGACGCCGTTTGTCTACCGCATGCACTATGCGCTGCCGAAGCCTGCGCCGCTGGTGAGCATTGTGATTCCGACCAAGGATCACATTGAGACGCTCGACGCCTGTGTGATGTCGATCGCCCAGAAGGCAACGTATACCAACTATGAGATCGTTTTGGTGGAGAACAACAGCGAAGCCCCGGAGACGTTTGCGTATTACGAAACCCTGCCAGAACGTGTGGCTGCAGTATCCGAAGGCAAGGGCATCGCGCGCGTTATGTACTGGCCGGGCGAGTTCAATTACTCTCAGATCATTAATTTTGGCGTGGAGCATGCCAAGGGCGATTACCTTCTGCTGCTGAACAACGACACCGAGGTCATAAGCCCCTACTTTATCGAAGAGATGATGGGGTATCTACAGCGTCCCGATGTGGGCGTGGTGGGCGCCAAGCTCTACTTTGCCGATCATCTGGTGCAGCACGCTGGCATTGTGGTTGGCGTGCGTGGCGCACTTGCCCATGCCAACCAGGACTTCTCGGCAAAGCGCGAGGGCTATCTTGCCCGCGCTGTGCGCCCGGGCAACTTTAGCGCCGTAACGGGCGCCTGTCAGATGGTCCGACGCGACGTATTTGAGCAGGTCGGAGGCTATAACGAGGAATTCGCCGTCGGTTTTAACGACGCGGACTTTTGCCTGCGCGTGTGGAAGGCGGGCTACCGCACCATCTTTACGCCCTATGTCGAGCTGTACCACTACGAGTTCACCTCGCGCGGCAGGGAAGAGGCAAACGAAGAAAAGCTGCGCCGCTGGAAGCGCGAACAGGCACTGTTCATGCAGCGCTGGCCGGAGTTCTTCTTGACGGGCGATCCGTGGTTGGGGCCGAACTTATCCGCTGAGAGCGAGTACTTCTCGCTTTAGAAAATGGATTCTAGGAAGTCCTCAACTTACTTTCGATATGAGCTGAGAAGATAGCAACGTCTAGGCGATTTGCTGCAATACTTCACGATAGCTCGATACTTCTGCGATACGTTTATACAGACTTATACAACTCGATATAATTCGATATAGTCTACGATAAACTTATAAAGCTAAGATTGACCGATAATCGATTCCCTAGAAAGGCAAACAAGTGAGCGTCACAGCATTCCATAACCCCTTTCGTCCCACTGCCGGCGCTGAGCCTCCGCGCATAATTGGTCGCGATGATATCGCTCTTGAGTTTACCGAGAGTTTGAATGCGGGAATTGGTGCGCCTGCGAGGCTCATGCGCATTGCCGGGCCAAGAGGCTCCGGAAAAACTGTTTTGCTCTGCGATCTTAGGGATCGTGCGCGAGAACTTGGATGGAAGACTGCTATTGTTTCTGCTGGCCCTAACCTATTGCTGGACTTGAGGGATCAGGTTGCTGATTCTTCCCTTGCGGCCAATGCTTCGGTCGGCGTAAATGCCGGCTTTGTTTCCGCGAAAGTCGATGTTGCACCCAAAGAGTCGAGCCTCAGAAAGTTGCTGAGTTCGGCGGCGAAGTCATCCAAGGGTCTTTTTATTGCCATCGATGAAGTTCAGGACGCTCCGATTGACGATATGCGTGCCATTGCGTCTACGGTTCAGCTTTTGATAGGGGAAAAAGTAGATATTGCACTTGCCTTTGCCGGCTTACCCGCCGGCGTTATGGATCTTATTAACGGCAAGGCGCTTACGTTCTTGCGCCGTGCCCTCCCCGAAGATCTGGCGCCTATCAACCGGGTGGAGGTAGCTCTCTCTATGGGCGATAGTTTTGTCGCGACTGGTTTGACCATAGAGGACAATCTTCTGTCGAGAGCCGCTAAGGCCACTAAGGGCTATGCCTATCTGGTGCAACTGGTCGGTTACTCCATTTGGCAGCGCGCCAACTTGCATCGTGCCAAAAGTGCCATCGTGAGCGAGCGCGACGTCACCGAAGGCATTGCGCTGGCAGAGGCTCGTTTTCATGATGTTGTTCACGAGCCCGCGATTTCTGGACTGGGGCTCAACGATATTAAATACCTTTTGGCTATGTGCGAGGATAAACAACAGTCCAAATCAGCCGAGATTGCTAAGCGCATGGGTAAAAAGACCAATGAGATTAGTTCAATTAGGGCCAAATTGCTACAAAGAGAGGTTATTCAGGCGCCACAGAGGGGCTACGTGCAGTTTGCCGTGCCGGACCTAGATATCTATCTGCGAGAGAATGCCGAGGAAATTCTCGAACGGTTCTAGGCCGAGGTATTACTAGGTTTTGATTTTACTTGAGGACATTATGGTAAAAATACGAGATTCCCGTATCGAATTACTCCGCATTGTCCTTATGTGGACGGTAATGGCTCATCATTTTGTTGTTCACAACGCTGATTCTGTTTCCGTATTTCCTGGTTCGTTTACTGGGTTTTTCTACAATATCTTTTTCTATCCAATTGGAAGAACTGCGGTTCGGCCGTTTTGCATTCTAATGCTGTCAAGCTTCTTTCTAAAATTGTGTGAACTGTTTTCTCCTGTCCGGTTCTAGTTCGCTGCTTGTTTGGGGGCCGCGGATACTATGGTGGGTCATGCAATTGTTCGGACGGGAGTTCGCGTGCATACTAGGGAAGTGGTTAAGTTCCTCGTGGCGATAGATGAGGGGATGGGGTAGATTCAGATTTACTCGAGTGTCGGCCTGGCCCTCCTTTGGGGTATCGTCGCGGCGGGTGACATGTTCTCTATGTCGGCGTACTTCGCCACGGTGTTGCGGCTCAGGTGAAGTGCCCGGGCTATCTTGAACCCCGGGCGCCCGGCCGCCTCCGTCGACCGTATATCATTCACAGTGTCCAGGGGCACGGTCATCTCCCCATCCTTCCCGGGCGGCCTCGCCAAAGTTCCCGCCCGGGGAACCGTATGGCGAAGGCCGCGCTCCCGGTTCCCGGGGTACGGCCCTTCTGCTCAAACTGCTCAGTTTCGGTGCTCACGGTGCTCGATTGCCGGCGATCACGCGGACCTCTTTTTAGTGATCATTAACACCCGTCGACATGCTCGACCTGACGCCGGGGCTCATAGAGCCTGCGCGCGCCGAGATGGGCGATACCCCGCTGGTCTATCCTTAAGGTAAAACGGAATAGGCGGACCGAACGTCCGACTGGGTCTGGGAAGCGGTGTCAGGCGGAGGGCGAAGCATGGCCACCGAACCCATCGAAACACATCTCCACCGTTCCTCCAACTGGGAAAACGCCGCCCCCGGGGCCCACGGGGTCCGCGGGGGCGTCCGGATAACTGCCGGAACGGCCTATCGGTTTAATGTGATCGGCTGAGATCGGAAATCAACCGATGTTTAGCGATTGTGTATGATTTTCAACCGGATAAATGTTATCGAAACTCTTTTCCTCTCTATTTTGGGGTATCAAGAGTAGAAAGGGAGGTGATTTTATGAATCATAATCAGGCTATTGAATTGGAGAGAATAGTTAGAAGTGTATATGACTGCGACAGGGGCGGTATGGGTGGCTATATTGATGCTGATAATTTTTCCTTCAATCCTTTTGATGCGGCGTTGATTGCACTTGCTCCACTGTGGAAGAATGACCCAGATCGACAGGTTGAAAATTTCCTGTATAAATGGGACCACATTATTCGAGCAGAAGTCTCGCCATCGGATGATTCGGTTGAGTCCTACATTGTCGAGTTGGAGCGGATAGTACATGACTTGGGCGGCGCTTCTCTCTGTTAGTCTAAGATTGACTCAACTTGGTCTCAGCGCCTAATTCAATTGTGCAAACAATGGGGTCGCTTCGAAAGCATCGCTTCTCGAAGCGACCCCATTGTTTGTCTCTACTTGTGTGCCCCGAAGGGGTTCGTTCTTTCCAGATCTATTTGTGCCATCCGGCCGAACGCCCTGTTCCCGAATCATTAACCGTTATCTAAACTGTTGGATTGATTTGGCTCTGTTAGACCATGATTGACATTCTGCCCCAATCATCTTTTTGAAATTGCAAGAAAATCGCCCCCTTGCCGGGTTTGAATCCGGTAAGGGGGCGATGTGCTCAAGATCTGTCGGGTCAATCGTGAGGGTCCCATCGCCCCAAGTCGATTTGCCGGCTATCTCGCCGTCTTCCCGTCGGGCGCCGGCGCCTTGACCCTCATCTCGAACGGCATCCCTCCCTCCCGGACGGGCGCCCTGAGGAACGCGTTGACGGCGGTGGACATGGACAGGCCGAGCTCGTCCAGGATGGCCGTGGCCTCCCTCTTGACCTCAGGGTCGATCCGAATCGTCGTGGCCGGTATGCTCGACGGCATGGCTGAGCCCCTCCTCGTGTATCTCGTTGCGTCCATTCTACCGCCCCTGCGCGGCAGGCGCGGCCCAGTAGTCCATGTAGGGCGGCTCCACGTTGAACATATCACGGATGCGGCTCCTGCAGGTGCCGTGCGCGAGCTGCCGCGCGACCGTGCGCTCGGCGGCGCCGGAATCGGTCGCCATGAAGGTCCGGCACCACCTGAAGCAGGCGAGGTAGGCATCGAGGTGCTTCGTCGACACGCCCCTAAACGGCTCCATGAAGGCGCCGAGGAGCGAATGGACGGCGTTGACCCGGTTGATGGTCCCCCCGGAGCGGTCCTTGGAATCGTGGGCCGCGTGCGCGGCGACCTCGAGCTCGGCGAGGACGCCGACGTAGGCGGCCGCCCTGTCGGTCGCGACGACCGAGCCGGCCGCGATGCGGCCCCTCAGCGCGTCCATGGCGCGCCCCCTCGAAAGGGCGCCCCGCCCCGTGACCTCGAGGAACGTCTCGTTCGGGTCGTTCACGCCGGTCATGACGCAGATCAGCTCGCGCGACAGCCCGCGCCTGTGCACCTGCTTGCCGCGGTGCCGGGAGGGGCGCGGCATCGTGAACGACCCCCTCGCGTGGTTGCCCTTGAACGACTCGGGGAAGTAGGTCTCGTCGAGCTCGCAGCCGCAGCCCCGCCCGGCCCTGAACGAGGGGGAGTAGGCCGAGAGGCACTCGATCAGCCTGTGGCGCATGGTGTAGGCGGTCTTGAGGCAGACGCGGCAGCGCCTCGCGCACTCGCGCAGGGGCAGCATGAGCTCGAAGCACTCGGCGTAGGCCATCCAGGTCTCCTTCGGGAGCCTGCTCGCCCCCAGGATGCGCCCGCTACCCATGCCGAAGGTCCTGCCGCAGCCCCGGCAGAGGTAGCGCTGCTCGCCGTTCCCGGCCTTCCCCTTCTTCACGACCGCGGCGGACCTGCAGCGCGGGCAGTATTCGACTTCGTAGGCGGAGCCGGCGGCGTTCGGTCCTGCTGAGGCTCGCGATGTCCCTCTTGAAGGTGATTACCAGGTCCTCGGCGTTCATGATGTCCCCATCGTCGCGGTCTACGGGGCTAACGATATGGCACCGTGATGACATATGTATGCCAATCTTGGTCTAACAGAGCCTAGCGAAAGCGCGTGTCAGGAGTTTTCCTTTAGGCATTTTGCGGCTATTGGGACGAGGTCGAACATCGTGTGAACGACATCGCCCGTGTTTGCAACGGTCGCTGTGAACTTGCCGTTCCCAAAATCCATCAAATGGTAGAGGCTGATGGTTAAGTCCTTTTGCGTGGCAATTCTTAGAATCCAGTAAGCGCAATTGTCGCTACAGGTTGTGGCGTTGTATATGTTCTGAGGCATGAAGTACATGAGCAGCAGCGTCTTAGTTCCGCCCGATAGCCTTTCCGGTGGGATAATGCCAAGGATCTTGGTGTTTATTGCGCCGGGTCCAACCACGCCGCCCTTATCAATGGATTTAATAATTCTCTGCGCAAAAGCATCTTGAAACCATTCGGGCGAATAGATGTTATCGAAGTAAACCGACGTATTATAGATAACGTTTTCCATATCACCATAGTGAATTGTTAGCACGTTGGTCCCTTCGACTTACTGGTTAAGCATTTGGTGAGATTGATTGTATCGCAGCGTATGAGACGGACGATATTTGCTGGTAACGCATTTGATTGATAACTATTGATAAACAAGTCTTGTATTCAGTGCCTGTTTGGTTTGTCCGTGCTTGAACCCAAGTTGCTTTGAAGGTCTATATTTTAGAAAATAGTCCACGAGCTAAGCTTCGTGTGGCGGCACGTAAAAGCTGTACTGTGCTTGGGCAGGTTAAAGTCCAAGACGATTAGATATTCGAGAGGATATCGAGCCCGCACCGGGGAGATAAGGTGAGTCCGCGCCGAGGACTATAATTCCGGCGACAACTAGGTTTCCGTGAGGATGCCGCGGCTGACAGCCAGCAGAAAACCGCCTCTTTGATTATCAGCCGGGGTTATCTCGGCTTTTTTGATTGGGACGGTTGTTATATTGCTGAATCTTTAGGGGATGAAGACTGTCTTTCAAAGGCTCACGATGTGCATCTGGTCACTCATATCTTTTCGAGACAGAACGATAAGAAGCTATATGATTCTCTCTTGTTTAAAGATGGTGAGTTCGATGATTCCCAGATTCCAAGAACTATTAGGTCTCTCCTAGATCCCTCTCTTCTTGCTCATTAGAAGATTCAAAGACGCGCGCGAGCGTTGCTTGCTGGTGTTTGATTCATGAAGACCACGCTCTACTTTTCTTGAATGCGTAAGCCAGGTTACTCTGTCGATGAAGCCCCAGACGCCTCTGATGCAAGCGAAACATTGGGGCATTTTGCTGTATTTCGCGGCTGTGTACACGCTTTCGTCGTCCGCCGCGTACTTAAACGAATTGCGTGTTTCAGTGGATTTTCGTGTCACTGGCGCTTGCGCTGTTTGGGGCGCCGCTAATTGCTTCAAAAACTAGAGCTAACACTGTGTTCATGGAAGGACGAAAAGACAAAAGTTTGCTGAGACGTAACCTGCTTTTCATAAGAGGATGTTTCCATCTGCCTTTATAACAATTCCCGTGCTTCGAATAACTGGACTTCCGATGCACAGGAGATTGTAAGATAATCTTCTCTTAGTAACATTATTTGTGACGGGGGATCCGATATGAAAAAGGCATTGCGTGCCTCAACAGCTTTTTCTCTTGCTGGTCTTTTGACCATTTCATCCTTGATGGGTCCTGTGGCTGCTGCCTACGCTGCGAGCAATGTCCCGTCTGCGGACGCTGCCGTGGACGCTGCTACTGCAGACGATGGTGGCGCGGCCTCGCGTGATGCGGGTTCTGTCGATGTCGACGCTGCTGATGATTCATCGCCGGCAACGAACGTTGACGAATCGGCTGATGAGGATTTTGGCGTTGATGTATATGAGAACCATCAGCAGGCTGAACCGGTCGATTCCTCTTTCCAATATGTATATCTTGCCTACCCGAGCCTTCCCAGCGGGACTGATCAAGTTGTCGCCTTTGCTACTCCCGATGACGGCGACATCCTTGCTTCCGCAACGCTTAACTATGTAAGTGCCAATGGAGTACAGGGAACCACGGTTGCATCTGAATCCGCTGGTAATTCGGCTGCTTTTGTATTCGGCTCGACGTTGAAATCCAATACTTACTTTCTGACTTCGATAACCTATGTTTTGCAGGGTGATGGCACTGAACATGTAGTGGATCTCTCTGACAGGGATTATTCGTTTACGATTATCGATAGCTCCATGAATTCTGAGAGCACTTCTGTTTACTATGCGGACGGCGATGGCAATGCCGTTGAAGCCCAGTCGATTCAGCAGGCATTGGAATGCGCCGATTCGCCCGATGGCATTTCCACCTATGCTGAGCGCTCCGCGCGTAATGTGGGGGTTATTGCACTTGACGCGGGACATGGCGGGGTGGATTCTGGCGCTCAGGGTAATGGCAAGAGTGAAGCCGACCTTACCTGGAAGATCATGACAGCCTGCAAAAATAAACTTGAAGCTTACGGCTTTAAGATTGTTCTTGCGCGCGAGCAGTCTGGCTACTATCCCAGCAATGATTATCTTTATCGCGTACAGCGCTGCATTGATCAGGGCGCGCAGGCCTTTGTTAGCTTTCACATCAACTCTGGGTCTTCTGGAGCTCACGGCGCAGAAGTTTATGCTCCTACCGCAAATGGCACCGACTACACGCAGGTCTCTGTTGAGCTTGCCAACAAGGTCATGAACAACCTTGCTGCTATGGGACTAACATACCGCGGCGTATTTCAAATGGAGGTAGGCGACGAGTTCGCCGTTATCCGCTGCGCTCGCGAGCAGGGAATTCCAGGTATTCTTATCGAGCATGGTTTCATTTCGAATTACGGTGATGTGGCCAACTATTTCTCGGACGATGGTTGCCGTCGTCTGGGAGAGGCTGACGCTGCTGCTATCATCGCGCAGTTTCCGCATCCCTACTCCGTCAATGGAATTTCCTTCTCGGAAGAACTGGGACATGCGGGGTCAACGGTAAAAATCGGTGTAAATGTTAGCGGCAAGACTGATGGCCTTAGATATAAGTTTGTTTGGCATAGGGCTGGGTCTGATTGGAGTGATTCCAATTGGGGTGTAATCGGTCAAGACTTAACTTCGCCGTCGATTTCTTGGACCCTGCCCCAGGCTGGTGAATATGAGATCTATGCTGATGTCATTGACTCCAATGGGTATGTGACTAGCACTTCTAAATACAAAGTTGTTAATTGGTCTCTTGAGTCGCTCGAAGTCTCGGGCGACGCCCGCTGCGGCAAGCCGGTCAAGCTGCAGGCCAAGGTGTCCGGCGACGCCTCCGGCCTCAAGTACAAGTTCGTCTGGGAGAAGGGCGGCTGGGCCAAGTGGGGCGTCGCCCAGCAGCCCTCCGCTTCCTCCTCCTGCGAGTGGACCCCGACCGAGCCGGGCGAGTACACCGTCTACCTCGACGTGATCGACGGCTCCGCCGAGAGGCACCTGACCCGCAAGGTCACGGTCGGCGAGCGCTACTCCGTCGAGTCGCTCGAAGTCTCGGGCGACGCCCGCTGCGGCAAGCCGGTCAAGCTGCAGG
>CAUBMI010000024.1 GCA_958436995.1 uncultured Collinsella sp.
GAACGCGAGGTCTTTGACCCGGAGAGTCCGAGGTACTTGTTGGTAAGACCTTATTTAGGAGCGCGCAACCTTGCCGGACTTGAGGCAGGTGGAGCAAACGTTCATCTTGCGACGGTGACCATCGACGACGACGTAGACGCGCTGGATGTTGGGGCGGAACTTACGGTTGGTGACGCGGTGAGAGTGGCTGATGGAGCGACCGGCAACGGGGTGCTTACCGCAAACTTCGCAAACTTTGGACATAACTGACCCTCCTTGGGCGACAAACGAACATGTCGCGTTAACAAACAAGCCTGAACTATAGCACAGAAGCAGCTCCCTGTGCGTAATCTACACAGAGATATTTCTCTTTTGGCGATAGTGCACACGCAACGGCCCTGGACGTAGATCCGATTTGCGTGCAGCAGAGGGGATTATGCCAGCTCGTGCGTGCGTTTTCAAGCTCGTCCCACAAATATATATAGGTTTATGGAGCACCTGCGCCCGTTTACGGATTGCCCTGTATTTATGCTCGCAATTGAGCTCGAGGTTGGCTACACTATCCCTTGACCATTAAAGGGGTACGAGATACCCACATGGAATTACATAGCTGCCATAGAGCAGCCCTTCCTGTGGGTGTCTGGTCCGCTTTGAGCGGTCGGGCATCTATTTTTTTGACTGTGTCAGCAGTCAAGACATGTGAGGAAGGAGATCGATGGGCACGACTTCCCCCAAGGCGGTCATCATGGACGAGACCGCCGTCAATCGAGCGATGACCCGCATCGCGCACGAGATCCTCGAGCGCAACGAGGGCTGTGAAGACCTCGCTCTGGTCGGCATCGTCACGCGCGGCGACCTTCTGGCAAAGAAGCTCGCCGAGGAGATCAAGGAGATCGAGGGCGTCGAGGTTCCGCTCGGCAGCCTGGACATCAGCTTCTACCGCGATGACTATGCGACCAATTTCGCTCCCGCGATCCACGCTACCAACATTCCCTTCAGCGTCGACGGCAAGCGCGTCGTGCTGGTGGACGACATCCTGTATACGGGCCGTACTATCCGCGCCGCTCTGGATGCCGTCATGGACCTGGGCCGTCCGAGCCGCATCGAGCTGGCAGTTCTCGTTGACCGCGGTCACCGTGAGCTCCCCATCTCGCCGGACTTTGTCGGCAAGAACGTTCCCTCGTCGCATGAGGAGAACGTGCACCTATATATGAAGGAAGTCGACGGCCACACCGCTGTCGAGATTAACGACGTCGCGCCGGGTTCCCACGTGGGCTCCGCGCCGCTGGGAGGTGAGTAGTACCGTGGCGTTCAACCATAAGCACCTGATCGACATTACCGAGTACTCCGAAGAGGACATCAAGCTCATCCTCGAGACCGCCAAGGCGTTCTCCGAGGTCAACGAGCGTGCGATCAAGAAGGTCCCCACGCTCAAGGGCAAGACCATCGTCAACATGTTCAACGAGCCCTCGACGCGCACCCGCAGCTCCTTCGAGCTCGCCGAGAAGCGCCTTTCGGCCGACAGCCTTAACTTTGGCGGCTCCTCGACCTCCACGGTCAAGGGCGAGAGCCTCGTCGACACCGTCGAGACCCTCAACGCCTACAAGATCGACTGCATCGTCGTTCGCGATAAGCACGCCGGTGCTCCCTACATCGTCACGCAGAACTCGCCCGCGAGCGTTATCTGCGCCGGCGACGGCAAGCACAACCATCCCACGCAGGCCCTGCTCGACCTGTACACCATCTGGGAGCACAAGGGTGACTTCCACGGTCTTAAGGTCGCCGTCGTCGGCGATATCGCGCACTCCCGCGTCTGCGGCTCGCTGATCCCCGCCCTTAAGATCATGGGCTGCGAGACCTACGCCGTCGCCCCCGGCACGCTGCTGCCGCCGGCGCCCGAGGTCCTGGGCTGCGACCACGTGACGAGCGACCTCGATTCGGTACTCCCCGAGCTGGACGTCGTCTACATGCTGCGCGTGCAGCAGGAGCGCCTCGAGGGCGCTCCGTTCCCGACCATTCGTGAGTACCACAAGCTCTTCGGCCTGACCAAGGACCGCGAGAAGCTCATGAAGCCCGACGCGATCATCTGTCACCCGGGCCCCATCAACCGCGGCGTCGAGTTCGACTCCTATATGGCCGACCACCCGCAACGCTCCGTCATCCTGGAGCAGGTCTACGCCGGTATCTGCGTGCGTATGGCTATCCTGTATCTGCTGCTTGGAGGTGCCGATAATGGCCTTGCTTCTTAAGAATGCCCACGTCGTCGACCCGTCCGTCGAGCTTGACGGTGTCGTTGACGTCCTGATTGACGGCGATAAGATCGCCGAGGTCGGCGAGAATCTCGCCGTCGAGGGAGCCGAGGTCCGCGACCTTTCCGGCAAATATCTCGTCCCCGGCCTGGTGGATATGCACGTTCACCTTCGCGAGCCCGGCTACGAGGTCAAAGAGGACATCGAGAGCGGCACCCGTGCAGCTGCCAAGGGCGGCTTTACCGGCGTGTGCGCCATGCCCAACACCGATCCCGTCACCGATAACGGCACCGTCGTGGAGTTCGTCAAGTCCCGCGCTGCCGAGGTCGGCCACTGCCGCGTCTATCCGTCGGGAGCCATGACCCGCGGTCTTAAGGGCGAGGCCATGTCCGAGATGGGCGATATGGTCGCCCACGGCGCCGTCGCCTTCACTGACGACGGTCGTGGCGTGCAGGGCGCGGGCATGCTCCGTCGCTGCATGGACTACGGCAAGATGTTCGGCAAGGTCTTTATGAGCCACTGCCAGGACGAGGACCTGGTCGGCCACGGCCAGATCAACGAGGGCAAGGTCTCGACCCGTCTGGCTCTCGAGGGCTGGCCGGCTGCCGGCGAGGAGCTCCAGATCGCCCGCGACATCGAGATCGCCAAGCTGACCGGTGCCAAGCTGCACATCCAGCACATCTCCACCGCCCATGGCCTGGAGCTCGTGCGTGCCGGTAAGGCAGCTGGCGTGCAGGTCACCTGCGAGGCCACGCCGCACCACATGTTCCTGACCGAGAACGACCTGGACGAGACCTACAACACCTCGCTCAAGGTCAACCCGCCGCTGCGTACCGACGAGGACGCCGAGGCTATCCGTCAGGGCGTCATCGACGGTACCGTCGACGCTATCGTCACCGACCACGCTCCCCATACTCCGTGGGAGAAGGCCCGCGAGTTCGAGCTGGCGCCCTTCGGCATGATCGGCCTCGAGACTTCGCTGTCGCTCGTGCTCACCGAGCTGGTCAACACGGGCATGATGAGCATGGGTCGCATGGTCGAGCTCATGGCCATCAAGCCTCGTGAGATCCTGGGCCTCGACCAGGTTCAGGTCAAGGCGGGCTCCGTTGCCGACCTGACTGTCTTCGACGCGTCTGCCACTTGGACGGTCGGCGAGGACGGCTACGAGTCGCGTGCCGAGAATTCCGGTTTTGCCGGCCGCACGCTCACCGGTCGTGCCACCGATGTGTTTGTCGGCGGCAAGCAGACGCTCGCCGACGGCTGCATCTGCTAGCATAGCCTTATCGCTTTTGTGCGCGGCGCCCTTGCGGTGCCGCGCTTTCTGTTCGCCTGAACCATGCAACCGCATGGGGGATTGGAGCGTCTATGCCCACACCTTCCACTGCACGCATGCACGACTTCGAGGTCGTCTCGAACAAGGAGATCGCCGAGGGCATCTTCTCGCTCGTAATCTCGGCCCCCAAGCTTGCAAGTGCGCTCAAGCCCGGTCAGTTTGTGAACATCGCCGTGCCCGGCGATGCCTCTTCGCTGCTTCGCGTGCCCCTGAGCTTCTATCGCGCCGACGCCCAGGCCGGCACCGTCGAGCTGTGGTACGCCGTCGTGGGCGACGACACCCGCCGTCTGTCGCAGATGGCCCCCGGTTCCACTTCTAACCTGCTGGGCCCTGGCGGCCGCGGCTGGCTTGTTCCCGAGGGCACCAGGAAGGCGCTGCTCGTTGCGGGCGGCATCGGTGTTCCGCCCGTGCTGTGCCTTGCCGGCGTGCTCGTCGAGCAGGGTGTGGCCGTCGACGTGTGCCTGGGCTTTGGCACCGCGTCCAAGGCCGTGGGAGTCGATGAGTTCCGCGCGCTGTGCGATACGGTCAACGTGTGCACCGACGACGGCTCGCTCGGCACGCACGGTTTTTGCACCGATCCTGCCGCTGAGCTGCTTGGCGAGGGCGGCTACGACTACGTCGCCAGCTGCGGCCCCGCTGTCATGATGAAGAAAGTCGCCGCCGCTGCCGCCGAGGCCGGTGCGTACTGCGAGGTGTCCCTCGAGCGCATGATGAGCTGTGGCTTTGGCGCCTGCAACACCTGCAATGTCGAGACGGTCGACGGTATGAAGGGTGCTTGCATGTGCGGCCCCGTGTTCGATGCTTCCAAGGTGGTGGTCTTCTAGTGGGTACCGTTAACATGGCCGTCGATTTCGGCGGCGTCAAGATGCAGAACCCCATCAACACCGCAGCCGGTACCTTTGGCTACGGTTGGCAGTTCCAGAACTTCTTTGATGTTTCCCAGCTGGGCGCCATCACCACCAAGGGTTGCGCTGCCGAGCCCTGGCCCGGCAACCCCGCGCCCCGCATGGCCGAGATTCCCGGCGGTATGATCAACTCCGTGGGCCTTCAGAACCCCGGCGTGGCCGCCTTTGCCCGCGAGTCCGGTCCGTGGCTCGAACAGCTGTCCAAGGACGGCTGCCAGGTCATCTGTCAGGTTGCCGGCCACTCCGTTGACGAGTTTGTCCGCGCGCTCGAGATGTATGTCGAGCTGTGCCCCTGGGCTGCCGGCTACGAGATCAACGTGAGCTGCCCTAATATCGCCGCCGGCGGTGCCGCCATGGGCTCCACGCCCGAGGGCGCCTCTTCCGTTATGGCTGCCTGCCGCAAGGTGACCGATAAACCGCTGTTCGTAAAGATGGCTCCGGTCAACGTCGCCGAGATCGCCAAGGCACTCGAGGCCGAGGGCGCCGACGGCCTTTCGGTCATCAATTCTATCCAGGGTATGGCCATTGACGTGCACACCCGCAAGTCCCGTGTCGCCAAGCCCAAGGGCGGCCTTTCGGGCCCGCTGTGCCACCACATCGCCGTCCGTATGGTCTGGGAGGTCGCCCAGGCGGTCGATATCCCCATCAACGGTGTCGGCGGCGTCATGACCGGCGAGGATGCGGCCGAGTTTATCCTGGCCGGCGCCACCTGCGTGTCGGTCGGTATGGCCAACTTTGTCGATCCGTGCGCCTCGATCAAGATCGCGCGCGAGCTCGAGGCTTGGGCAGAGTCCCAGGGCGTGAAGGATATCAACGAGCTGGTAGGTGCTTTCGAATGCTAGAGAATGATGCCCGCGACCGCGTTATCGTCGCCCTCGACTGCGACCGTGAGCGTGCGCTCGAGCTCGCCCACGAGCTTTCTGGTCATGCGGCTTGGCTCAAAGTTGGCATGACGCTCTATTACGCTGAGGGCCCCGAGATCGTCAAGACCTTTAAGGACCTGGGCTTTAAGGTCTTCCTTGACCTTAAGTTCCATGATATTCCGCATCAGGTTCGCGGTGCCGCCCGTTCGGCCTCGCTTGCCGGTGCCGACCTGCTTTCGGTTCACGGCTTGGGTTCGGGCGCTATGCTCGCCGCGTGTCGCGAGGGTGCCGAGGAGGCGCGTGAGGACCGTGCCAAACTTGTTGCCATCACCGTGCTCACGAGCATGAACCAGGATGCGCTGACCGAGATCGGTGTCGAGTCGCCCGTGGCCGAGGAGGCCGCCCGCCTGGCAAAGCTCGCTCAGGCCAACGGCATCGATGGCATCGTGTGCTCGCCGATGGAGGCTCACGACATGCGTGAGCTGCTGGGTCCCGATGCCCTGATCGTGACTCCGGGTGTGCGTCCGGTGGGTGCCGCTCTTGGTGACCAGTCTCGTGTGGCGACGCCTTCCCAGGCTATCGAGCGTGGCGCAAGCCACATTGTGGTGGGCCGTCCCATCACCGGTGCCGACGATCCGGTTGCCGCCTTTGACGCCATCGTCGCCGAGCTGGTCGAAAACGTCGCGTAAAAGATTCCCCTAAGTCACCACTTTTGGGTTCCATTAGCACAAATTTGCCCCTGTACCTGCGAAAACTTTCCTACCCTTTGTGTGGAATCGCAGGTCAGGGGCTTAACTTTGACCTCCGTATATTGCACTTTTCGCAGGTATCGTCTAATCTATGGAGCCGTCGATTGGGCATTTAGTGCGTTTGACGTGCTAAAATGTCAATTACTGCATCAGATATAACCCAACTATTTGGAGGTTCGAATGGCACTCCCTCAGCTTACCGACGAGCAGCGCAAGCAGGCTCTTGAGAAGGCTGCTGCCGCACGTCACGCCCGCGCTGAGCTTCGCGAGCAGATCAAGAAGGGCGAGAAGTCCCTCGAGTCTGTGCTCAACTCCGATGACCCCATCGCTTCCCGCATGAAGGTTTCCACCCTCATCGAGTCTCTCCCCGGTTATGGCAAGGCCAAGGCCGCCAAGATCATGGAGGAGCTCGGTATCTCCGCTACCCGTCGCGTCCAGGGCCTCGGCGTCCGTCAGCGCGAGCAGCTCCTCGAGCAGCTGACCAAATAAGTGAGCGCTCAGGATTCCAAGCTCTTTGTGATTTCTGGACCGTCAGGCGCAGGCAAGGGCACGCTCGTCACTCGTGTGCGCGAGCTCCGCTCGAACCTCGGCCTGACGGTTTCGGCTACCACGCGAGCACCACGCAAAGGTGAGGTCGACGGCGTCAACTACTTTTTTCTGACGCGCGAGGAGTTCGACCGCCGCGTGGCAAACGGTGAGTTTGTTGAGTGGGCCGAGGTCCACGGTAACTGCTACGGCACGTTGGTGAGCGAGGTCACATCCAAGCTCGCCTCTGGCTCGTCCTTGATTTTGGAGATCGATGTCCAGGGCGCCCTGCAGGTGAAGGAGCGTTTTCCCGAGGCCGTGCTGATTTTTATCAAGCCGCCTTCGCTTGAGGTGCTCCGCGAGCGTCTAGTCGGTCGCGGTACCGAGACGCCCGAGACGATTGAGCTGCGTATGGCAAACGCCGCCGATGAGCTTGCCCTTGCCGACCGCTACGACGACGTCGTGGTTAATGACGATCTCGACCGCGCGACCGATGAGCTCGTTCGCGTTCTCGATATGCATGAAAGGATCTGAGGTCCGTGTCCGTTGTAAAGCCTTGCATTGACGATCTTCTGGAGAAGACCGATCACAACCGCTTCCTGCTCGCTTCGCTTGCCTCCAAGCGCGCCTGCGACATCAATAGCATGCTGCGTGGCCAGCACAACCGCGTGCTTGCCGTCCAGGATGTCGATGACATCACCATCGGGCTTTCCGGTGCCGATACCATCTCGATGGCTATGGACGAGATTGTCGACGGCGACATCTCTTACGACGAGGCCCGTTACGAGAAGGCGCTCGGCCACAAGGTTGCTGAAGCCTAAATGGCGGCTCGCGTCTGCCTAGTCCACTATCACGAGGTTGGGCTGAAGGGCAAGAACCGCGCACATTTTGAGCATATCCTCATGGAAAACATCAAGGCGGCCTTGGCCGCCTTTTCCGTGAACGCCGTGTCTCGAATTTCCGGTTATATCCTCGTGACCTTTAACGAGCATCAGGCCGACGAGGCGGCGCGTGTCATCCGCACCGTCCCCGGCGTTGCCCGTGTGTCTTTGGCGTATCACACCAACCGCGACCCGCAGGAGTACTGCGCCGCCGCTGTGAAGGCGCTGCGCGAGTTTGGTTCCTTCGATTCGTTTAAGGTGCACGCCAAGCGCTCCAATACTGACTATGAGCTCACTTCGATCGATATCAATCGACAGGTTGGCGAGGTGCTGTGTGAGGCGTTTCCCGATAAAAAGGTCCAGATGCACGACCCCGACGCGATGGTGCACGTTCTGGTGGTTCAGGGTAGTGTCTACGTGTATGCGCGCTCCGAGCGCGGCGTGGGCGGCCTTCCGGTGGGTTCTGCCGGCAAGGTCGTGACGCTTCTGTCGTCGGGTATCGATTCTCCGGTGGCGACCTGGATGCTCGCGCGTCGCGGCGCGGTGTGCGTGCCGGTGCATTTCTCCGGTCGTCCGCAGACGCCCGACACGAGTGAATACCTGGTGCAGGACATCATCCGTGCGCTTGAGCCGGGTGTCCAGATCGGCCGCCTGTACGTGGTGCCGTTTGGCGACTGCCAGCGTGAGATTTCGGTCACCTGTCCCAGCAACCTGCGCGTGATCATGTATCGCCGCATTATGTATTCGGTTGCTGAGCGCATTGCACACATCGAGGGTGCCAGGGCCATCGTTACGGGCGAATCGCTTGGGCAGGTTGCCTCCCAAACGCTTGAGAACATCATGGCCGTCAACGAAGCCGTCAGGATCCCCGTGTTCCGTCCGTTGATCGGTTCGGACAAGCAGGAGATTATTGCGCGCGCTCAGGAAATCGGCACGTTCGATATTTCCACCGAGGCGGCGCCCGACTGCTGCACGCTGTTTATGCCGCGTCGTCCCGAGACGCACGCCAAACTCGATGCCGTGCACGAGGCCTGGGAGCTGTTCGACCACGAGGAGATGATTGAGCGCCTGCTCAAGCAGACCGAGTACATCGACTTCGAGAGCAACACATATAAGGCCCCTAAGACCTTAAAACGCAAACATTCGGAGCTTGCTCCGCGTGAGATTTACCAAGATCACGAGTAAATTTGTGTATAGACCGACGATGCGCCTGTATCGTCGGTCTTTTGGTATCTGGGCAAATGATGCCAAGATGTTCATTCGCTGACGTGTGTCTGAATAAATGGACATTTTTTCGCAAGGTTTAGGTCAGCTTTTGGTTTGACCGCGAAAACTGGTGTGGACGTGCGGAAGCTGCGGCGTTCGTTTCCTGACACGATGGTGTTGGGAGGTTTTGCTATGGCGCAGCGCGAACAACACGAACGAGTCAAAAAGATGGACCGCTGGGCGGGCAAACTGCTCGGTCATAAGGCAGTGGTGATGGCGATACTGGTCGTCATTGCGATGGCGAGTGGACTGGCAATGGCGAACTTTGGCGGCGGTGCCGGCGGTGTGTCGTTTGAGCGCACTGATGGTTCGGGCACGTTAGTGGAGCCGGGATCCGGCGATGCTTCGAGTGGAAAGACATCTGAAGGCTCTTCGCCTAAGGCGTCTGCCGCGGCAGAGGTCTATGTCGATGTTGATGGCGCCGTGGTGTCACCCGGTGTATATCGCCTCAAAGACGGGGCGCGGGTGGCTCAGGCGATTGATGCCGCCGGCGGGCTGGCGCCCGAAGCAGACGTTACGGGGCTTAATCGTGCATCCAAGGTCACTGATGGACAAAAAATTCACGTTCCAACGGTAGGGGAGCAGCAGGTGTCCATTGCGGAAGCCGGTGTTGATGGTGGGACTTCCGCATCATCGGGCGTGAGTGGCGCCACAGGCCTAGTAAACATTAATACGGCAAGCGCGGCAGAGCTGCAGACGCTCTCGGGCATCGGTCCCTCAATGGCACAGTCGATTATCGATGAGCGGACAAAGAACGGTGCTTTTGCCTCGGTTGACGACCTGATGCGTGTTTCGGGAATCGGCGAGAAGAAGCTTGCCAAAATCAAAGATTGCATCTGCGTATGAGTGCGACCGAGCGCGAGCATGTGATGCCTCCGCGGCCCCTGATGCCGTGGACGATAGCTCTGTGTGTCGGCATGTGCGTGGGCTGCGCCCTGGTGCTTAACGTGGCCGCTGATGCGCTACTGGGGGAGCAGGCGCCAGCGTTCGGGCCGCTATGGGCTATTCCCGTTGCGGCGGCGATATTCGTTGTGCTGGCTCAATCTTGTGCGCGGCTTGCCCCTTTGAAGCGGTGGCTGTATGCCGCGTCCGTCGGTCTCGTGGCGGGAGCGGTCGTCTCGGCGTGGTGGGCTGTGGGTGCGCTCAGCGCTTCGAAGGCGCTCGACGGTCGAGCGGCAAGCGGTCTCGAGTTTGTCGTGCAGGGTGATCCATCCATAAACGACGACGTGTATTCCTATACCTGCGATGCACGCGCGGACGGTAAGAACTTGGCAACGGTTCGCCTATCGTGTGATCGTGAGCTCAAGGTCGGGGCGCACGTGCGTGTTATCGGTCGCGTTTCACGTTTTGAGAACGATGCGTATGGACGATCGCGCGTGCTCCGAGGCGAGGTGCGCAAGGTTAAAGCCGTTCGGATTGTGTCGGTCGATGAGGGCTCTTCGGGGCCGCTGCTTCGGCTGCGAAATGGGCTGCTTGCTTCCATCGCGCCTGCGACCGACCCGGCGCGTGCGCTCATAGCCGGTGTCGTCTGCGGTCGTTCGGCCGAGCTGCGCGCCCAGCCGGCGGGCGACTGGTTTTCGGTGACGGGAACGGCGCATCTTATCGCCGTCTCGGGCAGCCATTTGGCTATCGTGGGGTTTGTAATCGAGGGTTTATTGCAAAAGACTCGGTGCTCACGTGGTCTTCAGCGGGCGATACTGGCGATAACGCTTGTGGGCTACGCTGCCTTTACGGGCGCGTCCCCCTCGGCCGTTCGTGCGTGCTGCATGGTGTTCGTGACGCTTGTCGTAAACGGCGCGGGGCGTCGCCGGCACGGACTTTCGGCACTCTTCGTAACCATATCCATCTTTGTGCTACTGCGGCCGACGGTGCTGTTCGAGATGGGCTTTCAGCTTTCATGTGCCAGCGTCTTTGCCATCCTGTGCTTTTGCCCGTACGCCACCTACGCTTTGGGTGAGCTGGGTGTGCCATCGGGCATTGCCGGCATGCTCTCCGTCACGCTGTGCTCGCAGTTGGCGACGCTCCCCATTACCATTCCTGCCTTCGGTACGTTCTCGCTCATTGCTCCGTTGGCAAATGCGGTCATCGGTCCGGTGGTGAGCGTACTGCTTGCTGTGTCCATCGTGCTGGTTCCCTTTTCGCTCGTGGGACCGTTGCGGACTTGGGCGCTCGTTGTGCCCGTGATTGCCGCCCGTTGCGCGCTGTTTTTCGAGCAGCTGTTTGCCGCCGTGCCGGGTGCATCCGTGAGCGTGCCGCCCGATAGCATGTGGATTTACCTAGTGCCGTGTTTGCTGGCGGTTCTGCTTGTCCGGTGGCCGCGTCCCCGTGCACGTCCTATGGCGGTGGGGCTTGCATGCCTGGTGCTCTTGGCTGCGATTCCGTACGTCTACTGGGATCGATTCGCTCCGCCTTCGGTGACGGTGCTCGATGTGGGCCAGGCCGATGCGATTCTTATCCGCCAGGGCGGCGCAGTAGCACTCGTCGACTGCGGACTCGACGAGCGCGTGGTGGCGGCGTTGGTCCGCAATAACGTGCACCATATCGATGCCGTCTTTGTGACGCATTGGGATGAGGACCACTGGGGTGGTCTGCCTGCCGTGCTCGAACAGTTTTCGATCGGAACGATTGCCGTGGCGGCGGATGCGCTGGAGGATGCTCCTGCCGAGGTATTGAACCGACCTGGCGTGGAGTATCGGCAGGTGCGCCGTGGGGATACGGTCGATATCGGCTCATTTTGCGCCCGCGTGATGTGGCCGTTCGAGTCCGTGGATGGCGAGGGAAATGAGGACTCGCTTGTCCTGCTGCTCTCTTATGTTCAGGAAGGCAAGGGCCTGCGCATACTTCTCACCGGTGATGCCGAGCTCGACCAAGAACGGGAATTCGTGCAGGAGGTGGGGGATATCGATGTACTTAAACTTGGGCATCACGGCTCCAAGGTTTCAGTCGATGGTGAGTTGCTGGACGTCCTGAAGCCCGAGCTTTCCCTCGCAAGCGCCGGTGAGGGGAATCGATACGGCCATCCGTCCGATGCCTGCATCGATGCCGTTAAGGAAGCGGGTGGTGTGTTCGCGTGTACCATCGAACACGGCGACATTACCGTCGCACCGACTGCGAATGGCTTTGTGATGCGATGCCAGCGACCGTGACGACGTCGTTGGCGTGTGGTGGGCCCCTGGGCTAGAATGGCACGGAACGAATGCGAAGGCCTGCGGGAGGGGAGCGCAATGTCCGAAACCGGTTTGCTGCCGGCATATCTGATCGTCGGTACCGACGGAGTTAAGCGCGATCACGCCGTCTCGCGTATGAAAGCGCGTCTGGAAAAGTCGGGTATGGTCGAGTTCAACCTCGACGAGCGAGACATGACCAAGGACCCCGATATCGAGTCCATTATCGGATCGCTTAACACCTTTCCGATGGGCAGCGAGTTTCGTCTGGTAATCCTCGATGGCTGCTCAAAGCTCGCCAAGGCGGTCTCGGAGCCGCTCGTTGGGTATCTGGCGAGTCCCAGCCCCACTACGGTCTGCCTCATCATCGCCGACTCACTTGCCAAGAATACGCGCCTGTATAAGGCAATCGCCAAGATCGACAAGAAGGCTATCGTCGATTGCTCGGGCACCAAGCGCTGGGAGCTCCCACGCCGCGTGCAGCAGATGGCGACGCAACACGGCAAGTACATCTCGACGGCGGCCGCCGAGGAGCTCGTCTCGCGCTCGGGCGAGAACACCCGCATGCTCGATAACGACTTGGCCAAGCTTGCCCAGATGGTCGAGGCCCCCCAGATTGAGCTTGCCGATGTGGAACGCTGGATCGTCCGCACGGCCGAGGTTCAGCCCTGGGACTTTCTCAACGCCGTCTCGGCTCGCGATATGCGACGTTCGCTCGAGCTCTTTAAGCTTCTGCCCTCCAAGAGCTACGTGTGGACCTACACGCTGCTGTGCGGCCGCATCCGTGAGTTGATCGTCGCCAAGGCGCTTGACTCTCGTGGGCAGGGGCGTGAGCTCGCCGCGACGCTCAAGCTTCAGGCCTGGCAGGTCAAAAATCACCTGACCTGGGCACGCCGCTATTCGATGGCAGAGCTGGTCGCGGCGCTCGAGGGCGCGGTCGATGTGGAGCTCGCGCTTAAGGGTTCGGCCGATTCTGAGACTGCGCTTTTGCTCTGGATTACGAACATCTTGAGAAAATCGTGATGATACCTGCCTATTTGACAAATTCGTTCTATCCCTTTGAGGGGGAGCGTGCTATAGTAGGCGCTTGCATGACCTCACCGTGTCTCAGAGGTGTCATACATTTTTTGCAAGGAACTCGAAAGGAACTCCAGAAGTGGCAAACATCAAGTCTCAGAAGAAGCGTATCCGCACCAATGAGGCAGCTCGCATGCGTAACAAGGCTGTCAAGTCCGAGCTCAAGACGCTGACCAAGCACGTCCAGTCCGCCGTCGCCGAGGGCGACGCCGAGAAGGCCCAGGCTGCCCTCAAGACCGTCACCAAGCGTCTCGACATGGCTGCCGCCAAGCATGTTATCCACAAGAACCAGGCTTCCAACCGCAAGTCCGGTCTTGCCAAGCTCGTGAACAGCATCAACGCCTAAGTTGTAAATTTCACACCACACAGATTACGCGCATAAATGGAGCCTGTTTTATGGAACAGGCTCCATTTTTTGTACCGCTCGGGTAAGATAGTCCGCATGAATACTTCAATTGACATTTCCCACATCCGCAACTTCTCGATCGTTGCGCACATTGACCATGGCAAGTCCACGATCAGCGACCGCATCCTCGAGCTCACCCATACCGTCGACGAGCGCGACATGGAGTCGCAGCTGCTCGACACCATGGATATCGAGCGCGAGCGCGGCATTACGATTAAGTCCAATGCCGTCCGCGTGTCCTATGACGCCGACGACGGCGAGACGTATCAGTTCAACCTGATCGATACGCCGGGCCACGTGGACTTTACCTATGAGGTCTCGCGCTCGCTGGCCGCCTGCGAAGGCGCGGTGCTCGTCGTCGACGCCACGCAGGGCGTCGAGGCGCAGACCGTCTCCAACGCGACGCTCGCCATGAACGCCAATCTGGACATTGTGCCGGCCATCAACAAGATCGACCTGCCCTCGGCCCATCCCGATGAGGTTAAGACCGAGATCGAGGATGACCTGGCGATCCCTGCCGATGATGCCGTGTGCGTCTCGGGCAAGACCGGTGAGGGCATTCACGATCTGCTGGAGTCCATCGTCTTTTTGATTTCGCCGCCTAAGGGCGATGCAAACGCTCCGCTCAAAGCGCTCATTTTGGATTCGTACTTTGACGAGTATCGCGGTGTGGTGGCTACGGTGCGCGTCTTCGATGGTTCCATCAAAAAGGGCGATACCCTGCTTATGATGCAGGCCAAGGGCGACTTTTTGGTCGACGGCGTGGGCGTCAAGCGCCCTGCCGAGACGCCGGTCGATGCTCTGACCGTCGGCGAGGTTGGCTATGTGGTCACGGGTCTGAAGGACCCCGAGGCTGTGCGCGTGGGCGATACCCTTACGTGGGCTTCGAACCCCTGCCCCGAGCCTCTGCCGGGCTACCGCGAGGCCAAGCCCATGGTCTACACGGGCCTGTTCCCGATCGACAACAAGGATTACGAGAACCTGCGTGACGCCCTCGATAAGCTGCACGTCAACGACCCGTCGTTGGTGTGGGAGCCCGAGACCTCGGTGGCGCTCGGCTTTGGCTTCCGCGTGGGCTTCCTGGGCCTGCTGCACATGGAAGTCGTCAAGGAACGCCTGGAGCGCGAGTTCAACTTGGACCTCATTGCCACGAGTCCCTCAGTTGACTATCACGTCTACAAGACCGACGGCGAGATGATCGATGTCCGCAGTCCGCAGGACCTTCCCGAGGCCACCCGCATCGATCGTATTGAGGAACCCTACCTCAAGGCAAAGATCATCTGCCCGCCTGAGTACACGGGTGCCGTCATGCAGCTCGCCATCGAGCACCGCGGCGTCACGACCGACATGATCCACCTGACGAGCAAATCGGTCGAGATGCGCTTTGATATGCCGCTCGCCGAGCTCATCTTGGACTTCTTCGATCAGCTCAAGAGCCGCACCAAGGGTTACGCCTCGCTCGACTATGAGTTCAACGAATATCGCCCCTCTGAGCTCGTCAAGCTCGACATCCTGCTTTCGGGCGACGAGGTGGACGCGCTTTCGTTTATCGTCCATAAGGACAAGGCATATGGCCTGGCCCGTGGCCTGTGCGACAAGCTCAAGGAGATCATCCCGCGTCAGCTGTTCGAGGTGCCCATCCAGGGTGCTATCGGCAACAAGATCATCGCCCGTTCCACCGTCAAGGCCCGTCGCAAGGACGTTCTTGCTAAGTGCTACGGCGGCGATATCTCGCGTAAGCGCAAGCTGCTCGAGAAGCAGAAAGAGGGCAAGAAGCGTATGAAGGCCATCGGATCGGTCGAGGTCCCGCAGGAGGCCTTTATGGCGATCCTCAAGGTGGACGAGTAGGTCTATGGCTCTTTCCGAATATAGTCTGCGGCTGCTGGGCGCCTATGCCGAGCAGCCGTTCCTTATGGCTCCCATGGCAGGCGTGACCGACCCTGCCTATCGCATCATGTGTCGCCGCCGCGGTGCCAACCTTGCCTACAGCGAGATGGTGAGCGTGGCAGGCCTTGCCTATGCCAGTAATAAGACGTGGCGCCTGGTGCTACCGGCCGACGAGGAGCAGCAGATTTGCGTGCAGCTCTTTGGCTCCAAGCCCGATCAGTTTGCGAGCGCCGTCGCCGCCGTCGAGGAGCGCGTTGGCGATCGCCTGTCGCTCATCGATATCAATATGGCATGTCCCGCCCGCAAGGTCGTTACCAAGGGCGAGGGCTCGGCGCTCATGCGCACGCCCGACCTGGCCGAGAAGATCGTCGAGGCCACGGTGGGCGCGGCGCACGTGCCCGTGACCGTCAAGATTCGTAAGGGCTTTTATGCCGAGGACCGCAATGCCGCGACATTTGCCCAGATGCTTGAGGGCGCAGGGGCTGCCGCAGTCGCCGTGCATGGTCGTTGCGCCACGCAGCTCTACACGGGCCAGGCCGATTGGTCGGTCGTCGATGAGGTTGCCGACGCTGTCGAGATTCCCGTGATTGGTTCGGGCGATGTGTTCTCGGCCGAGGACGCTGCTGAGCATCTGCACGGCTCGGGTGCCAGCGCGGTGTTTATCGCGCGCGGCATCTACGGCAATCCGTGGGTGTTCGGCGATGCCCGAGCCCTTGCACTCGATGGCACGCCGGTTCCTTCTCGCTCCTCGGTCGAGCGCCTGGAGGCTCTGCGCGAGCACCTGACGTTGACGCACGAGCTTCTGCCGCTCATGTCGCGTGCTCGCACGTACGCAAGCTGGTACTTAAAGGGCATGTCCCATGCCGCCGCCTGGCGCGCTCAGGTGGTGCGTTGCTCTACGTACGAGGAGTTCATGTCGCTGGTCGATGATATCGAGCGCGATGTGGTGGCCTGCGAGGCCGCGCTTGCCGCCGGTGAGTCGGTGCCCGATCATCCGCTGGAGGCTTAAGGGTGGCCGTTACCGCGCTGTACGTGCACGTGCCGTTTTGCGCTCAAAAATGCCGCTATTGCGACTTTGACTCGCGCAGCTTTGCTCTGTGTGATTTGGATGCTGCGCTCGATTCCTATTTTGAGCAGCTGTATGCGCGCCTCGATTCCTTTGGCGACGCCGGGGCGCTTGCGCAGGTCCGCACGGTCTATATTGGCGGCGGCACGCCGTCACTTGCTGGGGAGCGCCTGGTGAAACTTGCCCGTCGTATCTCCATGTGGTGCAAGCCCGTTGAATTTACTTGCGAAGCCAATCCTGAGTCGCTGATCGCTGAGCTCGCCACCGCGCTTGCCGAGGCGGGTGTCACGCGCATCTCTCTGGGCGTGCAAACCCTCGACAATACCGAGCTGGCTGCTATTGGCCGCATTCACGATGCTAATCGGGCACTTGCGGCTATCGCGACGGTGAAGGACGCTGGCCTCGATGTATCGTGCGACCTGATGTGCGGCCTACCCGGGCAGACGGCCGCAAGCTGGCGGAGCACGCTCGATGGCGTGTTGGAGGCGGCGCCTCATCATGTGTCGGTCTACCCGCTCACGCTCGAGGAGGGCACGCCACTCTATCGCATGGCGTGCCGTGACGAGTCGCTCGAGCCCGATGAGGATTTTCAGGCTTCGTGCATGGACGCGGCGCGTGAGCGCCTGGGTGCGGCCCGCTATCTTCCGTATGAGGTGGCAAGCTACGCGCTCGATGGACATGAGTGCGCACATAACATTGCCTACTGGACCGGACGGGGCTACCTGGGCCTGGGTCGTTCTGCCGCGGGCATGCTCGACGACGAGGATTTCGACCGTCTTGCAGGTTTGTTCCCCGGCGTGTCTTCTCGAGGCGATGCGTACCGCGTGCGTCTGGTGCAACGTGACGATGACGCGACGGCGTTCGAGGCCGAATATCTGTCGCAGCGCGAGGCTGTCGCCGAAGACTTGATGCTCGCTTGTCGCATGACGCGCGGTGTTGCGTCCGACCTGTTGGCTCGTGCAGCTTGTGTCATCCCAACGGGCGAGCTGGCAGCTGCCTGCGATCGCGCGCTCGAATTGGGTCTTGCCACTTGGGTGCCCGAGACGCTCTGGGGTCATGAGGGACCCTTCACTACGGCAGATGTCGTCGCGAGCCATGTTCGAGCTCGTCTGGCGCCGACCCATCTGGGCTGGCTCGATGGAAATGTTCTGTTCGAGCTGTTTTGGGATCTAGCTTAGGCCGCTCGGGTAGAATTACCGGAATATATACGCTGCTGTGAGCAGGAGGTTGCCGCGCATGGCGACGATGAACGAAAAAGATTACTACGAGATTCTGGGTGTCTCCAAGGACGCCACCTCGCGTGATATTCAAAAGGCTTTCCAGCAAAAGGCCCGTAAGCTCCATCCGGACGTCAATAAAGAGCCGGATGCCGAGGAAAAGTTTAAAGAGGTTTCCGAGGCCTACGCCGTGCTTTCGGATGAGCAAAAACGTGCGCGCTACGACGCCATGCGTTCTGGCAATCCCTTTGCCGGTGCTCCTACGGCTTCGCCCTATGGTGGCGGCTACGCCGGCAGCACGGGCTATGGCAATCCCTTTGAGGGCGGCTTTCCCTTTGGTGGCGCCTGGGGCCGGCAGCGTCGCGGCCAGGCTGCCTACAATCCCGAGAACGGCGCCAATGTGGTCGTCGATATCAAACTCGACGCCAAGGAGGCCAAGGGCGGTGCCCGCAAGACCGTCCGCTACACGCGCTTCGATACCTGTAGCAACTGCGGCGGCTCGGGCTCCGTTTCGTCTGAGCATGCCCATACCTGCCCGAGCTGCGGTGGCCGCGGCCACATCGACGTCGACCTGTCCTTCCTGTTTGGTGCGGGCACGTTCCAGTCGGTCTGCCCCGAGTGCGGCGGTTCCGGTAAGGTCGTGGCCGACCCCTGCCCCGATTGCGGTGGCAGCGGGCGAACCCGTGTGACCTCCGAGCAGACGATTGAGTTTCCTGCCGGCACGCACGATGGCGACGAGGTCCGCATTAGCGGCATGGGCCATGCTGGCACTAACGGTGCCGCGGGCGGCGACCTGGTCGGCCGCGCCCATGTTGAGGCCGAGCGCTTGGAAGGCAAGGCTCGTACCGGTTTTTACCTGATGGGCATCGTTGCTCCGTTTTTGGTACTGTCGGCCATTTCGGGCGTGTTCTCGTCCTTTGCCGTGATGTGCTTTATTCCATTTACCATGGGCCTGTTCATGGTGCTTTCGGACGGTGTGCTTCATCGCAGCCTGCTGTGGTGGAAGCGCGGTGCGATGCAGTTTGCCAACGGTTTTGCCAACGGCTTCATGTTCGCGCTCGTGTCGGTTTGGTTCGCGAGCTGCTCGCAACGGGCCATGCTTTCGCCGTATCAAATGCAATAACATCAAACCCTCTGTTTGCGGTCGGCCCAGCTTGGGTATAGGACGCACTGTGACAATAATGAAAGTCGGAAGGATTCGGTCGTGTCGGAAAATAGGGATTACTACGAGGTACTTGGCGTCGACAGGGATGCCGACGCGCGGACGATTAAGCGTGCGTTTCTAAAGAAGGCCCGTACCGTACATCCGGATGTTTCGGACGACCCCGAGGCCGAGGCCAAGTTCAAGGAGCTCAACGAGGCCTATTCCGTTCTTTCCGATGAGCAGAAGCGTGCTAACTACGACCGTTACGGCACCGCGGACGGCCCCGGTGGCTCTGGTTATGTCGACATCAACGATATCTTTGGTGGCATGGGCATGGACGACCTGTTCTCGTCGTTTTTTGGCGGCGGTGCCGGTGGTGGCGCCCGCAGCCGTCGTGAGCGTCGTCGCGGACGTGACATGGCCATCTCGCTTTCGGTGACGCTCGAGGAGGCGGCGCTCGGCTGCAAAAAGACGATCAGCTATGATCGCCTTGCTCCTTGCGAGGACTGCAACGGTACTGGTAGGGCCGAGGGTGCACAGGAAAAGCAGTGCAGCCGTTGCCACGGCACGGGCTATGTCACGACGGTCCAGCGTTCGTTCTTGGGCCAGGTCCAGTCCTCTTCGCCTTGCCCCGACTGCCACGGCGAGGGCACGGTCATCGATCATCCCTGCGAGACCTGCGATGGTCAGGGCCGCACGCCTTCCCACGAAAAGATCGACATCGATATTCCCGCCGGCGTTTCGACCGGCCGCCAGCTGCGCGTGAGCGGCTTTGGCGAGGCCGGCCTTCGCGGCGAGCCCTCGGGCGACCTGATCGTCAACGTTCGCGTCGCCGACCACGAGCGCTTTAAGCGCAACGGCGACGACCTGTACCTCGTGAGCGATATCTCGATTGCGCAGGCGGCTCTCGGCTGCGAGATCGAGGTCGAGGGCATTATGCCTGACGAGGTCGTTAAGGTCACGGTCCCCGCCGGCACGCAGTACGGCGACACCGTGAGCGTCGGTAACTTCGGCATGCCCCGCATTGGCGGTGGCGGCTCGCGTGGCCGCCTGGTCGTTCAGCTGCGCGTGCTCGTTCCCACGAGCCTTTCGGCCAAGCAGCGCGACCTGCTCGAGGCCTTCGCCGCCGAGTCCGGCGATGACGTCGCTTCCGGTAAGAAGTCGGTGACCGACCGTATCAAGAGTGCCCTCGACGATATCCTCGATTAAGGAGCCCGCGTGCTCGCACCCCATATTTCCGTCGTCAACCTCGGCTGCCGTGTCAACCGGGTTGAGTCTGACCGTATCACTGCCGATCTTATGCGCCTGGGCTTTGCTATGGTGGAGCCCCACGATGCCGATCTGATCGTCATTAACACCTGTGCCGTTACGGGCGAGGCCGAGGCCAAGACCCGTAAGGCCGTCCGTCATGCGCTGGCCCATCCAAACGAGCCCTATGTGGTCGTGACCGGATGCGTGGTCAATTTGCATCCCGAGGAGCTGTTGGAGCTTTCGGATCGCGTGATTGCCGAGCCGTCTAAGATCGATGTCGCCGAACGTGTCTGCGAGGTGCTGGGCGTTGAGTCCGATAGCGTTCCCGCCTGCAGCGATGGTGACGTGGTCGATGCGCTCGGTCGTTCTCGGCTGGGCGTGAAGATCCAGGATGGCTGCAACCACCGCTGCACCTATTGCATCGTGTGGAAGGCCCGCGGCCCCGAGCGTTCCGTGCCCGTCGAGTCCGTTCTCGAACAGGTGCGCGAAGCCCAGGAGGCCGGCGTGCCCGAGGTGGTGCTGACCGGTGTGAACCTGGGTGCCTACGATGGCAAGAGCGCGACCGACGAGCATGTCGAAATCGATGAGCTGCTCGAGGCCATCATGGAGCGCACGACTATTGCGCATGTGCGCATTTCCTCGGTCGAACCCATGGATATCTCTGAGCGCCTGCTTAAGGTTATGGCGCGCTATCCGCAGCGTATTGCCCCGTTTTTGCACCTGCCCGTACAGTCCGGCTGTACGGCGACGCTGCATCGCATGGGCCGTCCCTATAGTGCCGAGGCCTTTGAGGACACGGTGCGCATGATTCGCGCCATCCTGCCGCAGGCGTCTCTTTCGTGCGACGTCATCGTCGGTTTTCCCGGTGAGACGGACGAGGAGTTCGAGGAGTCGCTGGCGCTGTGCCGCCGCGTGGGGTTCTCGCGTATGCACGTGTTCCGCTACAGTAAGCGTCCCGGTACCCTTGCTGCCGACATGCCCGACCAGGTGCCGCCCGAGGTTATGGCCGAGCGCAGCCGCCGTATGCGAGACGCGGCGCAGGAGCTCGCTATTGCCGATGCTCGTCATCGCGTGGGCACTGTCGAGCGTGCCGTGCTCGAGTATGGTGACAACCTGACGCTCGGTTCGTTCCATCATGCCCGTCTTGACGATACCTGTGGACTTACAGCCCCGTGCCTGCTCGATGTTGCTATCATCGGAGTCGATGATTCCGGCTTGGTCCATGCGCGCAGGGAGGTCCATGGAAGCCTCGAAGATTAGACTTACCGTTCCCGAGGGAGTTGATCCCTCGCGTGTTTTGGGCGCCGGCGACGGCGTCCTTCGTGCGCTCGAGAGCTTGGTTCGCGCTCACGTGGTTGCCCGTGGCGATAGGATCTCCGTGAGCGGCGACCCGGACGAGGTCGAGCTCGTGGCTCGCTTTTTCGAACATGCTTTTCGCGAGGCGGCGGCCGGTCGTACCCTGTCTGCCGACGATGTCTCGCGTTGCCTGGCCGTCTTGCGCGACGGCGAGCATGAGGCCACATCGCTTCGCGATGACGTGCTGCTTTCATACCGCGGTCGTGTCATTCGTCCCAAGACGCTTGGGCAAAAGCGCTATGTGGATGCCATTCGCTCGCATACCATCACCTTTGGCTTGGGTCCTGCCGGTACCGGTAAGACCTATCTGGCCATGGCGCTCGCCGTTGCCGCGCTCAAGCGCCATGAGGTGGGCCGTTTGATCTTGACGCGTCCGGTTGTCGAAGCAGGGGAGAACCTGGGCTTTTTGCCCGGCACCCTCGAGGAAAAGATCGATCCGTACATGCGCCCGCTCTACGATGCCCTTTTTGACATGATGGATCGTGAGCGCACCGATGAGCTTATGGAGCGCGGCGTGATCGAGATCGCCCCGCTCGCCTACATGCGCGGTCGTACGCTGAGCGATGCTTTCGTGGTGCTCGACGAGGCGCAAAATACTACGCCCGAGCAGATGAAGATGTTCCTGACACGCCTTGGATTCAACTCCAAGTTCGTGATTACCGGCGACCTCAGCCAGCGCGACCTGGTGGGTCGTCGTGGTGGCTTGGCGGATGTCGAGAAGATTTTGGGCCGTGTCGACGATGTGGCGTTTGCACACCTGGAGCGCGCCGATGTGGTGCGCCATGCCCTGGTGGGTCGTATCGTCGAGGCATACGATGCTTATGATGACGTGCGTGAGCAGCGCTCGCGCGACCGAAAGGAGTCCCGTTGAGTGTATTGATCAGCAACGATGCCGAGCTCGATACGCTGCTCGACGCGCAGGAAGTGGAGCACATCTGCGAGGTTGTGCTTGCCGCCGAGGGCGTTGAACGTGAAGTCGAGATTTCCCTTTCGTATGTCGACGAGGACGAGATGCACGAGCTCAACCACGAGTGGCGTGGCATCGACCGCACCACCGATGTGCTCTCGTTTGAATGCGACTCGGCCTTTGACGAGGATATTCCCGCCGACGAGACGCTCGAGCTCGGCGATATCATCTTGGCCCCGCAGGTCATTGCCCGTCAGGCCCCCGGCTTTGGCAATAGCCCTGCCGACGAGTGCCGCCTGATGCTCGTACACGGCATGCTGCACCTGCTGGGGTATGACCATATCGAGGACGACGAGGCCGAGGTCATGGAGGCCCGCGAGGACGCCATCCTGCGCGATCTGGCGCTCGAGCGCGGCGAGGACCCCAAGCTAGTCCACGTCGGCCCCATCACCAACCACGCCCACGACTAGGAGCCGTCTATGATTCCCGGATCGAACAAGGACCATCCGTCCTTCTTAAAGTCGTTTTCTTACGCCATGGAGGGTTTCGTCACCGCCGTCAAGACCGAGCGCAACATTAAGGTTATGCTCGTGGCGGGCGTGTGCACCGTCATTGCCGGCTGCATCGTGGGGCTCGACATTGCCGAGTGGGCCACGATTATCATCTGCTGCGGCCTGGTGATTCACGGCGAGCTGTGCAATACCGCCATGGAGGCCATTGTCGATCTGGCGACCCAGGAGCTCCATCCGCTGGCAAAACGCGCCAAGGACATCGCCGCCGCCTCTGTATACGTTCTTTCCATCACCGCCGCGATTGTGGGCTTGCTGGTATTTGCCCACTCGCTCGGCTTTATTTAGAAAGGGATTCCCATGTCCGACAATATGCAGCCTACCGATGAGATTTTGGACGACGAGTCCCCGGATGCTAAGGCGACCGAGGCCTATGAGGAAGTCGAGGAGTTCGACCCGTTTGAGGGCATGAGCGACGAAGAACTCGACGCCCTGTGTGACGTGGATGATGCCCCCATGGGCTTTGGCGACGTTGAGCCCGGGTTCCGCAGCGGCTTCGTCGCCCTGGTCGGTCGTCCCAACGCCGGCAAGTCCACGCTGCTCAACGCCTGCTATGGCAAAAAGGTTGCCATCACCTCGCCGGTGGCCCAAACGACCCGCCGCCGTATGCGCGCCGTCGTCAACCGCCCCGGCTACCAGCTGGTCTTTGTCGATACCCCGGGTATTCACAAGCCCAAGGATGGCCTGGGATCCGAGCTCAACAAGAGCGCGCTGTTCGAGCTGAACGATGTCGACGTCGTCGCGTTTTTGATTGATGCCACCAAACCGATCGGCAGGGGAGACGCCTGGGTTGCCGAGCGTGTCAAGAATGCCCGTTCCAAGAAGGTCCTGGTGCTCACCAAGGCCGATGAGGCCGACCCCGCACGGGTCATGGAGCAGCTTAAGGCCGCCCACGAGCTTATGGAATATGACGACGAGATCGTGACGTCGTCGGTCAAGAACTTTAACGTCGATGCCTTCATCGAGACCGTTGCGCACTTTTTGCCCGAGGGTCCGCGTTGGTTCCCCGAGGACATGGGTACCGACGCTTCCGATGAGACGCTCGTTGCCGAGTTTGTGCGCGAGAAGGTCTTGCGCCGCACCCGTGATGAGATCCCGCACTCCGTGGGCGTGATTTGCGATGCGCTTGAGCAGACCAAGAAGGTGCTGCGCGTGCACGCCACCATTTACGTCGAGCGCGAGGGCCAAAAGGGCATCATCATCGGCAAGGGCGGCGAGATGATCAAACATATCGGCATCGACGCCCGTCGCGACCTTGAGCGCATCTTTGGCACCCAGGTCTTTTTGGAGCTGGACGTGAAGGTCAAGGCCGGCTGGCGTGACGACGAGGCCCAGATTCGCCGCTTTGGCTACAATGCCGAAGATTAAGCCCCGGCGTTTATGGCAGGCTCCCGGACATATCGCACGAAGGTGCTCGTCCTCGATAAGACTAAGCTCAAAGAGACGGATCTGATCCTGACGATGCTTGACGAGCGGGGTCGGCAGGTTCGTGCCGTGGCAAAGGGCGCCCGCAAACCCGGCGGGCGCTTGGCGGCGCGCTGCGAGCTGTTCTGCACCGTCGATATGCTGCTTGCGCATGGACGGTCGCTCGACGTGGTTTCCCAGGCCGAGCTTATGGAGGCGCCGCTCGGCGCTGCTCCCGATTACGAGATGACATGCGCCGCAAGCGCGATCGCCGAGGTCGCGCGCGTGTGCTCGTTCGAGGACGCCGAGGACCCGTTTACCTTTGCCATCACGCAGCGGGCGCTCACACTTGTCGGCAGCGGGCTCGACGCGGCACATATGGATCTACTTGTGGCGGCATATGCCTTTAAGCTGCTGTCGCACGTTGGCTATCGACCCGATTTTTCGGCCTGCGTGCTGTGCGGTGACCCCATGCTGTCGTATTTTTCACCCCAGGCGGGCGGTCTTATGTGCGGGTCGTGCGCGTCGAGCGTGCCCGGTGCCGAGCTGGTCTCGACCGGTGAGGTCGCATGGCTGCGCGCCCTCATGTCTATGACCTTCGATGCGCTCATGGCCGAGAGGGTCGACCCCCATACCGCTGCCTTTTTGCTGGGGCTTTCGCACGTGTGGGCTGCGACGCACACCGATCAACGTCTCCGTGCGATGGAATTCATGTTGGGTCGGTGATGATGCGCAGGCGCGGGCTGCTTGTGGTAACATACCACAAGTTGGTACCTCGACCTTGGATGCTCGCTCCACCGGCGGCTTCCCAGTCCGAGGCGAATAGCGTCGCCCGCGGGCGACAAGAAACGAAAGGTGAAACAATGACTGTTTCCAAAGAGCGCAAGGCGGAGCTGACTGCCCAGTTCGGTAACACCCCGGTCGACACCGGCAACCCCAAGGTTCAGGTCGCCATCCTGACCGAGCGCATCAAGGAGCTGACCGAGCACATGAAGTCCCACCAGAAGGACTTCCACACCCGTCGTGGTCTGCTCATGCTCGTCGGCCGTCGTCGTCGTCTTCTCTCCTACATCAAGAAGAACGACATCGTCGAGTATCGTGAGCTCATCAAGGCTCTGGGCATCCGCGACAACATCCAGTAAGGATTTGTACATGCAAGGAGCGTCCTGCGCAGCGGGGCGCTCTTTTTGTGTAAGGGCGTGAACAATCACGCTCTGAAGCGTGGCGGGGGCAGGGGGGCCCGCGTCACATGAGGAGCCTGCAGGCAAGGGGCCTGCGGGGTAAAGGAGAACAATGACACTCGTATCCAAGACCTTTGAGCTGTACGGCAAGACCTACACCTTTGAGTCGGGCGAGCTTGCCAAGCAGGCCACCGGCGCCTGCCTGGTCAAGCAGGGCGACACCACGATGCTCGACACCGTGGTCGTCTCCAAGGAGCGCAAGAACTACGACTTCTTCCCGCTGACCGTCGACTTCAACGAGAAGATGTACGCCGCCGGCCGCATCCCGGGTGGCTACCTCAAGCGTGAGGGCCGTCCCAGCGAGAAGGCCACGCTCACCGCGCGCATGATCGACCGTCCGATTCGCCCGAGCTTCCCGGACGGCTTCCGCAACGAGGTACACATCGTCGCTACCTCGCTCGTCGCCGACCAGGTCAACCCCTTTGACGTCATCAACGTCATGGGTGCCTCCCTGGCCATGACGCTCGGCGGCGTGCCCTTCGAGGGCCCGCTTGCCTGCGTGCGCATCGGCCGCAACGTGGAGACCGGCGAGTTTATCGTCAACCCCACCTACGAGGAGCGCGAGAACTCCGACCTGGACCTGGAGCTGGGCGGCTCTGCCGACTTCATCTCGATGGTCGAGGCCGGCGCCGAGGAGATCTCCGAGGACGACATGCTCGCCGCCATGAAGTTTGGCCAGGAAGCCCTTGCCGCCTTCTGCCAGGCCCAGGACGAGTTCGTTGCCGAGTGGGAGCAGGTCAACGGCGCTATCGTCAAGAAGGAGTACCCGCTCGACCAGCCTGTCGAGGAGGTCCAGGAGCGCATCTTCGCCCACTACGACGAGATGGCTGCCGCCCTTCGCGATGCCGACAAGCTCTCCCGTATCGGCAAGGTCGAGACTCTGAAGGAGTCCATCCGTGCCGAGTTCACCGAGGAGGAGCAGGCCGCTTGGGAGCGCGAGATCCCCGTGGCGCTCAAGAAGCTCGAGAAGAAGGCTATGCGCACCATGGTCGTCGAGACCGGCGAGCGCGTCGACGGCCGTGCCGCCGATGAGATTCGCCCCATCATGGTGAAGGACAACTACCTGCCGCTCGTTCACGGCTCCGGTCTGTTCCAGCGTGGCCAGACCCAGGTGCTTTCCGTCCTGTCGCTCGGTATGCTCAACGAGGGCCAGCGTCTGGATACCATCGAGCCCACCGAGGGCAAGCGCTACATGCACCACTACAACTTCCCGCCGTTCTGCACCGGCGAGACCGGCCGCATGGGCAGCCCCAAGCGCCGCGAGATCGGCCACGGCAACCTGGCCGAGCGCGCTTTGCTTCCGGTGCTTCCCGATGAGAACGAGTTCCCCTACGCCATCCGCGTGGTCTCCGAGGTCATGGAGTCCAACGGCTCCTCTTCGATGGCTTCGACCTGCGGCTCCACGCTCGCCCTTATGGACGGCGGCGTGCCCATTAAGCGCCCGGTCTCCGGTATCGCCATGGGCCTGATCCAGGAGGAGGGCAAGACCGTGGTCCTGTCCGACATCCAGGGTCTCGAGGACTTCCTTGGCGACATGGACTTTAAGGTCACCGGCACCACCGAGGGCATTACCGCTCTGCAGATGGACAACAAGGCCACCGGCCTTACCTTCGACATCCTGGCCCGCGCCCTGCAGCAGGCCAAGGAGGGCCGCGCCTTCATCCTGCAGAAGATGCTCGATGTGATCCCCGAGCCGCGCCACACCACGCGCAGCACCGCTCCGCGTATCGTCTCCATCCAGGTTCCGACCGATAAGATCCGTGACGTCATCGGTTCCGGCGGCAAGGTCATCCGCGGCATCCAGGACGAGACTGGTGCTTCGGTCGACATCCAGGAGGACGGCACCGTCTTTGTCGGCGGCACTGGCGAGTCTGTTGACCAGGCCGTCGAGCGCATTAAGCTCATCATCAAGGTTCCCGAGCCGGGCGAGGAGTACACCGGTCGCGTGGTCTCCATCCAGCCCTTCGGCGCCTTCGTCAACCTGCTGCCCGGCAAGGACGGCCTGCTGCACATCTCCCGCGTCGCCAAGGGCCGCGTGGAGAAGGTCGAGGATGTCCTTAACGTGGGCGACGAGGTCAAGGTCGTCGTCATCGAGGTCGACGATCGCGGCAAGATCTCGCTCGATCGTCTTGACAAGCCTGAGGCTCCGGCTCGCGCCGAGGGTTCCTCCGAGGGCGACGGCGAGCACTTCCAGCGCCGTGAGCGTCCGCGTCGCGAGCGCTCCGAGCGCAGCGACCGTCCGCGCCGTCCCGGTGACAACGGAGGCCGCAAGCCCCGCCGTCACCACGACGCCGAGTAACAGCCGTACATAACCAGCACCGCAAGGGCGACTCCGGACAGGGGTCGCCCTTTTGCTGTTCCCGGCGGGGGCCGCGGGTAAAGTTTCCTGCTCTACAGTCCTGCTCGCACGGAGAGCACATTAAGTGCTCTCCGGCTCGTGCGGAACTC
>CAUBMI010000025.1 GCA_958436995.1 uncultured Collinsella sp.
GGGTTAAGTTTGCTGCTCTACAGTCCTGCGCAAGACGGAAAGCACATTAAGTGCTTTCCTTTGCGTGCGGAACTCGCGACAAACTTAACCCCCGCCCCCAGCCCCGGAGACCCTCCCTGCCGTCACTTTCTTCAACCAGTTCTTGTTGCTCGCCGCTTCGCGGCTCGGCGGCCCCGTTCTCCGTGGCGGGGTTGTCTTAGATTCTTGTTGGGACTCTGCCTTTGGCTCAAAGAAAACGGGAGATGCGTTGTGCATCCCCCGTTTTTGTTGCGGTTAGTCCAAGTCAATAAACTTAGTGGTCAGTATCTTGCCGTCTTTGACGAGCATTCTGGCCATGGTGGGGCCTCGGCTGCCTCTGGGGTAGCTGGCGCTGCCCGGGTTGAGGACTAAGCAGCGGCCCACCTGGGCTTCTTTGGTTACGTGGGTGTGGCCGTTGATGGCTACGTCTACGGATCCCACCGGAAGGTCTTCGCGGTAGTGGGCTACGGCAAATTTGAGGCCTTCGTAGGTAAAGAGCGCAAGACGGTCTACATCGGGGCCGTAGTCGCGGTAGTAATCGTTGTTGCCCAATACGGCCCGTACAGGGGCGATGGTGCACAGGTGCTCGTAGTCCATCTCTGACGTGAGGTCGCCGGCGTGGATGATCAGGTCTGCGCCCTCAAGCTCATCCAAGAGCGCAGGCGATAAATAGCCGTGGGTGTCCGAGATGATGTCGATACGCTTGGCGCTTGCGCTGTTCATGGGATCCCTTCCGCAAAAAACGATTCGGCAGATACATACAAAAAAGGCCCCACGGCCCCGCAGACGATGGGTCTACAGGGCTGCGGGGCCAGTGTGCTAGAGACTCAGAGCCTTCTTGAGCGGCACGACGCGGCGGCGAGAAACCGGCACGCGTTCGTCGACGCCCGTAATGCCCAGCTGGATGGCGCCCGAGGGCACCGTCTCAACGTCCGTGACGCACGCTAGGTTGACGATATAGCGGCGGTGAACACGGAAGAAGCCAAAGTCGCAGAGCTTGGCCTCAAACTGCGCCAGCGAGGTCGTCGACAAAAAGCGATCATCGACGGTATAGATGCAGGAGTAATCGTCCTTTGCCATGATAAAGCGGATGTCATCCACGGGAATGAGCACCTTGCGGCCGCCCTTTTCCACCGGGATACGCTCGATGGTCACTTTGCTGTCCGTAACCGGCTTGGCGCGTTGCATGACCTTCTCGATCGCGCGATCCAAGCGAGCTTCCTCGACAGGCTTCATCAGATAATCGACGGCATCGACGTCGAATGCCTCGACCGCATGGTCGCTATACGCAGTCACAAACACGATCGCCGGCGGATTTTTGAGCTTATGCAGCGCCTCGGCAAGTTGCAGGCCCGAGGCACCGGGCATCGAGATATCGAGAAACACGACATCCACGCGACTTTCCATAAGCATCTCGATGGCGGAGCGGACGCTCGACGCCTCCGTGATCGTGCCGATCTTGCCCGTTTGCTCGAGCAGGAAGCGAAGCTCCGAGCGAGCCGGCGCCTCATCATCCACAATCATCGCACGCAGCATAGGGATAAAACCTTTCGTCAACTAACTACGCCGGGCATCCGTCGCATGACGTTGAGCCCGTAGCCTTTTATTTTACTCTTGAATGTCAAAGATGCTCTCTGACAAATCAAGATGAAGAAGCACTTTGGTGCCCTTGCCCGGCGCCGATTCGACACGCGTATAGGAGTGCGGCCCAAAAAAGCGATGGATGCGCTCCGAAATATTGTGCATGGCCACACCGGCGCCGCCACCCTGGGGAGAGCTGGCGTCGGGACGGGCAGAGCGCTCGTCAAACAGTCTGGCGGCGGTACCCTCATCCATGCCCACGCCATTATCGGCCACGGCAATCAAGATTGCATCCTCGCCGTCTTGGTGAACGGTCACGTCGATCCTCAGGGCGTCGTCATCGCCCATACCATGACGCACAGCGTTCTCGACAATCGGCTGGATCACGAACGCCGGCACCAGCGTATCTTCCACGTCCTCGGACACATCGAACGTCGCAAGCACGCGGTCCTCGCCAAAGCGGGCCTTCTCAAAGGTAAGGTAGCGCTTGGTCTGTGCGACCTCGCGCGAGACCGGAATAAGCGATCCCGAGTTGTCGAGCGTGGCGCGATAGAACGATGAGAACTCACGAAGCAGTTCGCGGGCCCTCAGCGGGTCGGTGCGCGTAAACGATGCAATGGTGTTCAGCGTGTTGAACAGGAAGTGCGGGTTAATCTGCGCCTGCAGCGCACGCACCTCGGCGCGCGCTGTGAGTTCCTTTTGCACCTCGAGCTCGTGGATGGCGAGCTGCGTGGACAAAATCTCGGCAAAGCCCGAGGCAAGCGCGTACTGGGTACGGTCGACGGCGCGCGGGGTCTTGTAGTAGAACTTGAGCGTGCCGACGGTACGATCGCCCACCTTGATGGGGGCGATAATGCCGGCGGGGACTTGGTTGTGCGAGCCGTCCGAGCCCACGACATCCACCATACGGTTGAACGACTGCACGATGCCATGTTCGATAACGTAGCGTGTGGCAAGCGTGTGGATGGGAGAATCTGGCAGTAGTTTTTCCTCAAACTCGCCCGCGCAGGCAAGCACGTTGTCCTCATCGGTGATGGCCACCGTCATGGCGCGCGTCTCGGGCAAAATGCGCTGGCACACCAAACGCGCCGACTCCTGCGTCAGACCGCCCTTAATGTCCTCGAGCATGGCCGAGGCCACCGAGAGCGTCTCCTCGGTGTACTGGGAGCGCACCGAATCGGGATTGAGCGTCAAAAAGATAAAGATGCACAGAAAGATGCACAGCAGTGCGCAGGCGACCACGGTCGCGATCGGCTCGATTCCAGTCGCCAGGGCAAAAATAAAGTACACCAGCACGCAAATGGCGCAGGCAACGGCAATGATGCGAAAGATTGATATTGAACTATCGCGCTGGGCGCGGCGGTCGATCATTCGGCCCCCTCCAGGATACTGATCAGTTGTGCGTCACGCCAAAGCCCGTCCATGATCTTGGGCCAAAAACTCTGGAAACGCAGGTAGCTTGCAGCGTTTTGGCGCGCATAGGCTTTTGCCTCGTCGATACCATGGCGCCAGATGCGCAGGTAGCCCTCATGCTCGCGGGTAAACACGCTGCGGACCATAGCGGTCTTGTGCACGCGGTCGTCGAGCTCGCGCGAAATCCACGGGCCCGGGTAGGGCATGAGCGATGCTGCCGTAACGGGAATGAGCTCCTTTTGATGCGCGGCGAACGTCAACTTGGCCCGTTCGTAGTACCAACGGTATACATCCTGCATAAAGCGCGGTGAGCGCTTTTCGGACTCCGGAGGCAGATGGCGCACGGTCCACTCGTTATCGAACCACACGTCGTAGCCAAACATGCGCATGTTAAAGAGGTAATCCAAGTCCTCGCCGCGGGTGATAAACGGGTCAAAGGCCACACGCGTAAAGGCGCGGGCGTGCAGGGCCATCAGGCCGCCGCACACGTAGTTGGAGCGCGAGATGCGGGTGCCCGAGAGCGCCTTTTTCATCCAACGGTTGAACTCGATGCGCTTGGTCCACCAACGATGGCAGATGCCCGCCTTGTCCGTAGGAGCCAACGGCGAGCCGTCGCGATCGTAGAAATAGCCGCTCTTGACCAAGATCGGCAAGCCCTGACGCGTCTGCTGCCCCAACGCATAGGTCGCGCGCTTCATAAAGTCGGCGTCGATGACAGCCTCATCGTCATCCAAAAAGATAACCGCGTCATGCCCCAGCACCGCAGCGCAGGCCAGCCCCATGTTGCGGATGGCACCGTAACCTCGCAGGCTCACGCACTCGCCCGAACCCTTGGGCGCGATCTGAGCAACCCGGTCTGCGATGCGCGAGGCCTGGGTGTTGGTGACAACGGTGACCTTGAGCGTGGGATGCGCGTCGACAATCTCGTGCACGCGCAGCGACACATCGGCTGTGGCAGAAACGGGACAGACCACCAAAAGGATGATGCGCGGGATGTCACGTACCTGCTCAAGCGAGGCCAGGCAGCGGTCGAGTTCGGGATTGTCGGCGTTGAGTCGCGTCGAATGGTCATAGGTGCCAGGGGCGTTTGCGCAAGCATCATCGCCCGCCCAATACGTTGGAATCACGACCGTGGCGTTCATGCCTTACCCTCCCTGCAACACAAAAACGGGACGCCGCCAAACACAGGCGACGCCCCGCGACCTAGCTGATTCCATCATACCCACTTGGGCAAATCATTGCTCGCAAGTCGCAATGTTTATTGCGGATAACCCCAAAAGAGTACCGTGGACAGGCACAATAGCCGCTCACTCCTATGCGGCATGCTCTGCCGCCCGAGTCATGCGGGACAGGCGGACCAGCAGCATAAAGCCAACAACCAGCAGAACACCAATAGAAAGGACGCCCAGCGACGGGTTGCCGGTCAGCGAGGTGACAACCGACACCAGGAAGGTGCCCATAACGCTTGCGTAACGGCCAAAGATATCGAAGAAGCCGTAGTACTCGTTGGACTTTTCCTTAGGGATAATACGACCGAAGTAGCTGCGGCTCAGCGCCTGCACGCCTCCTTGGAACAGGCCAACCAAAATAGCGAGTACCCAAAACTCAAAGGCGGTCTTTAAGAAAAACGCGGCAAAGAGCACGATGCCCATATAGGCGGCGACGGCCACCAAGATCATGTTGAGTGTGCCCACGCGACCGGCGAGCCTGCCGTAGATGATGGCGGACGGGAAGGCCACAAACTGCGTAACGAGCAGCGCCAGCACCAGTTGGGTCGAGTCGATACCCAAAGCCGATCCGTAGCTGGTTGCCATGGAAATGACCGTGTGCACACCGTCGATGTAGAAGAAGAACGCGATCATGTAGACCAGCACGGTCTTGTTGTGGGCGATCTCGCGCATGGTGTGTCCGACCTCGGAGAACACGCCGCCCACGATGTGGCCGATGGTGTCCTCGGGACCGCGCTCGCGACCGTACTTTTGCTTATAGGTGCGAATGAGCGGCAGGGTAAAGATGAGCCACCAGGCACCAGTGATGACAAACGACAGACGCGTTGCCAGCATGGTGGGGACGCCAAGAGCGGGGCCACCCATGATAAGCGCCAAGCAGATGATGAACGGCACGGTGGAACCGATGTAGCCCCAGGCATAACCCGAGCTGGACACGGCGTCCATGCGCTCGTCGGTGGTAATGTCGGGCAGCATGGCGTCGTAGAACGTCATAGAAGAGTTAAGGCCGATGGTGCACAGCACGTACACGGTCAAAAATGCCATGGCGGACATTGGGATAGCCTGCGCCAGGCAAAGAACCAGGCCCGTGAGGAAGAAACCCAAGAAGAACTTGATCTTGTTGCCGGCGTAATCGGCAAGCGCGCCCAGAATGGGCATGAGCATGGCAATGACCAGCGAGGCAATCGTCTGCGCGTTGCCCCAAGCGACCACCAGGTCTGCCGAGGAAGCACCGGTATTGATGGCGTTAAAGTAGATGGGCACCACCGAGGTATTGAGCAGCACGAGGGCCGAGTTTCCCACATCGTACATGACCCAGTTACGCTCGAGCTTGGTGTATTTCATGGACAGGGACCCTTCGTATTCGCCCGATATGCAGTTAGTTCATCGTACCCCAATTGCACAGAGGCACCGGTAAGGATTCGGCAAAGGGACAGGCACGGACCCTATTCCTCGCGGTCGAACTCCTCGTCGGCGCCGAGCACACGGCCGCTGTAGTTGACGTGACCGGTCACGGCCTCCATGTCGCCTGTTTCGATGAATCGGGCGACCGTGCACTCGTAATCGACCAGCGCGCGATCAAAGACCTCGGGGAAGCTCTCGTTCGAGACCTCATCGGTAAAGGGATTCTTCCACGCCAGATGGCCCAGATTGCCGGTGCGCTCGGGCGGCTCGGTCGTCACGCGGTGAGCAAGGCCATCGAGCAGGGAGTAGTCGTGTACTAGCCCCTCGACCAGGGCAATTGCACGCGTCTTAGCCGAGCCCGCCGGCTCAATGGCGCGATAGAGCAGCTGCATGTCGGCAACGGCGGCTCCGTACTCCCCCGCCGGGATATCGATACCGTACACACGCCCGGCAACATAGCTCATCAGCACGCCGGCCACGCGATTGATGCGGTCGGTGGTAACGATCTCGCCCGCTGGCGGATAGTCGTCGACCGTGGCGCCGTCGCGCTTGACCTGCAGCATCAGTACGTCCAGGTCGCTCTCGAGCACCGCATGGACCTGACTGCCCGAATCCTCCAGCTCGGGATCGGACTCGACAATGCCAAACTGTTGCTCGTAGACAAAGGGGTGGGCATTACGGTCGAGCACGTAGTGCGACAGCAAGCCCAGCGCAAAGGCGCGGCCCAAGTTGGCATCGCGCGGGAGCAGATGGGACACGCCGTCGCGCAGGCACGAGAACTGGCGCGACATGCGCGAGCGATGCATAACCTGCGCTAGCAGCGTGCAGTCGGAAACGCGCGGTGTCAGGATGTGGAAGAAAAACGGGTCGGGACCCTGGTTGCCCAGGATAAAAGCAATGCGTTCCTCGTCGGACGTAATGACGCCCTGCGGCAGACGCTCGATGCTTTCCTCGCCAAATAGATGATGCGTAATGAGCGCAGGCATAATAATCCTTTCGATTTCATTCGATGTCACCCATTATGCCCACCGCGCGGCCATGCCAAACCTACGGTGGTAAACGATGGCATGCAGACCGTCTACGCAAGCCCCAGATGCGCCTTAACCTCGGCAGCGCGACGACGAGACACGGGCACGGTCGAGGTTACGCGATCGAGTCTGAGCTCCATAAGACCCGTGGAACCGATCTCGACATTGTGCACGTCTTCCAAATTGACCAGATAGCTGCGGTGGACACGGATAAAGCCCTCGGAGGCCAAACGTCGCTCAAGCGAGGAAATCGACTCATTGATCAGATATGTTCCCTCGGCGCAGACGGCGTTGCAAAAATCGGCGCGCGCCTCAAAGTAGCAGACATCCGCCACGGGAATGAACACCTTTTTGCCCCCACGATCCACCGTCAGGCGCAAAGGCTGGCGCGGAGCATGGACGACACGGCGAGCACCCAGGGCAGCCTCGATCTTGTCGAGCGCCTTTGACAGGCGGGCATCCTCGACCGGCTTGACGATGTAATCGACGGCATCGAGGTTATAGGCATCGGCCGCATACTCGGCAAATGCCGTCACAAACACCACGACCGGCGGCGTCTTTAGGTTCTGCAGCGTCTCGGCAAGCTCAATTCCCGAGCGACCGGGCATGGTAATGTCTAAAAACAGCACGTCGGGCTTGTTCGACAGAATCGACTCCACGGCTTCGGTGACATTGCCCGCCTCGGCAATCTGACCCACACGCGTATCCTTTTCCAACAGATAACGTAGCTCAGCCCTAATTGGGGGCTCGTCATCAACCACCAGGATGTTCCAGCCTTCGGACATATGCGCTTCCCCTCTTTTTCTCTCAATCCAACCGCGTGCTACACCGTCAGCGGCGCCGGTTCATGCGGCTCGCCGTTCAACTCGACGATGACCTGTGTTCCCACGCCCTCCTGGGACTTCACGCGCATGCCAGAATCTTCTCCGTAAAAGAAATGGATGCGCTGAAGCACGTTGAAGAGCGCCAGGCCGCAACCTCGCTTGATGGATCCGTCGGCGGTAATGCTCTCGGGCTCCTCTCGGCGATGCTGCTCAAACAGATGCGCGCAGGCTTCTTCGCTCATACCGATACCGTCATCTTCGACGATGATCTCCAAGCCGTCATCGGTCTCAAAAGCCCTAACACGAATAGAAAGCGGCTCGGTCTCGCGCTGCGCATGCTTGATGCAGTTTTCGAGCAGCGGCTGCAAGATAAACGGCGGCACCAGGCTGTCGCGCACCTCAAAGTCGATGTCGACCGAAACGCGCAGACGGCCATCACCATACCGGGCCTGCATAAGATTGATATAACGAGTGCCCTGTTCCACCTCGTGCTCGAGCGTGGTGAGCGTATCGGAGTCAGAAAGCGTCTGACGATAGTAGTTGGAAAAGTCGATTAGCAGCGATCGCGCGTTGTCGGGCTCGGTTCGAACGAGCGACACGATCGTGCTGATGGTATTGAATAGAAAATGCGGGTCGACCTGCGACTGCAGAGCGCGCAGCTCCACGCGGGCCGTGAGTTCATCCTGGCGCTCGAGCTCAAAGCTGGCGAGCTGCGTGGAAATAAGGTCGGCGAAACCCGAGGCAAGGGCTGTCTGGCGCATATCGATGCTGCTCAGGCGGGGGTAATACAGCTCGAGTGTGCCCACGCAATGCCCGCGCACGGTAAGCGGCGCGACGATGCCGGCGCGCAGGCGGGGAAAATAGCCGCCCGTCTCATTGGAAGCGTCACGCGAAAACACGCTCTGCTCACCCGTCTCAATCACGTTGAGCGTAGTCTTGAGCACCACCGGGGTGCCGGCAGGGCATTTTGCCGAGTCCTCGCCCCAGCTTGCCAGTACCTGCTTGCCGTCGGTAAAGCAGATGGCAGAGGCGATAGTCTCGGATAGGATGATCTTGGAAGCGCCTAGGGCAGCTTCGGGCGTAAGGCCACGCGACGTGTAGGCGAATATTTTTGATGCGATGGCGAGTGTACGGTCGGTTGCGCTCGATGTGAGGTCATCGGGGACCACAAAGACATACGAGAAGAAGAAGCACAGCATGACCAGGCCGGCAATGACGACAACGCCTGGAACGGGATTGGGGTTATCGGTTAAATCCCAGATAAGCAGCAAGATAAGCGCCGGAACGACGACACCAAGCAGGATGGCCTGAACCACATGCTGGGCCGTACGAAAGACCTTGGTAGAGTTGTAGCTCTTGCCCAGAATCAGCCTATTGAGATCCACCGTCATCCCCTTCTTACTGACGCACCCCATAGCAATAAAGAGGGCCGCAAGCGACCCTCTCCATTGCATTATGCAATCAAAAACTGTGTTTTACATCCAGCCATCGACAAACGGTATCTTAGGCGCTGTATTTGTTGGCCTCGCCAAAGGTACCAGCCTCGACGATCCAGCCGTCCTTCATGATGACGTCCATGTTGTCGGTGTTGAGCACGTGGATGTCGGCGGCGACGTCACCGTTGACGACCAGCAGGTCGGCGCACTTGCCGGCCTCGATGGAACCGGTCTCGTCCTCGATGTGGCACATCTTGGCACCGTTGAGGGTGGCGCAGGTGATGGTCTCGACCGGAGTGAAGCCGATCTTGTCGACGAACTCGTACATCTCCTCGATGGAGCAGGTGCCGTACGGGGTGACGAAGGAGAAGGAGTCGGAGCCGATCGTCATGACGACGCCGCGCTTCTTGGCCTCGCGCAGGCAGTCGTAGTTGCGCTGCAGCTCCTTCTCGACCAGGGTGCCCTCGTACTTGTCGTGCAGCTCGGGGACGTAGACGGGCGGATAGGTGGCGTACCAGGTGGGCAGGAAGGCGATCGTCGGGGTGAAGAAGGTGCCCTGCTCGGCCATGAGGTCCATGGTGCGCTCATCGATATCGAAGCCGTGAATCAGCTGCTCGCAGCCAAAGCGAACGGAGTCGTAGGCGGCGGCGTGGTTGTTGTAGCAGTGACTCCACACGGGGATGCCGACCATCTTTGCCTCTTCGACCACGGCCTGGATCTCCTCGGAGCAATAGTGCTGGTCGCGACCGGAATCCCAACGCCAGATGCCGCCACCGGTAGCCCAGATCTTGATGGCATCGGGGTTCTCGCGCAGGCGACGACGGACGGCCTTGCGCAGATCCCAAGGACCATCGACCTGGTCGCCCCAGGGATGGGATTCCTTGTTGAGCTCCTGGGTGCAGTGGTGGGAGTCACCGTGGCCGGCAACGCGGCAGAAGCCAAGACCAGTGGCCAGAACGCGCGGGCCCTTGAAGACGCCCTTGTCGATGCAGTCGCGAATCTGGATACCAAAGCGGCCGATCTCGCAGACGGTGGTGAGGCCGTGGGTGAGGCAGTCGTAGGCCTGCTTGACGGCGACGGCCTGCTTCTCGAGGAGCGGCTGCATGACCCAGTCGGTGTCATCGTCGGTCAGGTTGCCCGAGAAGTGCAGGTGGGTGTCGATCAGGCCGGGAAGGACGGTCTTGCCGGCGGCGTCGATAACCTCAACGCCCTCGGGAAGGTCCTGCATAGCACCGGCATACTCGATCTTGCCGTTGTCGTCGACGAGAACGAGGGAGTTCTCGACCGGCTCGGCACCGGTACCGTCGATGAGCTTGCCGCCAACGATTGCGTACTTAGTGGACATGGTTCCTCCTTATGGATCCATATAGTGGGCGAGGCCATGTTGGGTTATGGCCTCACAAAGCTACCCAAGTGGTGCCGGGTTCGGTGCGCGGAAGAGAGGGGTCCGCGCACCCGATCCGCCCGGGCTAGGCGTTATTTTTTGCGGGAATTGGTGAAGGCCATGAGGGCCAGGCCAACGGCCAGCCAGCCGATCACGATGCTCCACTCCACCATGTTGAGGGAGGCGGGAGAGAACGGGACCACAAGCAGGCCAATGATGACGGCGCAGGCAGCGACAGCGAGGCTGATGCCAAACTTGCCGCCGGGCACCTCGTAGGGACGAGGCAGGTCGGGCTCAGTGAAGCGCATGCGCAGGCAAGCGAGGGCGACCATGCCGCAGGAGAAGATGAAGGCGAGAGCCGACACGTTGGTCAGAGGGATGAGCATGTTCTTGCCCAGGAACGGACCGATGACGGTGATGACGCCCAGAACGGCGCAGGCGAGCTTGGGAGCGCCGGACTTGGGATCGACCTCGGCGAACTTCTCGGGCAGCTGGCCCTTGCGGCCCATGGCGAGCATGATGCGGCTCGTGGCGCCGTAGAAGGAGTTCATCGGGCCCATGGGTCCAAGCGTGGCGATGACGAGCATGGCCAGGTACAGAAGCATGTTGATGCCCTTGAGGCAGGCAAGCGCGGGAACCGGGCTCTTAACAAACTCATGCCAGTCGAGGATGGTGCCGAACGAGTAGATGCAGACCATGTAGAAGCCGCCTGCGGCCAGCAGGGCTAGGGAGATGATCTTGCCGAACTTGTTCCAGTTGAGGCCCTCGGCCGCTTCCTCAGCCTGCTGAGGAATGGTGTCGAAGCCGGCGTAGAAGAACGGGGTCAGAACCAGGACCGACACGATGCCGGCGAACAGGCTGGTGCCCTCGGTAGCGGGCTTGCCGCCGCCAGCGCCGGTGACCTGGGAGAACACGGGCATGGCGTGTTCCGGCGAACCGGTGAACAGCGAGACGCCCATGGCGAGCAGCATGCCGCAAAGCAGAGCCTTGGTCAGGAAGGCCTGGAGCTTGGCGGCCGAGCTGGCACCGCGGAAGTTGAGGAAGATGACGTAGACTGCAAAGCCGAGCGCGATCAGCGTCGGGAACAAGTAAACGTCGGCGCCCAAGATGGTGTAGAGCTTGACGGCGCGCAGCCACTCAAGACCGGGCAGGCTGCCGAACATCTCGGACACGAGGGTCGAAATGGCGATGGCCTCCCACGGGCACAGGATGCCGTTGCCCAGGGCCAGGAGCCAACCGGTGATGTAGCTCAGCGTACGGCCAAAGCTACGGTCGACATACTCGACGATGCCGCCCGAGATGGGGATAGCAGCCGTGAGCTCACCGAAAACAGCTCCGACGGGCACGAGGAAGATTGCACCCAAGAGGAATGCGATCATAGCGGGAACGGGACCGCCGCCCACGACCATCCAGTCGCCGACCTGCAGGACCCAACCGGTACCGATGATGGCACCGAAACCGATGGTGAAGAAGTTCCAGAGCGAAAGCGTTTTCTTCATGCCGCCGTTACCTTCGACTGCAACTTCTGCGTTCTTGTCCGCCATTGTTCCCCTCCTTTCCTTATTGACGCCTCTTTGGCGTCACCCCTTGCGCGGTCTGTTTTGCCGCGCGCTTTTATTTCGTGGCTTTAAGATACGGCCTTGGCACAGCAGCGCCGCTTGTGGCTCGACCGAAGGCAGAACTGCAAAACGAGCGGCGCCGTTTTTGGGACGAACGGCGGAAGACGTCATTCGTCTTGGACGCTTTCATCTTGTCTGCTTTTGAATACCTGTTGCCGTGACGCTTGGCGCGCGGCGCGGCAACGTTCATACCATTTGTCAGGCTTTTGGCGCACATACCCATGTGTCGCGCCTCTTTTTATGTAGGATAGACAAGTTACACATGAGGCAAGGTGATTCGAATGGCATACGGATACAATGACGACGACCAACGGCCACAAAGCGTGCGCCTTGCCGGCCGCACCACGCCAACGCCCAGAAGCACCTCCGACAACGACAACCCGCAGCGCCCCCAAGAGCAGCTCGGGACTTCTTCGCGGAAACAAAGCCGTACCGTGCAGCGGTCAGGCCGCGTGAGTACGAGCACACGCCAACGCCAGACCGACACATCGCAGCCACGCCGCTACGATAGCCGTAAGACCGACTACTACGTTAAGCGTTCCTTTTCGCGACCTCAACGCGATCGCGGCAATTCCGCCCCTCACCCCGCGTCGCATACCACAAGCCACGTGCTTCCGGCCCGCCGCCTACGCCTTGCGCTTTGTTCCATTGCCGCCTGCCTCGTCTTTGTGTTTTTGGGATCCTGTATCTCCCACGGATCAGCCGGTCTCGAGCCCACTGCCGAGGACAAGCTGCTTAAAGCTCCCGTCGCACCCGGTTACTCCTTTGCGTTCTCGACCCCACGCTCGCAGTGGCAGGCCGGCACCATGCCCCACATCTACCAAATTGACCCCGCATGGTCGGAGCTGCCCTATGCCGGTGGCACTATTCGCGAAAACGCTTGCGGTCCCACTTGCCTCACCATGGTCTATATCTTTAAGACCGGCCATACCGATAAGACGCCGGTCGATATATGCGCACTGGCCGAAGCCGGCAACTACGCCCCCACTGGTGCCACCGAGTGGTCGTTTATGACAGGCGGTGCGTGGCAGCTGGGGCTCAACGGAACACAGCTCTATAACAATCGCGAATCGATTACCCAAGCACTTCGCTCGGGTGCGCCCGTCATCGCCGCAGTGCGCCCCGGCACGTTTACCAACGTAGGCCACTATATCGTGCTCTACGGCATCGACGATGCCAACCAGATTGGCGTCTACGACCCCAACTCGGCCAGCCGCAGCGCCCGCCGCTGGGGCGTGGTGGAGGTCCTCAACGAAATCGAAGCCATGTGGGCCTACTACTAGTCATTGGGGACAGACTTAAATGAGTGGTCATTGGGGACGCTCTTGTTTGACTAGTCATTTAAGAACGTCCCCAATGACTAGGTGAACAGCAAAAGCCCCGCAGCCGGAGCGGACTGCGGGGCCCATGAAGAGAGGCTAGTTTGTGGGCGCTTTGCCTGGCGCCCACAAGAGATGCAACAGAGTAGAGACTACTCGTGGATGCGGGTACCGGAGAGGCCGGCCATGGTCTCGGCGGCCTTGTCCAGGGCGCCGATGATGCAGGTGCGGCCCTTGCGGGAACGGGCGAACTTGATGGCGGCGCGGACCTTGGGCTCCATGGAACCCTTGCCGAACTGGCCCTCGTCGGCCAGGCGCTCGGCCTCGTCGGCGGTGAGGTCCTCGAGCTCCTCCTGGTTGGGCTTGCCGAAGTTGATGGCGACGTGCTCGACGGCGGTCAGCAGGAACAGAACGTCGGCGTCGCAGTCCTCGGCCAGCAGCTCGCCGCCCAGGTCCTTGTCGATGACGGCGGGAACGCCCTTGTAGCAGCCCTTGTTCTCGTAGTCGCGGACGACGGGGATGCCGCCGCCACCGCAGGCGATGACGATGAACTCGTTGTCGAGCAGGTTGAGGATGGAGTCGGCCTCGACGATCTTCTTGGGATCGGGGGAGGCGACGACGCGACGCCAGCCGCGGCCGGAATCCTCGACGAAGACCTTGGAGGGATCCTCGGCCATGAACTCCTTGGCCTGCTCCTCGGTGTAGAAGGGGCCGATCGGCTTGGTCGGGTTCTTGAACGCGGGATCGTCCGGGTCGCACTCGATCTGGGTGACGACGGTGGCGGCGTGCCAACGCTTATAGCGCTTGTGCATCTCGCGGCCGATGCCCTGCTGCAGGTGGTAGCCGATGTAGCCCTGGGACATGGCGCCGCACTCGGGCAGCGGCATCTCGGGGGTGCCGATGGCGTCGTGGGCGGCAGCGAAGGCGTTCTGGATCATGCCGACCTGCGGGCCGTTGCCGTGGGTGATGATGATCTCGTTGCCCTGCTCGATGAGGCCGAGGAGGGCGTGGGCGGTGTTGCTCACGGCTTGGATCTGCTCGACGGGGTTGTTGCCGAGGGCGTTGCCGCCGAGGGCGACGACAATACGATCGGGCTTGCCGTACGGTTTACTCATAGTGTTCGTTCACTTCCCAGCTACTAGCGAAGCGTCGCGTACATCATGGCCTTAATGGTATGCATGCGGTTCTCGGCCTCCTGGAACACACGAGACTGCGCGCTCTCAAAGACCTCGTCGGAAACCTCCATCTCGGTCACGCCGAACTTCTCGGCAATCTCGGCGCCGATGGTGGTCTGCGTATCGTGGAAGCTCGGCAGGCAGTGCATAAAGATGGCGCCGGGGTTTGCCTTGGCCATGACCTCGGGCGTTACTCGATAGGGAGAGAGAAGATCGATTCGGCTCTTCCACAGCTCCTCAGCCTGGCCCATACCGACCCAAACGTCCGTATAGATCACGTCTGCATCCTTGACGCCCTCGTCGATATCCTCAGTGAGCTGGATCGTGCAGCCATTCTGAGCGGCGATCTCCTGGCAGCGCTCAAGAAGCTCGGGATCGAAGTGCGTGGCGCCCTCGACATCGCCCTTGGGTCCGCAGGAGCAGAAGTTAATGCCGAGCTTGGCGCAGATAACCATCAGGGAGTCGCTGACGTTGCCCTGCTCCTTGCCCATATAGGTGAGCTTCATGCCGCGCGTGTCCCCAAACTCCTCACGCATGGTAAGAATGTCGGCAAGGGCCTGGGTGGGATGGTACTCATTGGTCAGACCGTTCCAGACGGGAACGCCAGCCTTGGCGGCAAGCTCCTCGACGATCGACTGGTCGGAGCCGCGATACTCAATACCGTCATACATGCGACCGAGCACGCGGGCGGTATCCTCGATGGACTCTTTCTTGCCCATCTGCGACGAGCCGGGGTCGAGGTAGGTCACGCCCATACCCAGGTCCATACCGCCGACCTCGAAGGCACAGCGCGTGCGCGTGGAGGTCTTCTCAAACAGCAGGACAATGTTCTTGCCCTCGAGAAAGCGGTGCGGATAACCGGCACGCTTCATATCCTTGAAGTTCTTTGAGAGGTCGAGCATGTACTCGATTTCCTCGGACGTAAAGTCAAGCAGGGTAAGAACGCTTCGACCAGAAAGATTAAGAGCCATGATTTGAGTCCTTTCGGTTGTTGGAACACACAAGAAGGGATGGGCGGCGCAGACGCACACGCGCCGCCCAGATACGCTAACGCTGACTAGATTTCCTCACGCCAGAACGGCATGGTCATGCAGCGCGGGCCGCCGCGACCGCGAGAAAGCTCCTCGGAGGGGGCGACGAGCAGCTCGACGCCGGCCTTGTAAAGAGCATCGTTGGTGACAACGTTGCGCTCATACACGCAGACCTTGCCCGGCGCGACCGCAAGAGTGTTGGAACCATCGTTCCACTGCTCACGAGAAGCCTCAATCGGATCGCCACCACCACACTCAATCATGGTGATGTGGTCCATACCCGTCGCAAGCTCGAGGATATGCTGCAGGGTGCCCTCGAGTTCCTCGATACGCACCTCCCCCTCCGTATCGCCCTTGGTCAGGCGGTAGGCACGAAGCGTCTGGTAGATGCCGGGGTAAACCGTGAACTTATCACGATCGACCTGCGTGCAAACGGTGTCGAGATGCATGTAGGCATAGCCGTGCGGAATCTTGATGGCATAGATGTTCTCGATTTCGGCCTCATCAGAACCCCAGAACATATTCTTGGCGAGCTCATCGATGGCCGCAGTCTGGGTGCGCTCGGAAATACCGATGGCGAGCGTCTTGGCGTTGATGTTGAGGATATCGCCGCCCTCGATATGCCACTCGCTGTTGTGGTCATACCAAATGGGGCTACCGGCGTAATCGGGATGGTTGCGGAGCACCGTTTCGTAGAAGATTACCTCGCGATTGCGCTGATTCCAGTACATGCGGTTCATGGTAGCGCCCTTGCCCACGACAGCCAGGGGGTCACGGGAGAAATACGAGGCGGGCATGGGGAAGAGGACCATATCGTCGCCCTTCAGCTCGTCGCCGTCCAGGCTGGCAAGAGAGCCGCCGACATGCGGGATCTCGAGGTCGCGTACATACAGTCCGCCCATAGCTGTGAGGACAAATTCCTTGTTGTCCTTGATGGAATCGAGCTTCTCGACAACCGCCTGGCGAAGAGCGGCGTTCTTGATACCCGACTCGTTCATGAACTTTCCCATGAACTCCGCACGCGCACCCTCGACCTTATCGAACGTCTCGGCAACCAGGTCTTCCATATAGACGACCTCGGCGCCAGCGCCGCGAAGAAGGTCGGTAAACTGATCGTGCTCTTTCTGGGCATAGTCCAAATAGAACGCATCGTGAATCCAGACGCGGTCGAAATCCTCCGCCTTCATGTTTACAAGATCCATACCGGGGCGATGGACGCACACCTTCTTAAGGGCGCCAATCTCGCTATGAACGTTCAGTCCTTTGTTCATCTCTATCCTTCTTTCTCACAACTTGTATGTGGGGTTTGCTTTTACGGCAGGGGGATAAGACCCGAAACCGCAGTGAACGCCATGCAGATAACGCTTACGACCAGGAAGAATTTCCAAGCGACCTTCCACCACTGGCCAAGCGGAATCTTGCAGACGCCAAGACCGGCAACGAGCATCGCGCTTGTTGGCGAAATGAGAGACATGGCCGCGCTGCCCATGGAAAGACCAGTAACTGCAGCCTCGGGGTTTAAGCCCATCAGCTCAACAAGCGGGCCGAAAATGGGAATCGTAAGAGCAGCGATGCCCGAGGAGCTCGGAACGAGGATCGACAGAAGGTTATCCACGACATAGAGGATGCTCGTAAAGATAACGGGCGGAACTCCGGAGAGAGCTGTGGCGAGCGTGTTGAGGATCGTATCGATGATGAGACCGTCGTTGGCGATTACGAGGATTCCGCGGGCAAGACCGACAACAATGGCCGAGAACGCGAAGTCTGCAATTCCCTTAACGAACTCTCCCGCGATCTCCTTCTCGTTCATCCCGGAAACTACACCCGAAAGAAGGGCCATGGCCAAGAAAATCGCAGAGATTTCGTTCATGTACCAGCCTTGGGCCACCAGGCCCCAAATGATGGCGGCAAGTCCAAGCACGAAAATAACCATAACGGCTTTCTGCCTACCGGTGAACTCGCTATCGAGGAGATTCTCGTCCGCACCAAACTCTTTGCGCTTCTCGATATCATCGTGGAAAGCTGGGGATGCCTCGGGATTCTTCTTAACCTTGAGGGCATACATCACAACCCATGCGATGGCAACTGCAGTGAGCACGACAAGGGCGATAGTACGCAACCAAAGCTGGGGGTTGCCCTGGATACCGAGGATGCCCTGGGAAATCAGGACGTTGAACGGATTGACGGTAGATGCGATGTATCCGATACGGGCACCCACAAACACCGTCATGAACGCTGTAATTGAGTCGAAGCCCATGGCCATCATGATCGGCATAAGAATCGCAAAGAACGGAAGCGTCTCCTCTGCCATACCAAAGGTGCTGCCGCCCAAGGCAAAAAGCACCATTAGGATCGGAATGATGAGGACGTCCTTGCTCTTGAACTTCTTCACCACTCGGGCGACGCCGCTCGTGATGGCTCCGGTCGCCGTGATGACCTGGAAGGAACCTCCCACAATCATAATGAATGCAACGACCTCGACCGCTTGCTGGATGCCGATCGCAGGGGCCTCAAGTACTTCGAAGATGCCTTGGCGAAGATCGACCTCGTTGCCGTCCTCGTCCGTATAGACCTTATCGACAGGCTCATAGGTGCCCGAGACCGTTACCTCGCGACCGTTAACCTCCTGGCGCTCAAACGAACCCGAAGGCACGACCCAGGTCAGAACGGCAAATACGGCCATCAAGACGAGAATGATGGTGTACACGTGCGGGACTCGAAGAGTGCGCTTCTTTTCTGTCTCTGCCATCTCTCCTCCTTAATTCAGGGGTTTTTCGTTGCCGGCAAAGCCATTGTGTCATCGCGCAAAACACCCTTCCGTCTCTTCGCCCGCCAACGAAGCGCATCGACCCGTAAACGGATTCCAGATTGATGTAATTTGTCAATTTGCTTTCTAAATTGATGTTTAACATCAATTACTAAGCCGGTTCGTGCCATTCACCTGTGTCAGATATGATGTAAATTGAATCAAACTCGTAATGTGCCACTATGGAAGCAATTAATACTCACCGCCAAAGCGAGGTCACATGTCCGCATTGCATGTTCAAAATGAAATAGGAAAGCTAAAAAAGGTGCTTCTGCACTGTCCCGGCCCCGAAACGCGCAACTACCCCGACGGGCAGTTCAATCGGGTCTTTACGTTGCGTCCGTCTAGCAGCTCATTCGATCTTGATAAAGCCCTTAGGGAGCATCATGCTTACTCGGCGATGCTCGAGCACGAAGGGGTAGAGATTCTCTATCTTGAAAACCTTCTTACCGAAGCCCTTGATGCGACAGAGCAAGCGCGTCGCTCTTTTATCGATAGCTACATTTCAGAATGCGGCGCGCGGGGCATTGAGCTCGAGTCTGCCATTCGCGAGTATCTCGAGCGCATCGAAGGCTCCCGCGCCCTTGCTCAAGCAGCAGTCAACGGCATCCGCTACTCCCAGGTCTTCAACACAGATAAAGAGGTGTTCAGCCTCACGAAACTGACGGCAGACGCATACTCACCTGACGATCTTCTCGTAAGCCCCCTTAACACCATGTGGTTCACACGCGATCCGGCGAGCGTCATCGGCGAAGGCGTTACGCTCAACCACATGTACTGGCCAGAGCGCAACCGTGAGGTTATCGCCTACAAAACGATTTTTACCTATCACCCAGATTTCCGCGAGACCCCTCAGTTCTTCAAGCATGAATCGACTTACCACATTGAAGGCGGCGACCTGCACAACCTCAATAGCGAGAACGTTGCCGTTGGTATATCCCAACGAACCGAGCCGGCAGCGATAGATACCCTAGCAAATAACTTGCTGTGGGATGAGAACTCGACTATTGAGTCCGTATGGGCCATTCAGGTCCCCTACGATGACCTCTGCATTCATCTCGACACATATTTCACTCGCGTTGACTATGAGACATTCCTCGTTGCTCGGGAGCTTCTCGACCAAGCGCGAGTCTACCGCATTACGCGGGGCAGATCGGAAGGGACAACCCGTGCGTGTCATGTCGCAGACGGACTGAAAGAAGCGTTGCGATTAGCCCTAGGTTCAAGTTCGTTGCAATTTATCCTTTGCGGTGGCTCAAATCCCGGAGCAGCAGAGGTCGAAAGGACCAACAATGCCACAAGCACCCTTTGTTTGGAGCCAGGCAAGGTCTGCGTATACGAAGAAAACGCCGAAACCAACAAAGCGCTGGAGCAGGCCGGTATTGACCTTATTCCCATCTCTATCTTTGAGCTGACAAACGGCTTTGGCGGCCCCAACTGCCTCTGCCTCCCCCTCGTCCGCACTTCATAACATGGGAACGGGTCAAAACATAAAGGCGCTTCGCAAGCGCGACCAGCTGACACAGGAGGAGTTCGCGGCACTCATCGGCGTCTCCAAAGAAACGGTATGCCGCTGGGAAAAGGACCGCTATACAATCCGCCGCTCAACGTTGCTCAAGATAGTATCGAAATTTAACCTGCAGCTCGACGACCTCACATCTGAAACCGCAGGGCTTGCCGCAAAGCTCGACCACGAGGGGCGGAAGGGGGAATCCAAAGAAGTTACTACTGATTCCCTTTGCGATGTATTTAAAATCTTGAAGAATGGAGGCAGAACGGGACTTAAACAAACCGGAATAACCGCGCTTCCCTCATCCGTATTCAAGAAACATCGCGGGTGCTTCTTTGTTCAAATGGACACGTCCGCCATGTCCAAATGCTACCCGATTGGATCCCTTCTCCTCGTGGATCCAAACCTGAAACCCTGGAACGGATGCTCCGTCCTCGCTTTGGCCGATAATTCAAGAATCGTCATACGTCGTTATAGCACCGGAACGAACACAGTGATGCTGTCATCCTACTCATATCGCACGTCGGAACCGGATATCGTGCTGGACAAACGCCGAATTAGGATTCTCGGAGTCATCGTCTGGTTTCAGGCATCCCATGACCTGAGCATCTAATTCGATCGGATCTTGTCATTGGGGACAGCAAAAGCCCCGCAGCCGGAGCGGACTGCGGGGCCCATGAAGAGAGGCTAGTTTGTGGGCGCTTTGCCTGGCGCCCACAAGAGATGCAACAGAGTAGAGACTACTCGTGGATGCGGGTACCGGAGAGGCCGGCCATGGTCTCGGCGGCCTTGTCCAGGGCGCCGATGATGCAGGTGCGGCCCTTGCGGGAACGGGCGAACTTGATGGCGGCGCGGACCTTGGGCTCCATGGAACCCTTGCCGAACTGGCCCTCGTCGGCCAGGCGCTCGGCCTCGTCGGCGGTGAGGTCCTCGAGCTCCTCCTGGTTGGGCTTGCCGAAGTTGATGGCGACGTGCTCGACGGCGGTCAGCAGGAACAGAACGTCGGCGTCGCAGTCCTCGGCCAGCAGCTCGCCGCCCAGGTCCTTGTCGATGACGGCGGGAACGCCCTTGTAGCAGCCCTTGTTCTCGTAGTCGCGGACGACGGGGATGCCGCCGCCACCGCAGGCGATGACGATGAACTCGTTGTCGAGCAGGTTGAGGATGGAGTCGGCCTCGACGATCTTCTTGGGATCGGGGGAGGCGACGACGCGACGCCAGCCGCGGCCGGAATCCTCGACGAAGACCTTGGAGGGATCCTCGGCCATGAACTCCTTGGCCTGCTCCTCGGTGTAGAAGGGGCCGATCGGCTTGGTCGGGTTCTTGAACGCGGGATCGTCCGGGTCGCACTCGATCTGGGTGACGACGGTGGCGGCGTGCCAACGCTTATAGCGCTTGTGCATCTCGCGGCCGATGCCCTGCTGCAGGTGGTAGCCGATGTAGCCCTGGGACATGGCGCCGCACTCGGGCAGCGGCATCTCGGGGGTGCCGATGGCGTCGTGGGCGGCAGCGAAGGCGTTCTGGATCATGCCGACCTGCGGGCCGTTGCCGTGGGTGATGATGATCTCGTTGCCCTGCTCGATGAGGCCGAGGAGGGCGTGGGCGGTGTTGCTCACGGCTTGGATCTGCTCGACGGGGTTGTTGCCGAGGGCGTTGCCGCCGAGGGCGACGACAATACGATCGGGCTTGCCAAGAGGCTTAGACATTGCTGGAATCCTTTCTGTAAAAGGCCTACAACCCATTAATAACCCGCGTCCGTGCAATACGCGAGTTTATTAAGGTTTATATTCTCTTTATCGCTCATTTTATTCATTTTGAAAATAGTTTAACGGTGAACGGTCGTTTTTACCCGCTCAGCGTAAAGAAGCCCAGCTCACACATGTTTACGTCATCTACGTGCGACTTTATTTAATTAGAGCAGAGATTAGGCTGGATTATGCAAACTATATCTTCGCTAAACACATAACGGACACTGCAATTATTTACTCGCACTATACGAGATTCTATGCACTTGCAAGACAAGTATGCACCCCTGCAATAACACGGGGCTTTTCATCCAACAAAAGGGATAGCCGAACGCGCTTCATCCCGCAGCAAGCGACTGTGAGTTTGCAGTATAGAACTTTACCGTCGGGTATTGCATGAACGCCGCTGACGCACTTTCGCTCCTGCCCACCCAAGCAGCCGAGAACGCTAACGGCGTCCCCAGCGTTTTCGCATGGCACCGCGCCGACTCGATGGCTTTGAGACCTAAGCGAATCTTTGCTATCTGCAAATTTTTGTATGATTTGGGTCAAATCTATTTGCCAATTTTTGTATGATTAGGGCAAATCTATTTGCCAATTTTTGTCATTTGGGGGTTTTAATGCTACGCCGTAAGGTCACTAATAGGCTTTTGAACTGGAAAAATAACTCTCATAAGGCATTGCTTGTTACCGGTGCGCGTCAAATTGGCAAGAGCTATGCGATTCGCGCGTTTGGTAAAGACAACTACGCGTCGTATTTTGAGGCCAATTTGCTGCTCGATGCCGAGGCAAGAGATGTGCTCATTGGCGCTAAGAACGCCGTTGACTTTATCAACCGCGTGGCCCTTCTTGCGGATGCACCGCTTGTTGAGGGGGATACGCTTATCTTTGTCGATGAAATACAGGAGTATCCGCAGATCGTCACGCTCATGAAGGCGTTGGTCGAGGACGGGCGCTTTAGCTATGTCTTCTCGGGGTCTATGCTTGGGACTGAATTTAAGGGGATCTCTTCTTTCCCGGTGGGGTATGTCGAGCACGTTGTTATGCGGCCAATGGATTTTGAAGAGTTTTGTTGGGCAAACAGCATCAGCGAGAATGTGCTTGCAGACATCCGCAGCTGCCTTGTCGAGAGGCGTCCCGTCGAAAACTATATTCATGAGGCGATGCTCAAAAACTTTAGAGCTTATATCGTTTGCGGCGGCATGCCGGAGGTCGTACAGAACTATATCGATTCGGGTTATTCACTCGTGAGGACGCGTGAGCTTCAAATTCAGCTTGTCGATCAGTACAAAAGTGATATCTCTAAATATGCATCGACTCGAGCGTTTAACGTTCGCGCGATTTTCGAACAAATTCCCGTTCAGCTTGAGGCGGAGTCCCATCGCTTTGTTGTTTCATCCCTGGGCGAGGGGGCTCGCCTTCAAAAATACGAGCAGGATTTCCTATGGCTGGTGAACGCGGGCGTCGGTTTGATGGTCGCCCAGGTGACGGAGGCCCGAAGTCCTCTTAAGAGGACAGAGAAGGCGACCGCCTTTAAACTATACGAGTCTGATACAGGCATGCTCGCATCACGGTATCCCGGCAGCACGGCACGCGCTGTCTACCTTGATATGAAAACCCCCAACCTCGGCGGTCTCTATGAGAACGTGGTCGCGCAGGAGCTTGTCGCCCTTGGAACTGATGCATGGTACTACCAGACACGCGAGGTCGGCGAAGTTGACTTTGTGATCGAAGGCACCCGCGGGCACGTTGTCCCAATCGAGGTCAAATCGGGCAAGAAGGTTCGATCCCATGCGGCCCTCGACCGTCTGATGAGCGTGAGCGAGTACAAAATCCCCGAGGCTGTTGTGCTAAGCCACGAGAACCTCAGCAAAGAGGGCAAGGTCCTGTACGTTCCAATCTATATGACATTCTGCCTCGATGAGTTTATGGAAAAGGACGACCCCAACAACGATTTCTCGTTTGCACCCATATCCCTCTAGGCCATCTGGGTCCGCAACCAGGTCCCCCTCTATGCCCAAAGCAGCGCGTGGTTTCGCGGCAAAGCCGCGAAACAGCGACCGGGACAAGGCACCCCACCAACCACGTCCTTCATCAGCCCACACAATCCGAGGACGTAGTCGTAGCAGGATCTGAGGGCTGACCTTCGCGGACACTCCGCAGGACGAAAGAACCCCCGCCGCACGTAGTGCGCAGCGGGGGTTCTTTCATGTCCGAGGACGTCCGCGAAGGTCAGCCCTCAGATCCTGCGGTGGGAGACCTAGGCCTCGTTGTACACCGTCTTGAGCTTCAGCAGGTGCTGATAGCGATCCATAGCGGCCTGCTCGTTCTCCTTGAAGAGCTCCTCGGCGCGCTCGGGGAAGGAACGCGTCAGCGAAGCGTAACGGGCCTCGTTCATCAGGAACTCCTGATAACCGCCCGCGGGCTCCTTGGAATCGAGCGAGAACTTCTTGCCGGCAGCAGCCTCGGGGTTGAAACGGAAGAGGTTCCAGTAACCGCACTCGACAGCCTTCTTCATCTCGGCTTGGCAGTTCTGCATGCCGCCCTTCTTGATGGAGTGCATCTCGCAGGGGCTGTAGCCGATGATGAGGGACGGGCCGTCGTAGGCCTCGGCCTCGTGAATGGCCTTGAGGGTCTGAGCCGGGTTGGCGCCCATGGCAACCTGTGCCACGTAGACGTAGCCGTAGCTCATGGCGATCTCGGCCAGAGACTTCTTCTTGGTCACCTTACCGGCAGCGGCAAACTGAGCGACCTGGCCCAGGTTCGAGGCCTTGGAGGCCTGACCGCCGGTGTTGGAGTAGACCTCGGTGTCGAAGACGAAGACGTTGACGTTGTGGCCGGAAGCCAGGACGTGGTCCAGGCCACCGAAGCCGATGTCGTAGGCCCAGCCGTCGCCGCCGAAGATCCAGAAGGACTTCTTGGTGAGGTAAGCCTTGTCGGCGAGGATTGCCTTGGAAGCGTCGCAGCCGCACTTCTCGAGCTCGGCAACGTAGGCAGCGGCAGCGGTCTTGGAGGCCTCGGCGTCGTTGACGGAGTCGATCCAAGCCTGACCGGCGGCCTTGAGCTCATCGGACGGACCATCGGCAGCGATGATGTCCTGGGTAGCGGCGATCAGCTTGTGCTGAACGGCCTCATAGCCAACGGCCATGCCCAGACCGTGCTCGGCATTGTCCTCGAACAGGGAGTTGTTCCACGCCGGGCCGTGACCGTCCTTGTCCTTGCAGTAAGGAGCGGTGGCAGCGGGGTTGCCCCAAATGGAGGAGCAGCCGGTGGCGTTGGAGATGAACATGCGGTCGCCGGCGACCTGGGTCACCAGACGTGCATAGGCGGTCTCGGCACAGCCGGCGCAGGAACCCGAGAACTCCAGGTAGGGCTGCTTAAACTGGCTGCCCTTGACGTTGGCCGCGATGAGCTCCTTCTTCTCGGAGACGTTCTCGACCATGTAGTCCCAAACGGGCTGCTGGTCCATCTCCTGCTCGGTGGGAACCATCTCGAGGGCGCCCTTGGGGCAGACCTTGACGCAGTTGGTGCAACCCATGCAGTCGAGCGGGGACACAGCCATGGTGAACTTCATGCCCTTGGCCTTGGGGCCCATGGCGTCGAGCGTGCGGGTAGCCTCGGGCGCGGCGGCAGCCTCGTCCTCGGTCATCGCGAACGGACGGATGGTGGCATGCGGGCACACGTAGGCGCACTGGTTGCACTGGATGCACTTGGTCTCGTCCCAGTGGGGAACGACCACGGCGACGCCGCGCTTCTCGTATGCGGAGGCGCCCAGCTCAAACTGGCCGTCGGCGCAATCGACGAAGGCGGAAACAGGCAGGCTGTCGCCGTCCATGCGATCGATGGGCTCGAGCAGGTTCTTGACCTGCTGGGCGATAGCGGACTTGGTCTCCTCGGAGAGCTCGACGGGGGCGGCATCCTCGGCAGTAGCCCAGTCGGCCGGAACCTCGAACTTACGGAAAGCAGTAGCGCCGGCATCGATGGCCTTGTGGTTGGCGTCGACGATAGCCTGGCCCTTCTTCATGTAGGACTTGGTAGCCGCGTCCTTCATATACTGCAGGGCATCCTCGGCGGGCAGGACCTTGGCCAACGCGAAGAAGGCGGACTGGAGCACCGTGTTGGTGCGCTTGCCCATGCCGACCTTGGCCGCCAGGTCGATAGCGTCGATCAGGTAGACGTTGACGTTGTTGTTCGCGATGTAGCGCTTGGCCACGGCGGGCATGTGCTCGGCGAACTCCTCGTCGCTCCACTGGCAGTTGACCAGGAAGGTGCCGCCCGGCTTGACGTCGCGGACCATCTTGAAGCCCTTAACGATGTAGCTGGGGTTATGGCAGGCGACAAAGTCGGCCTTGGTCACGTAGTACGGCGAACGGATCGGGGAATCACCAAAGCGCAGGTGCGAGACGGTGACGCCGCCGGTCTTCTTGGAGTCGTACTGGAAGTAGGCCTGGACGTACTTGTCGGTGTGGTCGCCGATGATCTTGATCGAGTTCTTGTTGGCGCCGACGGTACCGTCGCCACCCAGACCCCAGAACTTGCACTCGATGGTGCCGGGGGCTGCGGTGTTGGGCGCATCCTCGGCCTCGGGCAGGCTCAGGTTGGTCACGTCATCGACAATGCCGATGGTGAACTCACGCTTGGGCTCGTCCTTCTTGAGCTCCTCGAAGACAGCGAACGCGGACGCGGGAGGCGTGTCCTTGCTGCCCAAACCATAACGGCCGCCGACAACCTTGATGCCCGTCTTGCCAGCCTCGTAGAGAGCGGAGACGACGTCCTGGTAGAGCGGCTCGCCGATGGAACCCGGCTCCTTGGTACGGTCCATGACGGCAATCTTTTTGACGGTCTCGGGGAGAACGTCGACAAAGTGCTTGATGGAGAACGGACGGAACAGGCGAACCTTGACCAGGCCGACCTTCTCGCCGTGAGCGTTGAGGTAGTCGATGACTTCCTCGAGCACGTCGCAGAAGGAGCCCATGCACACGACGACGCGATCAGCATCGGGAGCGCCGTAGTAGTTGAACAGGCCGTAATCGGTGCCGAGCTTCTCGTTGATCTTCTTCATGTAGCCCTCGACGACGGCGGGAAGCTCGTCGTAGACCTTGTTGCAGGCCTCGCGGTTCTGGAAGAAGATGTCGCCGTTCTCGTGGCTGCCGCGGGTATGCGGGTGCTCAGGGTTGAGCGCGTGATCGCGGAAAGCCTGGACGGCGTCCATGTCGCACATCTCGGCAAGATCCTTGTAGTCCCACATGGCGACCTTCTGGATCTCGTGGCTGGTGCGGAAGCCATCGAAGAAGTTAAGGAACGGGGTCTTGCCCTCGATGGCGGCAAGGTGAGCCACCGGCGAGAGGTCCATGACCTCCTGGACGTTGCCCTCGGCGAGCATGGCGAAACCGGTCTGGCGACAGGCCATGACGTCGGAGTGATCGCCAAAGATGTTCAGGGCGTGCGAAGCGACGCAACGCGCGGAGACGTGGAAAACGCCCGGGAGCTGCTCGCCCGCGATCTTGTACATGTTCGGGATCATCAGGAGCAGACCCTGAGAAGCCGTGTAGGTGGTGGTCAGAGCACCGGCGCCCAGCGAACCGTGAACGGTACCGGCTGCACCTGCCTCGGACTCCATCTCGACGACCTTGACCGGGGTGCCGAAGATGTTCTTGCGACCCTGGGCCGCCCACTGGTCGACATGGTCGGCCATCGGGCTGGACGGCGTAATGGGATAAATTCCCGCTACCTCGGTGTACGCATACGAAACATATGCGGCCGCCTCGTTGCCGTCCATAGACTTAAACTTACGCGCCATATACCCCTCTCCTCTCATATAGGTATACAGGCCCCGGCGATCGCCGGGATGTTGGCGTGATGGGATTTTCGCTGTTGCTTCCAATCATCTGGCAGGCGGACTTGGCAGCAGGTGCATGGCGTGGAGAGAAGGCATGCCAAGGCGAGGGGCGCTTGCGCACCGCAGGCCCAGCTACCCGTCTTGCACATGACCGAGCGCCGCAAAGGCCGCATGCCGGATGCTCCCGGGCACGCCCCGGCGATGGGA
>CAUBMI010000026.1 GCA_958436995.1 uncultured Collinsella sp.
AGCTGCGGAAACGCGGGGTCCGTTCAGGCTGTTGCGTTGAGATTGAAAATCAACCTCTAGGAAGGACATCTGCCTTAATCAAAATGCTCTCCTGCAAACTAAAACGCTGCGGTATCGATCACCGCCAATCGCGGAAGAGCATGTCACCAAAGTGATAACAGAGTCAGACCCAGCGGAATCTGACTTCGCGCTAGCGTGCTCGGACAAAGAATTAAGCCAGGCATTGAAGTCTGACTCTCCAGCAAAGTCAAATCGTAGAAGCAAATCAAATTTTTTAGGCACTCTCAAGCCAAGCAACGGCCTATAGCGAGTGGTATTCCCATTTGCGCTCGTGAATGTCACGGCTCCGATATTTGCAAAACAATCCGTCCGATAACAATTCTGGAGCTCGGTAAAGCCAAGGTTTCCATATCCCATGTTATGGGCGTACACGAGCATATTCGTACTTGATGGCGATGAGCCTTCAGCTAAAAACGGACACCCGGAGAATGACGGCAAGCGATCGAAACCGTGATTGAGGTAGAAACCGTTAGGGTCACCCTGGCGGCATGAGACAACTGGAGTTGAAATCGAGGTCCCTTCGACCGTAAGCCAACCGGCATAGTCCGGGTTCTCATCTTTTAGAGACGCGCCGCCGTCTGCTTGCGCTTTCTGCTCAGCCGCATTTGCGACATGTTGCGAGCTCCTGCTTGATGCGACTGCACCAACGGCACAGACAATATGGACGCAAGGGCTTTTTTCCTTCCAAAAAAACAGGGTTAGAAATTGACCTCATGTCAATTTCTAACCCTAGAAAGGATTGACTTCACGTCGATAAAAATTGACTTCATGTCAATTTCGGTTGACTTCATGTCAATTTAAACCCACCCTCAAAAGGGGGCATCCAATCCTGGATATTCGCAGGTAGACAAATTGCAAAATAGACTTCATGTCAATTCCCCTTTTATATAGATATATAAGTTATAGAAATAGGTGTGGTCTGCTGAAGCGTCAAAAAGGCCGCCCCACCACAGCACCATTCAGTTGGTCCTTCAACCCGCGCCCGAAGCTCGCGTTCAACGCCCTTCCGACAGCCTGGGGCTAGGTATGGAGCCCCTACGGCTGTTGAAAGCGCGCAGAACGCTCGCACTCATTCGGGCCGTCCCCCTGCTCCTTCGGATGGATGGACGGACGCATCAACAACGATCCATCCGTCCGACCATCGGGACGCTATGTCCCTCTACGGACAGGTCAGAATTATGGAATCCACGTGATTTGAGGGGTACCGTTTTTGGTACTCGCGGGGTACAAAAAGAAAAAGGTCAGAGACGACACCGTCTCTGACCTGCGTAAACTATGGTGGGCCGTCAGGGGTTCGAACCCTGGACCTTGGGATTAAAAGTCCCCTGCTCTGCCAGCTGAGCTAACGGCCCGCGGGTGGCATTGTACCACGGTCTGGGACTATTCCCAACTCCATTGGCCGTTCTGGAAAATCACAACTTCACGTCCATCAGGCGTAATGCCCGTAATATCGATGTCGTCCGTACCGATCATAAAGTCGACATGCGTGCTCGAAACGTTAACGCCATGCTCCAGGAGCTCCTCTTTGGACATGTCGTACCCGCCTTCGATGCATTCAGGGAAACCAACACCCAGCGCAAGGTGACAGCTGGCATTCTCGTCATAGAGCGTGTCATAGAACAGAACGCCGCTTTCGCGAATCGGCGTATTCTTGGAGATAAGCGCGACCTCACCCAGATGAGCGGCACCTTCATCGGTGTCAATGATGCTCGCAAGCGTCGCCTTGCCCACGCGGGCATCGTAGTCCGCTACGCGGCCGGCCTCGAACTTAATCCAAAAATCGTCGACCTTGTTACCGTGGTGAATGAGCGGCATGGCCGAGTACACGATACCGTCGGCGCGCATACGATCAGGCGAGGTGAAGACTTCCTCGGTGGGAATGTTGGGGAAGAAGGGGTGTCCATCGGGCGTCTTGCCCTTGCCGCCAGCCCACTCGTGACCCTTCGTCATGCCAATCGTCAGATCGGTTCCATTTTCCGCGGTGTAATGCAGGCGGTCAAAACGATTGTCGTTCAGGAAACGCAGGTTCTTTTCGAACGCCGCGTCATGAAGCTCCCAGTCGCTCTCCGGGTCCTGGCCATCGGCACGAGCGGTGTGCAGAATCGCATTCCATAGCTTATAGATTGCAACCTCATCGGCGTCTCCCGGGAACACCTCGTGCGCCCAAGCCACGACCGGAGCGCCGGCGATGCACCACGGATTGATGTTGTAATCCAGTCCACGGCGGAAAGCTTTGCACTGCGTATTCCTCGCCTTGGATGCCGCGGCCGGCTTGGCTGGATCGATGCCCTTGAGGGCCGCAGGATCCGCACCCTCAATAAAGATAAAGCAGGCGCCATCCTGGGCCAGGGAATCCAACTGCAGGCGCTTCCACTCGGGCGTCTGCTCAAAATAGCTTTTATCGACATGCTCGTACGTGAGCCTCGTCACGGCATCATCGGCCCAAATGACCGTCACGTGGCCAGCGCCGGCGGCATAAGCCTCCGCGACCACCACGCGGGCAAAAGGCGCGCACTCGACCGGAGACTGAACGACAACCTCCTGGCCGGGCTTGACGTTTACGCCTTTGCGGACAACCAGGCGCGCATAGTTTTTAATCTTGGGCTCCAGGGCCTTCATGCCCTCCAGAGCTTCTTCGACCGTCAGGGCAGCTCGAATCATGTGCCACTCCATCTATCTATAGGACAATAATAAGGCGCGCCGCAAAAACGACACGCCTTATATCTTAGCGATAAGTGTGAATGCAAACGCTACTTCTTCTTGGAGTCCTTTTTATCCTCCTCGGCAGCTGCGCGCTCGATAAGAGCGTTGAGCTTGTTCTCGGACATGCCCTCGGCCTGCGCGCGATACATGTTACGCAAGGGACGAATACGAACGAAGTCGTAGATAAAGTCACCCAGGATGATGACATAGGACAAAACGATGCCGACCATCTGAACAGGACTGGACACCGTGCCGCCGGGAGCGAAGTAGAGCGAAGCCCCGATTGCCACGACGAGCACCATGCCGATAGCGAGCACAGCCCACCAAATACGGCGGCGCTTGGTGTAGTCCTCATCCTGCTTGAGAAGGATATTCGACACCGTGTAGATGCGGTCCTCCTTGGCGCGCTGCTTAGCCTTGCGGGCGCGCTTCTCCTCTTTAGAGAGGCCCTCGAGGTTCTCGCCCTTCTCGAGCTCTTTGCGGCGTGCCTTAGACGAAGCCGGCACGACGCGGACAGAGCTCGCTGCCTGACGGGCAGGCTTAGCAGATGCGGCGGACTTGCGCGCAACCCCGGTAACCTCGTGGGATTGCGTGCGCTTGTTCGTGGCGCTACGGGTACTCACTTATGCGTTCTCCTTCATGCTTGTGAACTGGGAGCCCGTGATGATCTGGAAGGCCTCGCGATAGCGCTCGGACGTGCCATCGATGACCTCGGCGGGCAGGTGCGGGGTCTCCCCCGTCATATCCCAGTTGGCCTTGAGCCAATTGCGGACGAATTGTTTGTCGTAGCTGGGCTGGATCTTGCCCTCCTCGTAGCTGGCAGCAGGCCAGAAACGGCTGGAATCGGGCGTGAGGCACTCGTCGATCAGCGTGACCTTGCCATCGATGACACCAAACTCGAACTTGGTGTCGGCAATGATGATGCCACGGGTCGCGGCGTACTCGGCAGCGGCCTTGTAGATCTTGAGGGAAAGGTCGCGAATCTGCGTGGCGATGTCCTCGCCCACGATCTCGCAGCAACGCTCGAACGAGATGTTCTCGTCGTGGTCACCGATCTCGGCCTTCGTGGACGGCGTGAACAGCGGCTCAGGAAGCTTGGAAGCCTCGGTCAGGCCCTCAGGCAGCTGGATGCCGCAGACGGTGCCGTTCTCGTCGTAGGTCTTCTTGCCCGAACCGGTCAGATAGCCGCGGACGATGCACTCGATAGGAATCGTCTGGGCCTTCTTAACCAGCATGGCGCGGCCGGCGAGGTAGTCACGATACTCAGCAAACTCCTCAGGGAAATCCGCCGGGTCGATGGAAACGAGGTGGTTGGGAACGATGTCGGCAAACTTATCGAACCAGAATGCCGAGATGCGGTTGAGCACCTCTCCCTTAAACGGAATCTCGTCGGGAAGAATGAAGTCGAACGCAGAAATGCGGTCGGTGGCGACCATCAGCAGGTTTTCACCGGCATCGTAGATATCACGAACCTTGCCACGGGAATCTGGACGACGCTCCATCGTTGTCACGTGAGTCACTCCTTACCAAAATACGACAGTAATGCGGGTTCTTTCCCGCACGTTTTCGCAAACTCGGAGCGGCAGGGACGAAACCCCTCCTTCACCGAATAGCGAAAAGCTAGTGCTCCATTGTAGTAGATGCCGCGTCCGCCGTGTGCTCGCGAGGCAGATGAATTGTAAAAGTCGTGCCCTTTCCAAGCTCCGACTCCACGGAAATGTAGCCATGATGGCGCTCGACGATTTGTTTAGTCACGGCGAGGCCCACGCCCAGGCCACCCGCCTCGCGGGCGCGACTGGCGTCGGCACGCCAAAAACGACCAAAGATGCGCGACAGATCGTCCTTGGCAATACCGATGCCGGTATCCGAAACGGCAATACTGACATGCTTGCGGTCACTGAGCACCGACACCACGACCCAACCGCCCTCGGGGGTGTAGCGCATGGCGTTGCTCATGAGATTGATGACGCACTGCGTGATCATGTCGGGATCGGCCTCGACGACATCGTCGTGACCCTGGGTTTCATCTGCAAAGCGCAAGCGCAGATCGCGGTCAACAAACAGGCGCTCCTGAGCGTTGACGATGGAACGCACGAAGGGAACCATGTCCACCGGCTCAAGGTTGAGCGGCGCTGTGCTGTTTTCCATGCGCGATAGATCGAGCATCTGCTGCACCAGACGGGCCAGGCGACGTGTCTCGGATGCAACGGTTTCCAGATGCTCGTCGTCGGTGGGATACACCCCATCCTGCATGGCTTCGACTGTCGCGAGCATGGCCATAAGCGGAGTACGAAGTTCGTGAGCCACGTCTGAGGTCAGGCGCTTCTCGTGTTTCATATCCTTCTCGAGCGAAGTGGCCATCTCATCGAAGGTCTCACCCAGCTGATCAATCTCGTCATCACCGCGCAAACCAGTACGAGCGGACAGATCGCCATCGCGAATTTGCTTGGCCGTGCTCGTAATACGATGAATCGGCTTGGTGAGCATGCGCGACACGAGCGATCCGATAACGACCGAAATGCAGATTGCAACAACCGCGGCGAGGGCCATGGCGTTAAAGGTCTTCTCCCTAAATGCAGAATCCGCCTTGGTGAGCAAGGCATCGGAGCCGATGGCCCATAGCTTTACCTGTCCGACATGCTCGCCCGAAGACGTTATGATTTCGACGTTGGCAACGCTATCGGAGTCGGTTGGAGCAGACGAGACCGGGCTATGCGATGCTTTTTTACCGCTCGAGCTGCTCGACGCCGATTCGCTCTCGCGCACATCGGCGGTCGCACTTGCCGAAGGCCATGAGTCGTCATAGACGACAACGCCCTTTTTGTTGACGACCTGCATGCCCAAATCGTCGGACACCAAACTCGATGTCGCGACCGTGCGCAGCTCGCCAGCCGTCCAATTGCCGTTTTCCTCATACGACGTCGCAAGCTTTTCGGCGGCAGAATTGGCGATCTCAACGATATTGGAACGCGTGTAATCCGAAAAGACGGTGCCCCACACAACGGAGACAACGCCCACCAGCACCAATACCGTCATGAGCGACGTCAGGGCAAAAGCCAAGGCCATACGCGAGGGATAGCTCATCGTTGGCCGTGAATCGGAACGAGGCGTGTTCCAACTTGCTTTGGAACCCGCCTCGTTCTCCTGCTTGTGCTTTTGTCCGATTTCAAAGCGCGCAGGTGTCATATGTGATTTCCCTATTTCTCGTCCGACTTATCGGTCTTGGCCGGGGCCTCAAAACGATAGCCGACGCCGTGGACGGTGTAGAGCCACTTGGGCTTCTTGGGATCATCGCCCAGCTTGGCGCGAAGGTTCTTCACGTGGCTGTCGATGGTGCGCTCATAGCCCTCAAAGTCGTAGCCGAGCACCTTCTCAACCAGCTCCATACGGTTGTAGACACGACCGGGATGACGAGCAAGCGTGGTGAGCAGCTTGAACTCGGAAGCCGTCAGATCGACTTCCTTGCCCTCGACCAAGATCTTGTGGCCCGAGATATCGATGACCAGATCGCCAAAGTCGAGCACCTCAACGGCAGGCTCGTCGGCCTGGTGGGCACGACGGAACAGCGCGCGAACGCGGGCGACGAGCTCGCGCGGCGAGAACGGCTTGATCAGGTAGTCGTCGGCACCAAGTTCGAGGCCGATAATGCGGTCCTCGATCTCGCCCTTGGCGGTAAGCATGATAATGGGCACATCCGAGGTATCGCGGATAGTGCGGCAAACGCGCTCGCCGGGAATCTTGGGGAGCATAAGGTCGAGCACAACCAGGTCGAACTGGTGCTTCTCGAACTCCTCGATCGCGGACTGGCCGTCGCCGACGCCAACAACCCAGTAGCCCTCGCGCTCGAGATAGGCAGCGACGGCGTCACGGATTGCCTTTTCGTCCTCGACCAGCAGAATCTTTTTTGCATCTGAAGCCATAACACGGCCCCCCTGTCTCAATTAGCTAAGAACAAGCCCATTTTAACGCACCTGAGCCCGCCGGATGCCGCTATGACGCGGCAGCTCGGCGGGCGGTACTCACAATTACAACGCGTTTATTCCCCTGTTGGCGCCTTTTTAACCCCTCTAAGCTTAAAGAGAGAATAGGCGTGCAGTGACCGTCTCTGGTATACCCTGGCTGTTGCGCACCGTGGCGTACGTAAGGAATGAGTCCGATTTTCCCGCCGTAGCTGGATAATCGCCATACTCCAAAGCGCGATCGGGCGACAGCAGCGAGCCATAGGTCTTGGCAGAGGTGTCGATCAGGAAATGCGACGCCTGCACCTTAACAAGGTATTTATTCTTCTTGCCAGCCGCACATGCGAGCGGCTCGCGTGACAGGAAGAGGTACGGCCCTCCCTCATTACCGATATACGTGCCCATGTTGCCCAAGCTGCCCACGCCACTATAGGTCGCCTCGATAGAAAACACGAAGGTATCGCCCATATATACGGCCTCGAAAGGCGAGACTGACGAGGGAAGGACTAGCTGGGCACGTTTGGTGTTGTTGCCGTCGGTCAGATCGATTGCCGTTATGCCATAGTAGACGCCCTCGTCGTTGCGGACACGCGGCGAGATGGTCAAAATGCCGTCACTCGCACGCGGGGCCGATGCAAAGCGGCCCGTCGATTTCCAAATTGTCTCGGCCTTGGATTCATCAAGCGAGCGACGATAGCAAAACGAATCACTACTCGTTTTATTGCCGCCTGCCGAAGGCATTTTATACCAGATGACTGATGACCCGTACGCCGTAAACAGTGGCGGATCATAGTCCTTGCCACCCCGATCGAGCTCAACCACGTCGCCAGAGAGCGAAGCGCCCGACAGATTTTGAGCGTAGAGCTTCCACGATGAATTGGCAAAGTTCATCTCAACCCACGCAAACACGCCATCGCCGGCACGGACATCGTAAAATGCATATCCCGTGCCCTCGATAGGATCCTCGATTAATGTGGTAAGCGAGCCATCGCCCAGGTTGAGCACACCAAGCGTATTGGCATGCAGGGCAGAAGCAGGCGCCATCATCGCGGCAGCGTAGTCACCATCGCAGTAGTACAGCAGCGTACCCAAGGGCAATGTCCATGAAGCCGCCGGCTCAAGATCGATGTCGACTGCCTCGTACTCATCAGTGATCGAGACAATCTTCGAATCGTCCTTGATAACCTGCGGCTCGCCGGCGGCATCATCACTCGTGCCCGTTTTTTTCGAGCAACCGGCCAGTACGGCAGCAGCACCGGTAGCGGCGCCACCCAGTACAAAACCTCGACGCGTTATTCCATTCTTAAAGCGATCAGCGGTGCCCATTAGGCGATCTCTGCGCGAGCGGCCTCGATGGCGCGCGTAAGCTGATCGGCGCAAGAGGTCTTCTTCATGCCGCAGGTATTGCCGGCAAGAACCTCAATCACGCGATCAGCAGGAGCACCCTCGACCAGCTTAGAGATAGCCTTGAGATTGCCGTTGCAGCCGCCGGTAAACTCGACGCCCACCACCTTGCTGCCGTCATCGGACAGGTCAAGGTGGATATTGCGAGCGCATACGCCCTGAGGCTTGTAATCAAAACTAATCATTGCGTTCCCCTCTCGTAAAGCAATTTCAGACGTCTATTATCCCCGTCCGAACCGATAAAGTATCGCGGGCACCGATTCAACATTCCCCAATGCGCAAACCGGCGGTAGCAATACTAGCAATCTGCTTCCCGAGCGTGGACTTTTCGTTTCTCTTGATACATGTTGTGGTCAGCGATGTGGTAAATCTCGGTCAGTGTATAACCGGGTGCCTCTGCCGTCGCGACGCCAAACGACGCACTGACTGTCAGCACCTCATCGCTCGCAGCAGCAAGGCTGAGGCGAAGATCTTGCACTACTTCACATGCGGATTCGCGATCGGTGTGAGGGCAAATCAGCAAGAACTCGTCGCCACCAATGCGCATAGGCACAAACTTCTCGCCTGCCGTTCGCCTCAATACAGACGCCGTACGCCGTAGCAGCTCATCGCCCATTTCGTGACCATAGAGATCATTGGTATGCTTGAGGAAATTGCAGTCCATCATGATCACACTCACGGGCAGGGACTCGTTCACCAAGTCATCGCCAAGGGACTCAAGGTAATTTCTATTGCGAAGCCCCGTCAGCTTGTCCTGGAAAGAAAGCTCCTCGGCGCGCTTTGTCATCGAGATGTTATGCGTCGCCACGACGACCGATTCCAGTCGACCCTGCTCATCGCGGCGCTGTGGAACAACCTGCAGCGAATACCACGTACCTCGGCAGTCTCGTACCTCGGCATCCAAGTACGGCACGCCCTCCATACGATCCCGAAGCGTCTTTATATCTAAGAGCTCCATGACCGCCTCGCGACTTTCGGGACTCACAATGTCTCGGCAAACCGTTGCAAAAAAGTCATATGCCTCGGCGTGCTCGTCAAATATCTTCGCCACCGATGGCGACATGTTAATCCCCTCGATCTCGAGCGTGTCGAGATGCAACAGGAGGGTCGACTCATACGCGGAACTGATGGCATTGATGATGCCGAGCTGCTTGTCCTTTTCGGCCAAATTGCGACGATCGGCGACGATACGCACCAACAGCACTACAACCAAAAACACCAGGAACGCCAGTACGCCGGCAGCGATAAATGAAATCCTACCCGACATGACCTCAGATTTGGGATAGAGCGCAAACAGGCGATAGTCCTTATACGCCGCACGCACGGCATACCAGGTACTTCCCCGATATTCGACACGTGTTAAGCCTTCGTCTTTCCAATCAATTCCGCTATCGGCAAGAAGCCGGGCGAGAGCTATATCGACGGTCGAATCGTTTGAAGAAACGATTTGCATATCGCGCATCACGAACACCGTTGGGCTCTGATGGAATGTGTTGTTCACGAGCACGTCGGCGATCGTATACGAATAATCATCGGCGGGCTCGGGCGCAAGCGATCGATACCCCAGCGCTACGCCATCACCGTACGGAACAACACTCACGGCAAAATCGACATCGCGACGCTCAACGACCGTCGAGTAGGACACCTTGGATCCTCGATACATCGATGCGACCGACGAACAGGCCAGCTCCTCTCGCCACAGCATCAGCGGATCGCGACCGTCAATATCGTAATGAGCGGCCATATGGCCGTCGGCGTCCATGACCAACATTCCCGAAAGGTGCTCGGTATGGACGTACTCCTCGACGAGGTCATCGTTGACTTCAACGTGATCAGCTGGCAAGAACGTCGAAAACGACTCGAGCGCGGCATCCAAATTGTGCGTCGCTTCGGTTTTTCTTCCCTGTTCATATCGGTCATATTTTTCGCAGGCGTTTTTTAAAAACACCATGGTTTCCTGACCAAACCCAAGCGTTTTATCGAGACAGCGATGCGTGCCGACCACATACAGCAGACCCAACAGGACAGCGCTGACCACAACGCAGATAGCCGCGGTGACTAATGCCTTTCGGCGCAAGCGGCGCTCATCATTTGTCATGATTCCGCTCCTTGCCCGTCCGTCGTCGCCCCTGCCTTGTACTTGCCCACAATGCGCTCAATCGTGCCATCTCGATCCATCTCGAACAGCACGGTATTGAGGTTTTTGACGTACTCCCCCTCATAGCCGTCCTTAAACGCGACGCCAAGGTCAACCGTCATAACGTTGTCGGCAAACACACGGTACAGGCCGGGATACTGGGCGACGAGTCGATCGAGCGACTGAACGTCCGCCATCCAACAGTCAACATACCCCTTGACGAGGGCGGCTTTGCAGAGTTCGGCGGAGCCATATGATTTGATATGCACGTCCGACGAGATTTCCAGATCGCCTGCAAGCAATCGGCGTTCACTCACCGAACCGGAAATCACCGCAACAGTCTTGCTGCCATCGAGATACGCCAAGGACTTGATACCACTCGTTTTCTTGGTGGCAACCGAAACCGTCAAGGTTAGATACGGCTCAGTCCAGTAATACTCGTCTTCGCGATAACAGGGCGAATAGTCGCACCACAGGCAATCGATCTCGCCGTTTTTGAGCAGGCGATCGCGATCATTCCAAGATATGTCAATGAATTGCGGCTTGATTCCCGCACGCTTGCAAGCCTCGCGGGCGATATCGATATCGATACCGACGTAATCGCCCGCGATATCGGTATACACATAGGGATCGTTATCCGTAACGCCGATTTTGAGCACCGGGAGATCTTTATCGGATTCACTCGATGAGGTAGAACTGCTTCGAGCGGTATACGTCAGGGCAACCGCACAGACAGCAACAAGGAGTATGAGCACAGACGAGACAATGGCGGCTCGCTTGATACGTCTGGGCACGCGCCCCCTTTCATCGAAACAGCAGTTAAGTTCATTTTATTACCGGGGGCCGATACAGCAGCGAAAAAAAGCGCCTTGCCCAAGACGGGCAAGGCGCCAATGGTTGAAATGTATCGGCAAACGGTCGAATTAGGTCAACCCTACTCGAAGCTCAGCTGCTCCAGGCGATCGAAGACCGTGTCGATGCGGGTGACGAGCGGGGTACCCTAACGCTCGAAACGTTTACACATAAGAGCGAAAGCGATCAGCGAAGCGCCGGCAACGGCCATAATAAAGGCGACAGCAAGGGCCTGGTCGCCCGTATTGGCGAGCGCGCCCTTAGTAGCCTTAACAGACTTTTTGGTCACCTTAGTCGTCGTCTGCTGACTAGGCCGGGACGGCGTCACGGGCTGCGTAGGCTGAACCGGCTCACCATTGGCCTCCTCGCCCGTCACCACGTACGTCGAGAAGTGGCTCGTGCGGAAGCAAAGGTAGTCGCCCTCGGGCCACGTATCCATAGCCTGAGTGGAACCATCCTCGGCAACGTAGAGCACCTTGAGATTGGTGAGCGCCTTCATGGCTGCGGTCATCTTGACACGAACGATGAAGGACATGCCATCGAAGTCCTCGATAACCTCGCCATTCTTGAGAAGCTTGATATCGAGCTTCTCGGCAACCTTGGTAGCCCCCTGCTCAAGGCCGGAAATCGTAGCATTGGCGGCGTCGGTAAGATTTGTCGGTTCCTCGACCACAAGAGAGATGCTGTTGTTCTGGGCAATGCCGGCAGCGGCATTGTTCTCGGCGCTTACGCTAACATCCGTTCCGTCGCTACCTGCAACACCCGCAATGGTCCTCGCCGCTACAGTAACGGTACAGGTCATTGTTTTGTCACCACAGGTGACGGTGATCGTGGCGGTACCGGCCTTAAGCGGCGTCACGACGCCGTCTTTGACCGTAGCGATCGACGAATCGCTGGAGGTCCATCTCACCGTCGTATCGTCTGCATCGGCAGGACTCACCGTTGCGGAGAGCTTTGCGGAGGCATCACCGACGGTAAAGGACAGGCTCGTCTTGTCGAGCTCGACTTTCTGAACGGGGTTGGTCACGGTCACCGAGACGGTTTGGGAGAGCGACTCTGCAGTGATGACAAATGAGCCAGAACCGGTCTTTAGGGCGGTAACGGTGTAGGAGCCATCGCCGTTGTCGACAACCTTAAACGCCTTCGAAGCGCCCGTGTCATCCAGAGCAAGCTTGGTCTCGTCGACCTCACCCGCAAGGGCTCCAACAAGAGAAATCTTCACGGTGCCCTCTTCGCCCTTCTTAAGGTTAAGAGCGGTCTGGTCGACCGTAAGGTTCGTTGCGGGATTAGAGACGGTCACCGCGCAATCCTGAGAATAGACGCCGTCTTCAGTCGAAACGGTGATGGTTGCGGCACCCTTGGAGACAGCCGTCACCTTTCCGGTTTGATCGACCGTAGCGACGCTCTCATTGCTGGACTTCCAAACAACTGTCTGGTTAGCCTCCGCGGGAACGACCGCCGCCTTAAGCTGCTCGGTTGCAGCGCCCGCAAGCGCGACCTTCTGCTTATCGAGCATGATGCCCGTAGCAGGCTGAATAACGGTCACCTTGCACGTGGCGCTATACTCTCCGTCCTCAGTGGTGACGGTGATCGTAGCGGCACCTGCCTTGACCGGGGTCACGATGCCGTCTGCAACCGTGGCGACCGTAGGATCGCTCGACGACCAGGACAAGTTCTTGTTCGTTGCATTATCGGGCTCAACCGCTGCGGTCAACGTCGAGGGCTCACCGCCCACAGCAAGTTTAAGATTCGACGCGCTGAGGCTGACGCCCGAGACCTTTACGACCGGAGTGGTTACCGTAATTGTATCCGTGGTTGCAGAGACCCCATCAACCGTTGCCGTGATCGTGGCATCACCGTCACCGACAGCGGCAACAAGACCGTTTCCATCGACGGTAAGGACGCTCTCGTTAGAAGAGGACCAGACAACCTTACTGGCCGCATCGTCAGGGGAAACCTTTGCCTTCAACTGCTGAGTCGTGCCCTTGTCCATAGATGTTGAGTAACCATCCGCAATGGAAACCGTCGTTTTTGCAGGTTCCTCGCCAGGCTTGACGACATGAACGGTCATCGTGTCACAGAGAAGGCCCCCATTATCGGGGTCACCGAGATAGACGTCTATCTTTGCAGTGCCGTAGCCATTCGGATGCGCGAAATATCCTGCTGTACTTGAGCTCACAGCGTACATCTCGATGCTAACGATGCTAGGGTCTGATGACACGAATCGATATTCAGAATATGGATATTTATCGAGAAGCTCTACAGCCTCCTTCGTCAACACAGTTCCAAAGTAATCGCGATATCTGTTCGCATCAAGCAGATAATCGTCCGTGCCGGTGCGGTCTGGAGCTAATTCGCTTTCAATTGAGATTTCGCTCTCCTTCAAGAATGCAATCGAAGGTTTAACGGATGGGTAGGGAATCACATCTATGGTGCCGACATGTTTGCCGCCGAACGAATCCGTCGCCTCAATAGTTGCAGTCCCCACCTTGATTGCGGTGACCCGATCTCCCTCTATCGAAACAATGTCTTGTCCTTTTATAACTGAATAGGATAATTTCCACGTTTGAGACTGGTAGTCACGCGATGAATCTCTGCAAGCTTGCCCGGTTGAATTCAGTTCAACATCAATCAAATCACTCGAATCGATCCATGCGTTAGAGCCGATAGCCATTTTTCCGCTCATGTTTTTCTCAACAAAAGCGGGACCCTGTTCCTTCATCACCACGTCGCAGAGTCGTTTCTTCTGATAAATATCTTGCGCGTAGTCACTCACGCCTATCCGGAGTTCACTAGCGCTGCTGCTGTGCGGATTAATATAAACAGGAGCCTGCAGCTGATAATCGGCAGAATTGCTACACTCCGTTATCTGATCACTGCTTAGCTGCGTATAAAGCCCCGACCCATCGTCATAAGAGCTATTTCCATAGATATCAAACGCCGTCGGCTCCTCATCGGGCCGCTCAAATGCGAGCAGCACTTTCCCTTTCTCAGAGCCATAGTGTTGTTTTCCGCAAACAGGACACTTCTCGATATATAACAACGTCAGAGAAGACACAGGCTTTGCCTTGTCCGAATTGTTTGCATACTTTATTTCTTTTATTTTGTTTTGAGACTTAGCAAGGCTTATTTCAAGATAACCCTCCGCTTTGTAACCCTCATAATTGAACTCAGCAGTTATCCGAAGCTTGCCGTCTCCAACAGACACTGGGGACAACGTATATTCCCATTGTCCATAGATGTTTGAAAGCGAGATATTCTCTGCATCATCACTCGAAATCGTTAGCGTGTAATTCTCGGGGTTTTGCGCCGCTTGAGCTATCTCCTGGGACGGAGCTCCCGGAAGCGAAAAGCGGACACTTCCATTCAGTCTTTGCCCGACCGCAACAGAACAATATTTCAAAACACTGTCCTGTGAAACAGAAACGAGAACCTCTCCTCCCTTAGTTTCCGATGCGACCGCTATTGATGGCGTAGCGACTGAAACTGCCGTTACGGCAGCCAAAACGGCACAAAATGCGGCGGCTATCCTCCAAAACCCTTTTCTCATTCCCCTAAGTCCAATCTCTCGTGAAAAATGCAGCATTCTCCCACACATTAAAATTGTCTTAAGGATACCCCCCCCCAACCGACACTGACAAGCTAATGTTTGTCGGAAGAGTCAAATTATCGGCAAGCGACATCCCCGCATTAAAAATCGCCCGTTGTAATGTAGCTTTTCCAAGCACTCTCACGCAAAAGCCCCGTCGGCAAAACGAGTTACCAACGGGGCTTGAGCCGGAAATCCACACTTCAATTGAGGGCAAAAGCAAACTGATCGGTTTGACTACGCCCCAAATCAATCAGTTAGAACTCGAGCTGCTCCAGGCGATCGAAGACCGTGTCGATGCGGGTGAGGAAGTCCCACGGATCAAAGATCTCGTCGAGCTTCTCCTGGCTGACGGTGCAGCGCGGATCAGCCTCGAGACGCTCCTTAAAGGTGGGACCGGAGACGCAATCCTGCACCTCGTGCCAGGTAGCCATGGCGTTTTCCTGCACGATCGCATAGGCATCTTCGCGGGTGATGCCCGTATCGACGAGGGCCAGCAGGACCTTGGAGGAGAAGATGAGACCGCGAGTCTTGTTGAGGTTGGCCATCATGCGAGCCGGATACAGCTGCAGGCCGTCAATAACGCGAATGAGACACTGGAACATGTGGTCGAGTGCGATAAAGCTATCGGCCTGGGCGACGCGCTCGGCAGAGGAGTGCGAAATGTCGCGCTCATGCCACAGGGCGACATTGTCGAAAGCGACCTGGGCATTGGACTTCACGATGCGCGACAGGCCACAGACCTTCTCCATGGTGATCGGGTTGCGCTTGTGCGGCATGGCGGAGCTGCCCTTTTGACCCTTGCGGAACGGCTCCTCGGCCTCGAGCGTATCGGTCTTCTGCAGATTGCGAACCTCGGTAGCGATGCGCTCGCAGGTGGCCGCCGTGGTGGCGAGGACGCCGGCGAGGTAGGCATGATGGTCGCGGGAGATGACCTGCGTGGACAGCGGGTCGTGGACCAGACCCAGGCGCTCGCAGACGTACTCCTCGACGAACGGCTCGATGGAGCTGTAGGTGCCGACGGCACCGGAGATGGCACCGAAGGCAACATTCTTGCGAGCGTCCTCAAGACGATCGAGATCGCGCTTGAGCTCCCACGCCCAAGAGCCGAACTTCATACCGAAGGTCATCGGCTCGGCATGAATGCCGTGGGTGCGGCCGGCGCAGAGCGTATTGCGCTCCTCGAAGGCGCGGCGCTTGCAGATCACGCCGAGCTTCTTGACGTCCTCGATAATCAGGTCACACGCTTGAGTAAGCTGATAGCACAGAGCCGTATCACCCAGGTCGGAGCTGGTCATACCGTAGTGAACCCAGCGGCTAGGCTTGGGCTCGCCCTCGGGAACATCGGCGTCGATATATTCCTTCATGTTGGTCAGGAAGGCGATGACATCGTGGCGCGTGACTTCCTCGATCTCGTCGACCTTTGCCTTCTCAAAGTTGGCATGGTCGCGGATCCACTGGGCTTCGTCTTTAGAAATGCCGATCTTACCGAGCTCCGCCTGGGCCTCGCAGGCCAGAACCTCGATCTCCTGCCAAATGGCGTACTTGTTCTCGAGGGAGAAGATGTGTCCCATCTCCGGGCGGGTATAGCGATCGATCATAGCGGCTCCTTTTTGGTTATTGGCACGTTGGTCGTAACCCAACCATTGTACCGTGCGCAGGTGCAAGTATGGGCTGCAGGCATTAACCTAACATTTTGCCGCAAGAGCGGCCATGAGGACATCCGCGTATTTGCTCTGCAAATACGCACCGGCTGCGGCGACACACCCGGACCTACGCCCATGCGCGGGCAAAATGGGTTGAATCCGACGCTCCCGAGGTCCCCCGTGCTCGGTGGAGCGGGCAACGGGACATCCGCGTATTTGCTTCGCAAATCCGCACCGGCTTCAGGCGGCATGTCCCGGTCCGGGGAAGCGGCGGTAACGTCGGTTGAATCCGCTTTTCCCAAAATCCGCCCTGGTCGATGGAGCGGGCAACGGGACATCCGCGTATTTGCTTCGCAAATCCGCACCGGCTTCAGGCGCCTGCCGGCGCCTTCGCCTGCTCGCTATAAACGCTTCGCGTTTATTTAACGCTCGCACCCTGGCGGGTTCGAGTCCCGGCACTTTGTTGAAAAAAGCACGGCACCGGAACGGTGTCGTGCTTTTGCTTTTTTTGGAGCGGGCAACGGGACTCGAACCCGCGAGTGTCAGCTTGGGAAGCTGATGCCTTACCACTTGGCGATGCCCGCTTGTGTGTTGGCTAGTATAACGCGGTTGTCTTGTTCGATACAAGGGTGGTGATGCTTGTTTTAGCTGTGGAGATTCGTTTGAAAATCGCGTCAATTGTGGAGATGAGGACCTTTGACCTCCTGTTCTCCCTATCTTCTACCTGCGCTTTTGCTTGATTGTTGTATTTGAGCTCAATTTGTCAGGAATTGGGCAAGCTTTTGGTCAGGCTCCGGTACTTACCCGCATGAACCTCGGGGGTAGCCTCATCCTACGCGTCGCAGCCTCCCCGTGCGGCGCACGAGGGATAAGGAGCAGCCATGTCCAACGCACCCACGCACTCTGTCCACAGCGCAATCGCAACAGGCCCGCTGCTCCTGCTCCTCTTCCTGCTTTTCGGCTGCCTGGCACCGGGAGCCGCATTTGCCGTCGATGGCTACGACCAGCTCGGCTTCCGCACTATTAGCGATGATTGTGGGCCCTTCTTCATCGGCAAGTATGAAGCTCAAGACGCCTCGATTGCCTACTGCATGAACCAGGAGCGCCCCGGCCCCACCAAGCCGGGCGGCCCATGGCTCAACTTTGATCAAGGCTGGGTGTGGCTCGACGACGAGTTCGCGGCAATCGTTTGTCACGGATATCCTACCGCCACGTCGTTTGGCGGTTACCATCTTTCACCAGATCGCGCCCGCGCCGCCACCCAGCTTGCCGTATGGATGCTCAACGGCACTACCCATGTCGACGGCACCTACTCCTACACGACCGCTCAGGGCAAAACCAAGAGTGGACACTTTACCGCCGACAATGAAGTCGTGGCGGCTGCGCGATGGCTCCACGACAGCGCAAAATCAGGAAGCATCAAAGCCGCTCCGCACCGCGCGCGGCGCTATCTAGGAGCCGTATCGGGCGGCAGCAAACGTCAAGACATGCTCTATGTACTGCCGGCGTTCTCTGTTTCCTTCCAAAAGCAGTCTGCAAACGCTGCCATTACCAGCGGAAACAATACTTATCAGTTTGACGGGGCAACATTCGATGTTTTTGAGAGCGCCAGCGGCGCGCGTGTCGGCACCATCCAGATGGACAGCAACGGTCGAGCGCAGGCAGCACTTCTGCCCAACACGGCATACTACCTAGTTGAAACAAAGGCGCCGGCCGGCTATGTCCCCCGTCGTGATCGCATCGCCTTTACCACGGGGAATGACGGTGGACAGGTCGCCGTTGATGAACAACCCGGCACCATCACCCTGCATGTCGTAAAACTCGATGCCGCGACGAATGCCGGACCCCAGGCTGGAGCTTCACTTGCGGGAGCAGAGTTCACGTGCGTGTCGCAATCCACCCCCGGATGGGCGCAAACCCTCACAACCGATGAAAGCGGTCGAGCTACCCTCACCGATGTCCCCCTAGGAACCTTTACCATCTATGAGTCAAAAGCCCCCGAGGGCTACCTGCCAGCCAACGACAGCTGGTCCTATACCGTTGGAGCCGACCAGCTCGGTGATTCAGGCGTGGTCGAGATCGAATCGCGCGTTTCCGATATCCCCATTGCGTTTGACCTTGAGATTTCCAAATTCAAGGACTACGGCAATAGCGATCAATCCGGCCTGGAGCAGCCGGCAGGAGGTGTTGTCTTTGAGGTTGTCAGCAACAGCTCTCAGCAGGTTGTTGGCACACTGACCACAAACATCTATGGCTTTGCCTCCACCAAAGATCAGTCAGAAGCATGGTTCGGCGCAGGCAAGCGACCCGCCGGTGTCCACGGAGCCATCCCATACGACCGCGCCGGCTACACCGTTCGCGAGGTTCCGGAAACCGTCCCCGAGGGTTTTAAACGTGCAGGGGAATGGACCGTCGGGGCCAAGCAGATTTCCGACGGCGCCGAGCTTCAATATATCGTGGACAACCACGCTCTGTCGACGCATCTCCAGATTGTAAAACGCGATGCCCAAACAGGCGCTTCTGTTCCGCTAGCCGGATTCACCTTCCAACTCCTCGACAGCAATCACAAACCTGTCTCACAAACATGCTGGTATCCAGCACATAATGTAATGGACACCTTTACGACTGACGCGACCGGCACCGTCACACTGCCCGAATCGCTCGTGCCGGGCACCTATTATGTACGCGAAACTTCGGCCAAAGAGCCCTATCTTGTCGGTGAAGAGATCGAGGTAAACATACCCGCCGACATGAACCTAACGCCCATTGCAATCGCCTCGTATTATGACCACGCCGCGACCGGAAACATCAGGATCGTTAAAACCGATGCCGTAGACGGCAGCAGCCTCGCGGGCGCCATCTTTGAGATCCGTGCCTCGGGTGATATCGTGCGCCCCGATGGTAGCATTGCCGCGCTCGACGGTGAGACCGTCGCGACCATCGCGACGGATGAAACTGGAGAGGCACGCGCGGACGATCTCCCGCTGGGATCTGGCACCGCACGCTACGAGGTTGTCGAGACTCAAGCGCCGGCAGGCTTCTTACTCGACCGGACGCACCATATCGTCGACCTTACCTATGCCGACCAGAAAACACCCGTTGTGGAAGCACGGCTTAACGTATCCGACGATTACACCAAGGTTGATATCTCCAAGGTCGATGCAAGCGGAGAGCAGGAAGTGAAAGGTGCACAGCTCACCTTGTATGGTCCCGATAAAACCGAAATAGACTCCTGGACCTCATCCGATAAGCCACACCGCATCGAACATCTTGCACCCGGCACCTACTCGTTGCGCGAAACGATGTCTCCGCGGACCTATGACCTTGCCGAGGAGATAACGTTTGAAATAAAGGATACGGGAGAAGTCCAATCCGTCGCGATGAAGGATGCGCCCATCGAGATCAAAGGACAGGTCGACAAGCGTCAGGAACTTGTCCAACCTATCGGGAAGGGTCTGCTGGCCAACGGCGATGGTAAAAATCGCGCCGCGACGCAAACCAATACGGACGGACTTTTCTCCTATACCATCGACGCTCGAAACGATTCAGCTACCTGGGTTGATGAGTTTACGATTACCGATGATCTTGAGTGTGCCAAAGACGGCACGGCGAGATTCGTCTCAATCGAAACCCCCGTCGCCATCGGCGACCTCAACGGTCTGTGCAACGTGTGGTATCGCACGACGCCGTTGGACTCGACAGACGTCGATGGGCCGGCAAACGCGACGCTTGACGATGGGCACGAAAATCCTTGGCTTGAGTCCGACGAAGTAAAAGAGAGTCTGGGTGAGGATTGCCGCCTCGTCGATTACGACGGCTGGCACCTCTGGAAGGCGGATGTCTCGACCACGGAATCCACCACACTCGAGGCGAAAGAACTTGACCTTGCATCCAATACCGTCGTAACGGGCATTCGCATTGAATACGGTGCAGTAGCCGCCGACTTTACGACTCGAAGCGATGTGGATTCTTGGACCCGTGATGATCTCAAAGATGAGCACGACGACCTTGACGATGCCAAAGCAATCCTTGGCACAGACGCTCGGGGCGCAGCCGTGCACATGCAGGCAACGTCGGCTTATACGCCCCAAACCGCACTCACCAACAGCGCGCGCGTCGATCTTTGCCGCAACGGCGGCGGCGATAAACTTGAGTCACATGACGAGGACCGTGTCACTCAACGCTGTACCCTACCGCAGGACCTACCGGCAACAGGATCAGTTCCCATCGCCGCCTGCATCACCGCGCTTCTGACCTCGGGTGCCGCAGCCCTATGGTTCGCTCGCCTTAGGTCGATCCCAAAGAACCGCTAGCACGATGAAAAAAGCGGGCGAGCCAGTCCCCCGGCTCGCCCGCTTTCAATCATTTAAATCGCCGTATCTACTCTGCAGACGAAGATCCACCATCAACGATTGCCTGCTCGGACTCAGGAATCCCATCGGCACCCGTGCTCTGTTCTTGCTCCACCTCTTCGCTGATTGCGGAGGCAGGGGTCGAGCCCTTCGCACCCACGATGTAGGCAGCCCCAAATCCTAACGCAATGGCAATCAAGGTCAAAATCACGTAGACAGGCCAATGGCGCTTAATATACGAAAACACGTTGACTCCTTAGAGCTCCGTCTACGAACGGCGGATAACCTCGGTCACGACCTCGGATACCGTGGCAATGTTCGTCGGGTTGACATTGTGGGGCAGGTCGTCCTCGGTACGAGCACAAGCCAGGCGCGTGCCGTCCACGCCGGCGATGGTGAGGGCTCGGCGGCTCGCCTCGAGCGCGGCATAGGCATCGGTCTTGGCATAGGGCATCTCGAGCGCGCCACAATCGACATGGAACGACTTGCACACCTTGCTGACCAGGTTCATGATGCGGCGATCGCCCTTGAGCAGCTGCTGTTCGCCCTCGACCGTCACCACCGAAAGCCTACCGGCGCCGACGGATTCAAGATTGATGAAGAATACGCCGCGGAGCTTATCGCGATGCGAAGCCAAGAAGGCCTTCATACCGGCGCCATCACAATCCGAGGCGCCCGTTGCCACAAACCAGATATCGTGACCGAGCAGCTCATCGTCACCCATAGAGGCGACAGCCGAGAGCATATCTTCGGAAGAAGCGCCGTCGGAAGACGTAGCGCCGCCCTTCCAGCCATCGTTATCGTCCTCGAAATTATCCCACGAACCGATGCCGCGACCGGACTTCTTGGCATCGTAATCGTCTTCGACGCCCAGCCAATCACTCATGCTGTCCTGTTCGTTTTTCTTTTTACGACCGAACAGGCCGCCCAGGCCGCGCTTGCGAGACTTGGGTGCCGCCGGGGCGGGAGCCGAAATGGTCTCGATCGGCTGAGCGCCCGACGCAACGGGCATAGGAGGCGCAACGGGTGCCGATGTGGGTTCGGGACCCTGAGCGGCAGCAAAGGGGTCGTTGACCTGTGCGGAGGGGTCGGGAAGGTCGAACAGCGACGTGCGAGACGCAACGTTTGCCTGCTTCATCGACGGCAGCGACGGATCGGGGACCGAAGCCAGCGGAGACGAGGAAGGTGCAGGCGACGGAGCTGACGCCGGATCGGGAACATTCATCTGCGGACGCGGCGATGCCTGGGAGGAAATCTGGGCCATAAGGGAATCGACCGTTTCGTCCTGGGTGGGAGCAACATCGGCAACCGTGGCACCGGAACCACTCGGGGTCGGCATGGTGAAAATCTGCGTGGAGTAAGGCCTCGACTCATCTGTCTCGGGAGCCTCGGAAACCGCAGGCACTTCCTCCTGCTCGACCTCGGTCGAATCATCTTGCTCGGCTGTTGCGTATTGCTCTTCGTCAGAGTTGGCCTCGACGGGCTCGTCCTCGGCGGCATCTTGGATTGCGGCAGCATCAATAGGCTCGTCATCGTCTGCCGCATCGCCCCGCTCATCGGAAACAGGAAGGGACTCGGCAATCGCGGTGCCTTGCTTTTCAAACGTTATCGTGGAATCGAACTGCGCGGCATCAAACGACATGGTGCTATCGACGTGCTGCTGAGCCTCGAAAGACGTCGTCGCCTCAACAACATCCGCGGACGCCGGTTGCTGGGACTCAAAGGACGTCGTAGCTTCGGCAGCGTCGACGGGCACGGACTGCACAGCCTCGTTCTGCTCGAACTCTTGCGCCGCGCGCTCACGTGCCGCCTCGGCTGCCTGCTGCTGAGCGATAGCCTCCTGCTCGGCAGCCTCGCGTGCGGCAGCGCGCTTCTCCTCGAAATCGTCGACAAATTTCTTGCCCTTTGCAAGCGCACCCTTAAAGAAGTTGGAAGCGCCGGCGCCAATCGAAGAGAACGCGGATGCAATATCGGCATGGGGCGTTGCCGCGGGAATCTCGGCCGAGAAATCAGTATCGCTCTCGTAAGACACGCGCCTCGGCTGTTCAACGTAATCGTCGTCAGACTCGTCCGCAACGTCTTGCGCCGGCGCGGCGGGAGCCAAAATGTCCAGTCCTGCCGCGGGATCGATCGCGGACACCGCTTCGGGCTCGGCAACGGCAGCGGTAACCGCGGCAGACTCATCATCCACAGTGGCAACGGGCGCAGGCGCAGTCACGACGGGGACAGGCTCGGGCTCAAACGTCGGCTCCTCGCCCTCCTCGTAATCGAGCGTGCAGGACTCGGGAAGCATTCCGAGCGCACGGATGGCATCCGAACCAAAGCGGATGTTGCCGGTGGCATTGCGATAGAGCTTGGGCTCGGGCTCGGCCGCGACAGGCTCCTCCGCCGGCTCGGCAGCGGAAACCTCGTCATTGAACTCTTCGGTCTGGACAGCCTGATTCTGATCCTCGGGCACTACGGCGCCAATCAGTGTCTCGTCGGCAGATGCACCATCAAAGCCCTCGATCTGCTCGTCGAAAGCCTCACCCTGTTCGGGCTCGGTTTGAGCGTCGGGAGCAATCGGCTGACCGAACTCGTCCTCGACGTAGGTAGGCTCTTCATACTCGATGGTGTTGCCGTAGTCGTTTTGCTGCTGGGCCGCGGCATACTCCGCCGCCGCGCGCGCCATTTCCTCGGCACGACGCTTCTGCTCCCCAAAATAGGTATCGAACGGAACATCGTCGGGAAACTCGTTTTCGCCCTGGAAGGGAGCAACGTTGTCCATAACGCCGAGCATAGCGGCGACAGAAGATTTGTTGCACACCGCGCCAGACGTATAGGGAAGAATGTGGCGGTTAGAGATGATGTTTGCCGCGTTGGCAAGTGCAACGAGGGAAGCGAGGATCGCGACAATCCACAGCAGAACCTTGAGCGCGCCGGGGAGCGGCAGGATACGCAGGATGGCAACGGCAGCGGGGGCAACCGTGGCAACGGGCAACAGCTTGGCGATGAGCGCACGATACGAAGCATAGGGCTCGCGGGCGAGCAGCTCAGCACGGGGAGAGTCGTAGTGTGCGACAACGACCACCGGGCGGTTGCGCGGAGACGCGAGCGGGCCCGAGGCCTTGTGGTAGGCGATGACATTTTGGCTCACGCCCGTCTTGCCCAGGCGTGAAACCACGGGGTGGCCCGTGCGCTCGAGCACGTAAAGAACGGCGCCGGCAATGGCCAGCAAGGTGCCGACCAAGCCGATGCCGCCGCCGATGCCCATCAGCAGGGCGCCGGCAAACGCAAGAATACCGGTAACGGCAAATGCCAACCTACTGGGCGCCGGGGCATTGAACTCCTGAACCTCGGGATCAAAGCCGTGGTTGCGGAAGATCTGAGCGATATCCTCGGCAGCCAAGCGCTCTTCTTCGCTGCATGCCGGCGTGATGCCGGTGTTCTGCAGCAGGTGGTTAATATAGTTCTGGGTGTTCGCCATGTGCGCTCCACATCCATAATCCGACAAATAGGCCCAATGCATGCACATTAGAACCGTATATAGTCGAAAGTATACCCCGAGCGAGCGCAAACGGCCGAATTCGGGCTATCTTAACGCCGCGAGCGGACAAGGATATAGCCTAATCTCCATATCGGACTAAAATCATGGCATCAAACGACCTTCTCATGCGAGGATTCTATGACGGCAAGCGACGCGACCGCGACAATTAAAAAGGGGGCACCCGAGCCCGGTTTCGATAAAACGGCTCAGCGCATCCTCAACCTTTTCTTTGTACTCAACAGTTCTCCCGAACCGCTGACGACCGAGCAAATCGTCCTGGATTCCGATTTGGGATACGGCTCGGGCAATATCGACTCAGACAAGCGCAAGTTCCGCCGCGATCGCGACAAGCTGCTCGAACGCGGCATCGTTATCAGGGAGGTTCGTGCTGCCGGAGCGCAGGAAACCGAGGAGAGCGCGTGGACGATCGACCGCGAGCACACGTTTGCCGCGGGTGGTCTCATCACCGCAGACGATGCCGACATCCTGCTCAACGCCATCGACCAGACACTCGCGGCAAGCTCATCCGCCTTTGCCGCGCCGCTTGCCGACATTCGCTCCAAGATTGCCTACCTCACCGGCATGTCGACGACAGGAGAGGCACCGATCCGCCGCTCTCCCGCCGTCGATGCGGTATGGAGCGCCTTTGCCGAGCGTTGCGCGCTGCGCTTTTTGTACCAAAACGGACGCGGTGAGCAACGCGAGCGGACCGTTTGCGTCTACGGCATGTTCGAGCGCGAGGGTACGGCATACTTCTGCGGCCTCGACAATGCCACAGGCAATATCAGAACATTCCGCTGCGACCGCATCATTCGCGCCTGGAGACCTTCGAAAGCCTACGCCATTCCTGCGGATTTCAACCTCAACGATTACTTATTCTTTGAGTTCGATTTTGCCGACCGCCCACCCGTTGCGGCTACGTTCTCGTTCGCGCGTGAAGCGCAGGCCGATATGATCAGCGGTCTCACACGCGGACGAGGCGAACTCATGCGCACCGAAACGGAGTGGACCTGGACCGTTGACGTGCGCGACTTTGAAGCCGCAGCCTCGTTTTGCATGGCCCATGCCATGGATGGCATGAGGCCCGTCGCCCCCGATTCTCTCAAGCAGGCGTGGAATCACCTCATCGAAAGGACGGTGCACGAGCATGCCCGTGCGTAAACTCACCAGCGAGCAAAGACTCTCGCGCGCCATCGACATCATGGAGGCCCTCTACGCTGCCGGCGAGAATGGCGTGACACGAGACGAGCTTTGCAGCCGCTTTGATATCACGGGGGCATCGCTCGACGAGATTCTCGAGATCGTCTCGACGCTTGCGGACCGAGAATCGGGCGCACGTATTATCTGCGAGCACCGTGGCGAGTGCGTGGTCCTCACCGGTGATGCGGGGCGCGTGCTGCCGCTGCGTCTGAGTGCCGCCGAGGGCGCTGTGCTCAACCATGAACTTGAATCATTGGGGATCGAACCTCAAGCGGCGGCTCGAATACGGCGGGCCCTTCTTCCCAAAGAGCTCGGATACAACCAGCGCGTCTTTGACACCGTCGCCCACGGATCGCACTGGCAGCAGCTGAGCTGCGCCATTCGGGACGGCGTTCGCTGCCGCATCTCGTATCGCTCGATGGATGACACACAGGCGCGCGAGCGTTTGGTTGACCCCTTGCGCATCACAACAAATGGCGACCAAACGTATCTGATTGCTTGGGATGTCGCGGTCGATGAACAGCGTACCTATCGTATGGATAAAATCGAGGGCCTGGTCTTGACCGACGACTCCGTCGTGCGCCACGCACCGGAGCCCGCGACCCTCCACGACTCCCTCGCCCAGGCGGAGCGGAGCACGAAGCTTCTCATGCCGCGCGCCTTGGCAGAGCGCCTAGACTGGCCCGGCATCATGTCGATTGAACCCAATGGGGCGGACAGCTCAACAGTGAATGTACGCTACGGCTCCGAGCGCTGGCTGTTAAGCCAGGTAATCGCAGCGGGCGGGGCCATCCGCATCTTGGATGACCCCGTCCTGTCAGAGCGTCTGTGCGATATGGCAAAATCCCTCGTCTGTCCGCTTTAGCGGCGCCGCTCGTGGCGCGCGCGCCACAGCTGTAGATAGTGCCCGATTTGTGCCGATTCGATGCGCTGATAGGAGCTCGTGGGCAGCGACGTTAAGAATTTCTTGCCGTAGCCCTTCGTCACCAGGCGCGGGTCGGCCAAGATGAGTACGCCACAATCGGTCGACGAGCGAATGAGGCGACCGGCCGCCTGCTTGACCTCGAGCACGGCCTCGGGCAGCGAATAGCGCGCCCAGGCGCGGTCTTCGCGCAGATTGCGCTCGCATGAGAGCGGGTCTGTGGGGCTCGAGAACGGCAGCTTGGGGATGATGACACAGCGCAGCGTCTCGCCGC